>NZ_CALMPD010000289.1 GCF_937871865.1 uncultured Legionella sp.
CTTTTCCTAGAATTTTTTGATTTTGATCAAGCAAATCGCATACTTCACCGATAAAGGCCTGCGGCGGGCCATTCGCTATGAGCTGCAGCCCAACAAATTGTTCAATTTCACCTAGTCGTTCTATCGCCTGTAATGAGTTAGCCCAGAGAGTCATGCTGCCCCCTTGACCTTATTTCTATCAGATATTCTTTTAGCCGATCAATTCGTGTTTCAATACTGGTATCAAAGATCCCGTGTTCGGTTTTGATAAGACAACCTCCCAGGGCAAGATTATCGTCTGCTTTAATTTTTAAACTATTCAGATGACTGGCATTTAGCTGGATGTTTGCTTTTTGTACTAATTTAATTTCTTCTGGATGCAAGCACAACTCAATGCTTTGTTCGTTATTGATCTGATTCAATATTTGATTGATTTGTGCTTGCAATGCTTCTGGAGTACGTTGTTGTTCAACAAAATATTCCTGACTGATTATTAAGACAATGTCGGCAATTTCCCTGTTTAATTCCATACGACATTGAGCAATTGCTTGAGGTACTGAGAGTAGCAGTTTCTCTAAGTCATGTTTTGATCGTTCGACTTGTTGTTCTATGCGTGTTTGACCTTCCCGAATTCCTGCCTCAAAACCTTGTTGGTATGCTTGTGTCCGCAAGTCTTCCAAAGAAGTTTCATTGCGTTGCGTATTTTTTGTCGTATGCAACTCATTATCAGTTGTATTGCTTACAGGCATGAGAGTGCCTATGGTGATGGTTTCTGAGCTGATCAGTGCTTTCTTTATGATTTTAGCCATGACTTGTCACCAGTTGATCTTCAAAACTTAGTTGGTTCTGCCAGTGCTTGAATACACTTAATTTAGTGCCAGATTTCAGCATGCCGATTTTATCATTCATTAAATATTGAATTTCCTCACCGTGCTCATGAGAGCGCAAAAATTGCTCGCTCCAGTGAAATTGACCTTGCTCTAGAATCAAGGCGATATAAAACGGATCCTCCTGTCGAAGGTCATGACATAGTGTTGGTAAGGAAGGGGATGATGGCGGTGTTATTTCCGGGCATGGCAGTGTTCTAAACCGTCGTGCCTGGCTCAATAGATCATTACCTTGCAATTGGTGAAATTGTGCGTGTTGCTCTGCAGTTAACTGACGTAACATCCATGTTTGATCGTTCAATGGAAGGGCCGCTATTTTTAACAGTAAGTGTTTAAATTCTTTATTCATGATGGGAGAGCCACTCCGTTAACTCCAGCAATAGAACTTGCCGTTTTTTATTCCGAACACTTTTTATAATCAGGGTTGCAGTAGCACTCATTGTGAGACAAAAAATGATGAAATATGCTAATAACCGGGTATCTGATTTTTGAATTGGATTTTCATGAATGATTGTTGGTTCAGAAATCGGCACTGCTGTGGGTTCAATTAACGCTTCAACACTCAGATTATCACCGCGTTGTTCGTTAAATCCAACAGTGCTTTTTACCAGCCGCTGAACCTGATCTATGGTTTGTATTGAAGTATTATTCGGTACGACAACACTAATGGTCAGGCGTTCAATCGTTCCGCTTGCCTTTTTAAACAGCTCCTTTTGACTGCCAAACTGATAGGATTTTTCCATGGTAACATCTTGATTGTTTTTGGTTTTATCTGTGGCACTGGAGGATGAATGTTTTATTTCTTTTTCATGAGTGATTAACCCTTGGGACTGCGGATTGATTAATTCCCTTTGTAACTCATCATAATTGATGGCAACATCTATTTTTACCATTACTTGATTGTGACTAAATACAGTCGCAAGCAGCTGTGTTACTTTATCATTCAGATAGCGCTCTATATTTTTCTTTGCCTTAAAATGATTGGAGTTGTTTTCTTCTTCAAATTGAGACAAAGTATTTCCATTTTGATCCACAACTACTACATTTTTGATGGTTAAATGAGCCACGCTGGCTGTAAGTAATTGTTGGATGCTTAGCACTTGTTTGTAAGTTAATTTGTGTTTTAAGTTTAGGGTTACTGCGGCTTTTGGCTGGTTTTCACCTTTATCAAAAAGATGGTTTTCAGGCAGTACCAAATGAACCCTGGCTTGCCTTACTTCATCAAAACTGGAGATGGTGCGCTCAAGTTCTCCTTGTAATGCTCGTTGATAATTTATTTTTTGGGAAAAATCGGTCATTCCAAAATCACTTTTATCAAAGAGTTCAAAACCAACGCTACCATTCAGTTGAATGCCGCTACTCATAATTTTCAGACGTGTTTTAGCGATTAGATTTTTATCTATTAATATATCGCTACCGCCATGCCGTAGTTGGTAATCAATATGTTCCTGATCCAGTTGACTAATAATTTTATTGGCATCTTGTTCTTCCAGATGTTGGAACAAAACGGCAAAATCAGGGGATAATGCCCACCAGGAAATAAGGGCAGTGGTAATCATCAGTACGATGAGCAGAACTGATAATGTCACTTTTCGTTTTGATGGTAATTCCTGGAACCAATGTTGTGTTTGTTGTAAAAAATTCACTTTAAATTTGCTCTCTTAATAGATCTTGATAGGCGGTCATCAGACGGTTGCGAATTTGCTCCAGATAGTGAAACGATAATTTGGCTTGCTCCAGAGTCAGCATGGTTTGGTGCAAATTTTCTGCATGACCACTGGCCAATTGGCTTAACGCTTCATCGGCAGCATTCAGTTGGTTATTGGTTTCAACAATCTTTTCTCCTACCCAACTGGAGAAGGAGGAGGTAGGTTGTGTCATTCGCTCTACAGACTGTGTTTCCTGGGTCATGAATAAATGGGTAACTGGGCTAATATTCACCGATCATCTCCTATATTCAGAGCCTGTAAATAAAGGCTATGCGCTGTATTAATTATTTTGATGTTGGCTTCATAAGCTCGCGATGCACGTAAAAGAGTGGTCATCTCATCAATGGTGCTTATTCCTGGGTAGGTAACATAACCTTGCTTGTCTGCTGCAGGATGAGCTGGTTCATACACTTTATTCGGAGGAAGTTGCTGTGAGACTATTTCGATAGAATCAATGCCAGCTTCTACTGTTCCTTCCAATAGGGCTGAAAATGGTTTGGCAGTGGTAACTACCTGACTGGCTTGAAATAATGTTCCGTCAGTGCTTTTTAACGAGTGTTGATTTGCAATATTATTAGCCACAACATCAACGCGCAATTTCTCGGCATTCATTCCTTGTGTAGCAATTGCATAAATCTGGGTGTAATTCATTATTGGTTAGTTCCTTGTAATGCCAGTTTCATGATAGCCAGTTTTTGATTCAATCCTTTAATCAAGGCACGATAATGTGTCATGTTTTGGACGTTTAAAGCCATCTGCTCATCTATAGAGGATTGGTGATCACTGGTTTGATAAAAGGGCTTAATTACCGATAACTCTTCAGAATCAGTAATGAGATGAGTTTTATCTAATTGCTGTTCAAAATTGACTTCCATAGTTTGATAGCCAATGCTGTTGATGTTGGCAACATTATTAGCTATTGCAGTTTGACGCATTAAGGAGGCATCAAGAGCCATGCTTACTAATTCTATAGTGGTGTCTTTGTTCATCAATAGCTCCTTATTGAATAACCAGTTCAGCATGCAATGCACCGGCTCGTTGCAAACTTTCCAAAATTGCAATGATGTCGCGGGTGGACGTTTGCACTCGTGTTAATGCGGTGATTAAATCTGCAACGGTTGCTCCTTGATTCAGATTTACAGTATTCGCTCCTGCTTCCTTCACATTAATGTTGGTGGCGGGAGTAACTGTTGTTTTGGCCTGTCTTCCTGTATTCAGTAGTAATGTGGGTTGAGATACATTAAATTCAGTGGCAATAGCAATTTGTAGATTACCGTGTGATATCGTGACGGCATCAATCTTGACATCGGCTCCTGCTACAACAACCCCGGTTCGCTCATTAACTACTACAGTAGGTAAATTATCAGGAGTAATGGCAATGTTTTCGAGCTGGCTGACAAAACGAATAAAGTGTTTTCTTGCAGGTAGAGGGGGGTGAATTTCAATATCCTGCGCTGAGCGAGCCAACGCGGTATTTTTACCAAATTGTTTATTGATGGCTGATTCAATATGATCAGCGGTTGTAAAATCAGGGCGATTTAAAATTAAATGCAGATCTCCTGTTTTATCAATTACTTCGTTATAAAGTGTTTTTTCGACCACGGCACCGCCTGGAATTAATCCGGTAGTTGGATGGTTTTTTTGAATCACATTCCCATACAAGTCATATTTAAATCCTCCTATGGAAATGGGACCTTGAGCCAGAGCATAGATCTGGTTGTCTGCGCCTTTGAGAGGAGTTACTAATAATGTTCCACCCAATAAGCTTTTCGCATCGCCCAAAGAGGCGACGTTGATGTCGATTTTATCCCCTTGATGTGCATAGGAAGGGAGGCTGGCGGTGATAATCACTGTGGCCGTATTTCTGCTGTTGATTTCATTGGGATTAATATTGACCCCGAAACTTCGTAATAAATTTGAAATAGCCTGAGTTGTGTCTTTATTTCGCCGGGAATCTCCTGAACCTGCCAAACCAATAACCAGGCCATAACCGCTGATGGGGTTTTCCTGTAGTCCTGACAGCCTGGCTATGGATTTTAAGCGAACCGCAGCATGTGTTGATCCCTGAACTAATAGTTCTGTAATAAGGAGTAGAATGACTATTAATTTGTTCATTAAACTAATCCTACAAAAGATAAAATCTTGTAAAAATAATTGCGGTTTTGAGAGTCTGAAACCGAACCATTTCCAGAATAGGTAATGTGTGCATTGGAAAGGCGTGTTGAGAGCACCGTGTTTTGAGGGCTGATGTCTTCTGGTCTTACGATGCCACTTAGCAGAATATTTTGTTGTTCTCCATTGATGGTGATCGTTTGCATCCCTTCTACAAGATAAGTGCGATTGGGGTATATTTCTTTAATTTGTACGGTTAATGAGGCTTTGATTTTACCATTGCGCCCTGTCTTAGCTGCAGTTTTCCCTTTGCCTTTTAATCCAAATTCAACCTCATGATTGTTTTTGTTATAGCCTACTTCCAATGCAGTTTTTATTTCTTTACCTGATGATAAATCAGCACTAGTCTGCGCATTGGAGGTTTCCAGCACAATCACAGTGAGAATATCCCCAGGCAAAGAAGCAACTCTGTCTGCAATTAACGGCCTGTATTCTTCTTCATGAAATAAATTAATTGCCCATCCCGTTGGTGAATGTACCCATAATGTAACCAGTAGAATAACTATTTTTTTCATGCTGAAACCTCCGCTTTACCTGGTGCGGTTACTTTTGCAACAAAATATTTATTAGATGCCGGGTTTTTCAGGCGTATTACCTGACCGGTATAACCGTCATGTTGCGCTATAGCGTCGGACAGTATAGATATTCCATGCGTTTTAACCTGTACCTGGATGTTATGACCGCGCAGGATTTGCGGCATATTAACTACATCGCTTTGCATTAAAATATGTCCTTTGTTTATTGATTTTTTAAGCCATCCTGATTGCGGTAATTTGCTTAATGGGTTCTCGTGTAAGCCTGCAATATTGCGTTTTATCAGAATGACATCTGACGGTTTCAATGTACTGCGATTTTTAATGGGGCGTGCTGCAACCAGCACTGATTTATAAGCACGGACGGCAAACCAGACCGGAATAGAACGTTTACCATGCTTCAACCAGACACAAATTTGTTTTGCTGGAGGATGGGAATCAGGCAGTTCTACTTGAAATTCAGACAAAGGATATTCACTATCCTTAATGGTGTTTTTGGCAGTCAGTTTAATTACATCATATTGGCTTTTTAATCGTTGCTCTAAGGCTGTTTGCGCTTTATTAAGTAATTCCTTTCCGGTTGATTGGATCTGTTGTTGAACCCTGGTTGATTTTTTACCTCGCCATTGATAATCGATTGTTCCTGCTTTATGGTTAATCCATTGGATGACTTGTTCTTTGGAAATTAATTCTCCAGTGGTGGGAGAACTGTCCAAGGGGAGTTTCATTAAGCCCTGGTGCTGCTTGCTGATGCTTATTATATCACCTAAATATTTAGGATGAGCGGAAATATGCTCCTGAAAGCGTAGCACAGCTTGTGCATGAGCCTGCAATGCCAAGGGCAGGGAAAGCATGAGATTAATTACGAATTTCATTGGTCATTTTTTCCAGTTCATCAGCAATTTGTACTGCTTTGGCATTTAATTGATAGACACGTTGCGCCATGGTTAATTGCATTAGTGAATTGACCATATCAACATTAGAACCTTCAATTTGGTTTTGCGCCAAGGTTCCTAATCCGCTACTGCCAGGATTATCGGTCAACGGTTCTCCTGACTCATCGGTTGGAATATAAATACCAGCACCTACCGGATTTAATGTTTCCGGATTGATGAATTTAGCCAGTTGGATGGTGCCAATCAGTTGTGGTTCGGGTTCATCGCTCAGAGTTACCTCAACGTCTCCATTGGCTTGAATGGTTAATTTGGTGAAATCATCGGGAACCTGAATATTATCTGCCAACCTTAAACCATCCTGTGTTGAAAGATAGTGATCAGAATCAATGCTGAACGTGGAGTTTCGGGTATAAACAACAGTACCATCGGTATTGATTACTTGATAAAAGCCGACGCCATTAATGGCTACATCATTCCAGTTATTCGTTGATTTTAAAGGCCCGGTGGAAAAATCTTTACCCGATTTGTAAACAGCTGTACCCAGCCCTAACTTTGCACTGGGTTGGTTATTAAATAGAGGATTTTCTCCGTTGATGTTTTGATACAGCACGTCTTCAAAGGTTAATTTACTCGCCTTATAATTTGCAGTATTCAAATTTGCTAAATCATTGGCAATTTTATCAATGTAAAACTCTTCTGCCTTTAATCCGCTGGCGGCAATTGATAGTGCGTCAGACATTCCCTTCTCCTAGCTGAGTGATTGCAGTGGCTAACATAGTGTCTGCAGTGCGCATTACTCGTTGGCTTGCTTCAAAATGACGTGAGGTTTTTACCATATCCATCATTTCATCAATGGACTTCACATTGGATTGCTCTATGAATCCTTGCAGCACGCGTGTGGAACCATTCGCGGGGTTAGGTGATTCTTCTGTTTTATAGAGGCCATTTCCTGAGTATTGGAGCATTTGCGGTTGGTTGAATTGGACGATGTTGAGTTGATCTGCTTTGTGATGATCAATATAAAGGCCACCTTGAGCATCAATGGTAAAGTGAGTGCCATCGACCTTAATAGTCCCCCCAGTTCCAAGAACTGTTTCTCCTGTTGCAGTACACAGCTCGCCTTGATTATTTATTTGAAAATCACCGCGTCGGGTATAATAAATTCCTTGCTCACTTTGTACCTGGAAGTAACCGTTTCCGGTTAAGGCTAAATCAGTAGGTTGATGAGTTTGAGTCAGCGTTCCCTGAGTTCTGATTTGGCTATGCTGCATTTGCTGAATAACTGAATTCAATTGAGGTTGCAGCAATTCATCAAAGCCATTGGACTCTACTATTTGCCTTTTAAAGCCTGGCGTATTCATATTGGCCACATTTTGGCTAATTGACTGCAATTTTAATTGATCAAATTCCATTGCGAGTTGTGTCGCTGTTATTGCATCTAACATCTTACATCCTTATTGTACAACGCCATATGATTCAACCTGAACATTGACCGGTATCTCATTCATAGCCAATACGGTCAGGTGTGGAATCACTCTTTGAGTTAATTGTTTTAAATGCCTTCTTAATAATGAGGAACAGAGAAGAATAGGACGCTTGCGCTCACCAAGCATTTGTTCTACCTGAGTTGCAAGCGAGGTTATGAGGCGCTCGGTTAAACCTGGCTCCAGAATCAGCTGTTCTTTATTTACCATATTTTGATTAAGCTTTTGCTCTAACGATGATTCCAGGGTTAATACATACAGGCTGTTTTGATTGCCAAGCAATTTTTGACAAATAGGCGTAGCTAGGCCTGTTCTTACCAGTTCCGTAAGCTGTGTTGGTTCAGGTATCTTCTTCGCGTGCTCTAATAATAACTCAATGATTTGAGTTAAATAGCGAATCGATACTTTTTCCTTGAGCAGATTTTGTAATATGCGTTGTACATGACCTAAAGGGAGTAAGGAAGGTATTAGCTCTTCACTTAATGCTTTGATTCCTGGTTGGATTAATAATTTCTCTGTTTCTTCTCTTGTGAGTAAATCGGCTATATGGGCTTGAATGGTTTCATTGAGATGAGTGGTTAAAACTATTAACGGTTCACATACGGTAAATCCATCATTGAGCGCTATTTGTTTATTTTCGGGTTCTATCCAGGTTGCCGGAAGTCCATAACTGGGGTCGCGCACTTCAATTCCTTTGGGTAGGCTATTATTTTTACTGCGATTTGAAAAAATGGCGAGTGTTTTATCCATATGTAAGGCATGATGACCTTCACTAGTACCTTGAATACTTACCTGATATAAAGGATATCCTAATTTTTTATCAGTTTTTATTTTAACATCTGGTAATACAAAACCCAGCTCAAAGGCAATTCGTTCTCTAATCAACTGGATGGATTGTACTAATTGCTCTTCATGGTGGATTAATTGAGCATACAGTTCTTTGTTCAGATTAATTTCGATAGGGTGTATACGAATTTTTTCATATAAATTTTCTTCTGCTTCTTCTATTTGTATTTCTTTTTTTCCTTTAAAAGCAAACCAGGTGAGGATAATTAAGGGAATTAAAATCAGGAGTACTGACAGAGTTGGGATGCCTTTTAAGAATAAAAGCCCGGTTAATCCGGCACAGACCATCAGTAAACTTTTGGGATAAGCACTGATCTGTTTTGCCACCTCACTTCCAAGATGGGCATCAGTTGCTGCACGGGTCACGATTATTCCGGTGGCGGTAGAAATGATTAAGGCTGGAATTTGAGTGACCAGACCATCTCCAACAGTGAGGAGAGTGTAGGTCTGAATGGACTCAGAAAAACTTAAACCTTTTTGTATTATTCCTATGGCAAATCCGCCAATGATGTCTACCAGAATGATCAGGATGCCTGCTATCGCATCACCTTTTACAAATTTGCTGGCTCCATCCATCGCGCCATAAAAATTGGCTTCTTTTTCTATTTGTGACCTTCGAATTTTTGCATCGCTTTGTGAGATGCTCCCCATGTTTAAATCCGCATCAATACTCATTTGTTTACCGGGCATACTGTCCAGAGTAAAACGAGCAGCTACTTCAGCAACACGCTGGGCACCATTGGTCACAACGATAAATTGAACAATAATAAGGATTAAAAATACGACCAAGCCCATAACGTAATTACCTTGAATCACGTATTGCCCCATTGCTTGAATTACTTTGCCTGCATCTCCATCAGATAAAATAAGCCGTGTGGCCGAAATATTCAGTGCTAATCGAAACAGGGTTGAGATGAGCAATAACGCCGGGAATGTTGAAAAACTTAATGGTTTATCTGTGTAAAACGTTAAAAGCAAAATAGTTAATGCCCAGCTGAAGTTCACGATAAGAAGCAAGTCTAATAACCCGGCAGGGATGGGAATGAATAAAATAAAAAGAATCCCGGTAGCGAACGCTATCATGATAAGTTCACTGGAGTTATCGAACCATTTCATCAATGCCTTCATCTATTATTCCTTAGCTCATAGACCTCACGGAAAATACCTGCTGCTATTGGATAGAGATCTTTGGATATCCAGTGATTTAACTCTATGGATTGATGCAACATGCGGGCAAATGGTTTGTGTTCCATAATGGGAACACCGTATTTTCTGGCAAGCTTTTTTACTTCATTCACCATTTCCCCCTGAGCTTTACAGACCACTTTAGGGGCGGGCATTATTGTTCTATCGTATTTAAGCGCAATGGCAAGATGGGTCGGATTAGTAATGACTACATCTGCTGATTGAACTGCTGACAATGAATTCGTCTTTTGGCGTAACTGATGTTGCAGCTGTTTTATTTTACTTTTTATTTTTGGATCGCCTTCCTTTTGTTTGTACTCATCTTTTACTTCCTGCTTACTCATGCGGTTGTCTTTGTTGAATTTCCATCGAGTATAGAATTTATCAAGCAACGCGATGAACGAAAGGAGCAGGAGCAGTTGAAAAATCAATTTCAAAAGAAGATTCATCATCAGTTCGGGATCTTGCGTTGGCTGGGTTAACATCAGCCGAATAATACTGGGAAGATGATGATGTAATGCGATACCTAAAAGCAAAAAGGCGAGCAGCAATTTAAATGAGTTTTTAAGGGCTTCAAAACAGGTTTTGAGTGAAAATAAGCGTTTAAATCCCTGGATAAAATTTAAGCGTTTGAAATCTGGAGTCAATGGAGTTGTTGACCAAACCATGCCAGTTTGCGCAATCGTTCCCAGTATTATTGCTAATGCTCCTGCGAGGGCGAATGGTGCCCATAAATTAATGAGCTGCGATAAAATATACTGATAAAGATGGCTTATGGTATCAATATTAAATTGAATTTGAGAGGAACTATGGAGCAGTTGACGAATCAGATGCTGAATTTCTTCAGATTGTTTGGACCATAAAGCATTTATCAAGGAGCAAAGAGCCAATAATGAAATACAGGTTGTTAGCTCAATACTTTTACTTACCTGGCCTTTTTCTTTTGCTTTTTGTAATTTGTACGGAGTTGCTTTTTCAGTTTTCTCACTCATGACATGATTTCCTGCCAGGTTTGAAAACAGTGCTCAAAGACCTGATTTGCTATTGGGTTAAAATAATTAAGCATCAGACCTAACAGAACGAGAGCAAGTAAAACTTTAATCGGAATCATCAGGAAATAAGTACTGATTTGCGGCATATTTCGAGTTAAAACTGCACTGAATAAATCAATAACAAGCAAGGAGGTAATGATGGGGCTGGCAATCATTACGGCCATGGAAAACATAAAACCTAATTGTTTCATCACAGGTACAAATCCGTTAAATAAGCTTAGTGTTCCAGGTGGTATAATCACAAAAGAATAGGAAAGCCCTTTAAATAACCAAATATGTCCATTGAGTCCAAAAAAGAATAATACGGCAAGCATGGATAATAAATGGCTGGTTAATGGAAGTTGGCTGTGTTCACTGGGGTTAAACAGGGTTAATGAATTCATCCCTGTTTCATTTTCAATGATTTGTCCTGCGATTTGGAATACTGAAAAAGCTGCAAACATGCTGGTGGCCAGTATTAAGCCATTGGCAAATTCTGCAATGCCTCCAAGCAGGATGCGTGGATTCTCCATTTCTGTAACCTGATCCGTATTCAAGCTCATCAGAACACTGAATATAAAAATGAAAATCAACCGTGAATGAACGGGTATCTGTCGAATAGCCTGGATGGGGGTGAATAATAAAATGGTTCCCATACGAATAGTAATGAAGAGTAACGTAGTAATCCATGATGTAGAAACGATCATGGGTTCACCGTTCCTGGTATGTTGAGGAATATACTTTGGGCAAATTCGGTAAGTGTATGAAGCATCCATTCGCCACACAGCATAAGCATTAGCACTACAGTCAATATTTTGGGTACAAAACTTAATGTGCTGTCTTGTATTTGGGTGACCACCTGAAGGATTGATATAACCAGGCCACTGATAAGTGCTGCAATAATTATCGGAGAGGCAATGAGTAATGCATGCCAAAGTAGTTGTTTGCTTAAATAAATAGCCAGGTCGTTAGACATAGTCCTTTTTCCATAATTGCTAACTTGCAGTCATCCAATTTGAAGTATTAAATCAATAATTCAAATTTACTTTTTCCATGGTGCCGTTTTAGATACGCCAGCGATTAAATCAAAATTAAAAATGATAAACAACCCCACACGCTAAAAAAAAGATAATGTCCGTTTTTCGTTCATTCAAGTTGGATATTAATTTTAAAATTTGACAGAAAAATAACGTATATAAAATATAAATCGATTAGCACTGCTCGTTATTCATCTTGCAAGAGCATTTTTTTTATGTTTAATTGATTGATTTTGCAAGAGAAAAGGATTTTAAATTGGATAAGCACGCACCAGCTGGTTTAATCAGGGCTCTTGGTTTAGGTGCTTTAATTATTTATGGTATTGGCGACATACTTGGGGCAGGAATTTATGCCATTATTGGCAAAATTGCTGGACATGCTGGTCCCTTAACCTGGCTTTCATTTGCTGTTGCGATGGGGATAGTGTTTCTTACTGCATTTACTTACAGTGAGCTGGCCAGCCGATTTCCTCGTAGTGGGGGAGTGTCTGTTTACGTATTGGAGGCTTTTGATTGTCAGTGGTTATCTCTATTGGCGGGTTTACTGCTCCTTGGTGCTACCATTCTTTCCATGTCCACTTTATCCCATGCTTTTGTGGGGTATCTGAGGGCATTGGGTTTTAATCTCCCTAACTGGCTTGGTGTTTCCGGTTTTTTAATTCTGTTACTGTTAATCAATATGCGCGGCATTAAGCAATCATCTTTTGCCAACATAGTAAGCACTATGGTTGAGGTAAGCGGTTTGCTCATCGTGTTGGGGTGTGGTTTTTGGTATTTATCTTCGGAGCATATTGAAGCTCTTGTCACGCCTGCTGATCAAATGCCAGGAATGAACGATGTGTTTCAGGGAGCCGCGTTGGCTTTTTTTGCCTTTACAGGATTTGAAGATCTGGCCAATATTGCTGAGGAAGTAAAAAAACCAAAAGTAAATATTCCTCGTGCTATTCTCTCTTCGCTTGGTACCGCAGGACTTTTATATCTGGGAGTGAGCTGGATGGCAACGGCGATTATTCCTGGTAGTGAACTCAGCCAATCAAATGCTCCATTGTTGGATGTAGTGAGCAAGGCTTATCCTGCGTTACCGCAATTTATCTTTATCATTATTGCTCTGTTTGCGATTTTTAATACGACCTTGTTAAATTACATTACGGCTTCTCGTTTGCTGTATGGGATGTCTACAAGCCATCTGTTGCCTGGTTTTATATATAAGGTCCACCCGAAATTTCATACTCCTTATATTGCCATATTACTAATATTTCCATTAATACTAGGATTAGGATTAGCCGGCAGCATGAAAAATCTGGCAAGTTCTACGAGTGCCTTGGTTCTGGTGGTCTTTTCTTTAAGTTGCGTGTCATTGGTGGTTATGAAGTTGAGGCGGAGCAATAAAGGAATGGGGAAAGATGTGTTTTGTATCCCATTATTTATTCCTTGTTTGGCCGTGGTTTTAAACGTCATGGCCATCGCATTTTTACCACTTAAGGATGTTATCCCTGCAGTTGTTTTTATTGCTCTTGGAGGCCTCATTACTTGGTTTATCATGAGGAGCTTTAGAGCAAAGCATTAAAGCTACATTGGAGACGCCTCCCCACCTTTTCGGGGGCGGCAAACGTGCCTCTCAAAATCAAATGGGGAATGATACTAATAATTAATGGGTTCATCAGGAAACATATACATCCCAAGATAGGTTTTTGTGTTAAACCATTGCTTAAGATATTCATTGCCTATCTCTTGAGGTGCATCCTCGTTATTTCTAAAATAGAAATAAAACAGAGTATTGACGATTTTGTCTTTTAATTCTGTTAGATAGTTTTTGGAATCATTAATAGCCTGATAGAACTCTACAGTATTCTGAGCTGCTGATTTTTCAATTTGATTGGTAATTACGGCAACTCCTGAGGATAATATAAATTCCATTTGGAGAAACTCTTTGTCGTTCAGATTCATTTTTTTTGAGTGAATGCCATTAGCAATATAATCGATAAGTTCATTTGTAGGGGTAGCGAAAGTTACTGCCAAATCCAGAGTACTACTGACCGGTTTTGCAATTGCTTTACACAATATTGGGTAATAAGTCACTTTGATCAACCGATCTAACAGCTCCCGGTTTTTATGTATAAATCCCCATTGTTCCAACGGAATAGGCCATGCTGCCAACATAAAATCAATTAATAACGCGCTGTTATTACTAATAAACTGATCCAGATCATCGAAGTTGGTAATTAGCGGAATACAAATAGGTACGGTGTGGCTTGTCAGGCATTCTTCATCTAAAAACGGGTTTAATTCATCATTGGTTATTGCGAGCAAGTCTTCTGATAATTCTCTTAGTCTCGGGAACAGTTCTACTGTTGGGGTTAACGTCATTATCGCACATTCATTCGTGATTTTTTTATTTTCATTATGAATATTGGGATTGATTTGATTAATCATTGAATACCCCCCTAAATGTCACTTAATTCATTCATGTCGTTTCATCGCTGTTTGGATTGCAAGAGGTATGTTGGCTACTTTTGCTTTAAGATCAAAACCGAATGCTAACATTGAGTGCATCAGAGCTCCTTCTCGTTCGCCCGTTTCATGGAATTTTGATGAAATCAGCCTTTGATTTGAGGCCTGTTGTTGGTAATCACTTATTTTCTTATGAAGAGGATCGTCTTTAGACATCTGTCGCGAGTAATGTAAATCTCTTTTGATTGCTTTGTATGCATCCTTGGTTAATGGAACTTTCATTACTTCCAAAACCATATTGACCGGAGGAACGGTCATTTTATCTAATTGAGTCACATCACTACATTTATCATGTAATTTCTGTCGGTGTGGACAGCTAAACTCACTAATGTTTGAAGGGATAAGATTATGTTTTACTATGCTCAACGGTAGTGTAACGAGAAGCGCCGGATTTTCAAGCTCCAATTGTGATGCAAGGGTTTCTTTTACAGTAGATGCAGTGGCAAGCGCAATAAACGCACTAACAGCTCTTTGGGGTATCATTGTCTGTCGTTATCTTGATCGAAGTTACTAAATATATAGCATATGAGTTTTTGTTTATCCATTTGTTTGGGAGATTGTATTGCGAGACATAATGTGTAAAGGATAAAAATTACTCGAAGATTATGAATTTATTTCTAATTAAAATTTATAACTCATTAATTATAAACACAATGTTTTAATTATTATAAATTTAGACATTCATCTTGAATTATATAAGATTACTATGTACTGTAAGAGAACAACGCATTTTGCTGATTAAGGCTAAGTATTAATGTTCCTGCTTTCGCAGACATCAATTTTTCTCTTGATCTTTGAGTGTTCTGATGGAAACAGAGCTCTTGAACTGTGTTGTGACATTGTGAGACATAATGGCTATTCAAGGAGAGAACCATGGCAAGACGTATTTCAAATGGTGCGAAACATATAGCAAAACATACTCCCAATCATTCTTTGAAAAAAAAGGCATTCTTATCTAAAACACCTCCTAACCAACTTTCTGATTCTAAAAAAATAACTCCCCCTCTTACCCCTCCCGACAAAATGCCTTCAGCAAGCTATTTTGAAGTCTTAAAACAAGAGGAGTCGCAGCAGTTTCCCAATAGAAAGCGAAAACGTTACACCTATAGTGACAATTACAGTGCAGCCCTTGGGCTTTCATGTTCTCAAGTTGAACTACAAAAAAATCAGAACAATCACGGTGCACTTCTTGATATGGCAAAAAGCAATATTATTGAACATGCAAATCGCCGAGTCGATTTGTTTTTTTATACGTTGATTGCTTATTATAAAACGTCGATTTATCCGACTACCGGCCATACCGATTTACAGCATGGAAGAGGGTGTACTGTTGGCGACAATCTTAATTTAACCCAGGCATGTCATAGCAGTTTTACTCCATCGTTAGTTGACTCTACCATTTTGGGGAATGATGGGCGTGAAGTAAAACATAAAAGCTTATTGTCTGGTACTCATCTGATGGATAATCTCAATGCAACAGTGGAACTGCCGTCTTTTGTCAACCAGTTGGATGACGTACTTGAAAGCGCCTGCCGGGAAAAATGCATTGGTTTACTGAGAGAAGTATCACAGGGAACGATAAATCCGGTCGAAGGATTAAGTAAATTCCTTAATATGATGAAAGGAGTTTTGGAAGACCTTAAATTACAGGCTTCACGAAGAGGCAACTCTTCTTTAAATCGCCACTCTCAGTTTGGCGGGAAACCAATTAATCCCAAACTGATTGACCTTGTATATGCAGGTACACTTAACACCACTTTTTCAAGTATTCATAATGCTGTTTCAGATGAGTATGTTCAAATGTTACTGATGTTAACTCCGGCTGAAAAAAAATTATGCGTTCAAAATAAAGAGCCTGTTTATTTAAACAAAATAATGAAACTGCAAACTGAAACTCTGGCGAGCCGAAGTGGTCTTAACCATCCTGTTGTATAACTGGGGGGGCAATAAATATTGCCGTAATACGGTTTCCTGTATTACGACAATATAACGCTGTCTCTAGGTTGTCGGTTCCTTCATCACCAAAAAGAGCGTCCTGTAGCTACTGATGTTGGATCATTAGGTGAATATTTTTCATCTATTTCCAATTCAGTAACTAGTCGCTGTGCTCTAATCTGGGCAGGCGTATTGCCTCCTGATGGCCTAAAAAAGAAGCGTGGATCAGTACTATGCAAGGAGCCATATCTTGTTACCTCAGAATTTTTTGACGAATAAGAAGTTATATCATCACCAAAGCCAGCTAGATCAGCCAAGCTGGAATCAGTCAGAGAGGCAAACTCTTCTAAGGTAGTGGTTGCATCAGAGACTGGTTCCCCTGTATTTCTATTGTAGATTACCCCTTCAAGCTGGAGTAATTGATGTTGATAATAATAAATGAAAGGAGATTTTAGTATATGGACCAAAGCAACAAGGGTAAAACCATTATTGTCGCTGTTGCAGCCATCGTAAATCTTAAAAATTGCAACCCTAATCCCAGGTATTTTGATATGTCTTCCAGAATGCTTGTGTTATGCCTTAGCCCTACGTATTTGAACGGATTATCAACGCTTGGTGTACAGGGCATTCCATAATTAAGTAATGTATTAGATAATTGAGGGATGAAGGTGATATCAACTAATCCGTATTTCAGCTGATTAGGATCGACTTCATTCCCATTCCATTTTTTCAAGAGCGCGTAATCACCATGCATTATTGAAAAAGTATCGCCTAACCCTTCCCAAAAATTATTTTTTAATACTTTGTTTAATTTTATCCATGGGTACCAGCTATTGGTTTTTAGCGTATTATTTTTGAACTTCCCGTCATATTTTAATCTATCTGATGCATGGAAGTACAATACGTGACTTTCTTTTATAGCCAAAGAAGTTATTTTTTCATTATCTTTTAATCTATCTGATATATGCATATAAACATCAGGATCAATTGCTATAGCAGTCAGAACAAATTCTTCGTTGTCTTTTAGTTCCGGGGCAGCAAAATACATGGTGCACCAACTTATCTTTATCGCTTCGAGCATGAATTCCTTATTTGCTTTTAGATGTTCGGGAACCTGTTCCATATACCGTACTTCTTGTTGGACTTTTTCTAATTCATTTTTTTCAAATTCATTAAGCATAATCAAAAAAAACCATAATGTTCAAAAAAATAATCACATGATGTCGTGGGATTAATTTTTTGTCAAATAATATAGAAACATGTAAGTTTCTTCTACCAACTGAGGTGATATTTGGTCAATTACAATCAACTAGTTAATATTTATAAAATAATTATTACTTTTCCATGATTGAGAGAAAGAGTTCTGACTTTAAAAAATTGTTTAACCAGACCTGCAGGTGTTTGTATTGACTGTGTTCAAACCACTCTTTATCAACCATGCAAAATTGTCTTATGAATGGGAAAATAGCTACATCAGCATAAGAAATATGAGATGCCAGTAGATAATTATTTATTTTTAATAGGGAATCTAATTGTTCAAGATAGGTCTCTGCCTGTTCTCTGTAATAGTAGGGATCTTTTTTTTCTGATTTCTGCGGGTATTTATAATTATCAAGGATTGGTTTGAAGTGAGTGTCATTAATATAAATTAACTCATCACCAGCGTTCTGCAGCTCCTTGCTGAACCAATGTTCTGGATCGGAGTTATTTAAAGACCAGCGGATAATCTCCATGCTCTCATCCAGTACTTGTCCATTGCCCATAATTAAGACGGGAACCGTGCCTTTTGCTGAGGCATCAAGTAATTCTTGTGGTTTGTTTTTCAGGTCAACCTCTCGTTGTTCTACTTTGATTTTCGAGTAAGCTAATATCATTCTGGCGCGGATAGCATAGGGGCATCGTCTAAAAGTATAAAGTATTGGATAGCTCAAGGAGGTTTCATCCTTACATGGATTATGGCCGAAACTGCATGAAGTTGAGTCGCTTGTATATTGGTTAGAATAAACAAATGGCCTGTAAATGACAATCATCAATAAATTATAAATTTTTATTAGCAATCATCAATTGAGTATAGGTACTTGGCTTTCTTGATAAGTAAGCGAAGACATATATGCTCAAGCTGAACAAGAACAAATACAGCATATCCCAATATAAGGGAATAAAATGAGAGCCACCATAATTACCATAATAAGAAAAGAAACCAAGCCCCAAAAGATATACCAACAACCAGATAGCATGGTTCACATCGAGAGTAGTCTTCGTTTTTTTTATTACACGGACGTAGAATAAGTATAAGATAAGGCTGATTGTGGTTAGCCCCAATAATTTACTAACGCTGCTCAAATCCGACCAATACACTCCTACAGTGCATACATAGAATCCTATCAACCCGATTACATTGCCAAAACGCAGGCGAAAAGGTCTGTTATATGTGGGGAGTTGCTGACGCAGACAGATCAGACTGATAGGCCCTAATGCATAACTAATCATTAATACTGCAACCAGAAATGCTGAAATTTCCTGCCATCCATGCAGTAAAAAAGACATGATGACCGCCAATAAGAAATTGATAATCAGGCTTACCCAAGGGACTTGATATTTATTGGTTGATGCTGTTTGCGCAGGGGCATCTCCTGTAGCACCCATGCTGGCGAGCATGTGTGCCGCAGTAGTGCTGTAGACTAAACCGGTGGAGTAGGGTGATAGGAAGGCATCAAAGTATAATAAATAGCTCAGCCATACTATCCCAGCTAATGCTGCCAGAGCAGCAAAGGGACCTGCATCACCGATAAATGACAAATTCGCCCAACCATCTGCCAGAGACTGTGCACTTAGGCTGCCAATAAATGCCCATTGTAATCCGGTATACAGCAGGCTGGTCAGCAATATTGAGCTTATAAGCACTATTGGGACATATTTACCGGGGTTTTCAATTTCGTTCATCATGATGATTACTTGTCTGAATCCCAAAAGGGAGAACAGTACTCCACCACTGGACATAGCAGACATTACTCCTTTCCATCCGTAGGGAATGAACCCGCCATATTGAGTGAAATTTTCACTGTGATAATTCATACTAAGTAACGCAATAACCGTGAGTGTAGGAATGAGTAGTTTCCAGAAGGTAAAGCCTGCATTGATTCGTGCGAAGATGCGCAGCCCAAAATAATTGATTAAAACAAAGCTCATTAATAAGATGATGATGATTAAAGAGCCTATAGGGGTATTGTGATAGTGCAATTCAGTACGAACTACCAGGCCGGGTATGTAATTACTGGCGTATTGCACTAGTCCCTGGGCTTCAATGACAGGGATAATTGCCAGGGAAATCCAGCCTAAACCACTCATCATAACGCTGGTTAATCGACCATGAGTATATAAAGGAAGGCTTGCTAACGTATCTGAGCGTGGAAACATAGTTCCTATTTCAGCATAGGATAAGGAAAGTATAAGTAATAAAAAACCGGCAATCGGCCAAGCTAAAATGGCTGCTGGTCCTGCAAAATGTGCTGAATACAATGAACCGAATAACCATCCCGAACCGATGATGCTGGTGAGAGATATCCATAATAAACCGAATGAACTAAGCTTCTTATTCATGTTTCTTCTTATAATTTTTATGTGGAATAAACAATTAAATAACTCTTTGACTTAAGTGTAGCATCTATAAAATAACGTGGTGTTTTGAGGATATTTTGAATATTTACTGATGAATAGAGCACAGAAAATATTTTAGTTTATAATTTAAGGACGCATTCTTCTGTCACCCGAGAAAAAATGAATCATAAGCAATTAGCCTTGTTAGGTTTTATTGGAGTATTTTTTTGTTCCACTATTAGTCTGGCAGGTTCTATTCCTCAGACAGAATCTGATGCCGCGCGAATTTCAATGTTGGAACAGGCTTTGGCGCCTGATTCGCCCGATGCTCTGGCTACACTATTTGCTACCGCAAACAAAAACCGAAATGCTGCAGTTCAATTCATGCTGTTTTCAGATCAGCTGAAGAATAAATATAAAGATAATTGGCCTTACTGGGTTTCAGGAACTTCTAGCCCATGGATTACTTCATTTACAATTAAAAAAAATGTAAACCGTGAAAATGCAATTCAATTTCAAATTACTTACCAATGGGCAACAGCAGATGGTCCATTTTCTCCTCCATTGGTTCAGACAATAATAGTGGAGCCAGTTCCAAAAGGTACAAGCTCCTCGCAAAAATATTGGATAACTCGATTTTCTGAATAATGTAATAAAAGGCCAGTCTTCATCTTACTGATCTTTGACGCATGATGTTCTCATCGGAGGTATGTATTTCTTGTGGCTCTGGATGATGCGATGGAGTGCGGGCATTAATCCCGAATTTTCTTATTTTATGGGCATTTTTTCCAATAATAACTTCAGAATCGTCAGTTTCTGAAGGACGTGCGGGCATATCCAATTTATTCAATTGTTCTGTTTGTCTCTTCAGAAGAGACTCATAACGCAGATTTGTGCGGTTTAGCTCGTCTCGCGTCAGACTCAGCTGTTGGTTTGCTTTGTAAATGCGGGCAGCAATTTCATTAAACGTTTTTTCTTTATTCGTGAGAAAATCATCTAATTTCAATTGAAATTCATTTCGGGTCTGATCATCAAGGATAAAAAGTTTTGCCAATTTTTCTACGGTTTCCTTCATTATTTGTGTGACATTTTGGTTGTCTTCAATCACTTTGCCCAAGTTTTTTCGTACAGCATCTAGTTCCTGGGTGGTTTTAGCAAGCTCATCCTGATTCGCTTTAAATGCTTGTGAGGTTGAATCTATTTCTTGTTGGTTTTTGGTAAGCCGCTCAGTTTGTTCTTCTACCGATATGCGGAGTGTTTTGTCTAAATTTTCAAGGTCAACCTGTATTGCTCTTAGTTCCTGCTCTGTCTTCGCTAGTTCTTTAGATTTGGTGGTTAGTTTATCTATCTGGCTGCTCAAACTTATAATTCCATTAATCAGTCGTTCATTTTCCTGATGAAAATTGTCTATCTGATGTGCCAGTTTCGAACGAAGATGTTCCATCGTATCTAAAACGGATTCCAGTGATGTAGCCATAATGGTCATGCTGTCTTTCAATTGATCTGTGACTTGTTCATCATGTTCATAATGATTATCAAGAGCAAGGCTTGTTGGCACAAAAGTGATTAAAGTTAAAGCGCTTATTATTATAAGAAGCGATATGTGTAATACGATACCAAGTATTAATGTTGGGGCAATCAAGAGTAGACCAACACCTATCTTTTGCCAAAGGGGTAGTTTTCCCCAGAAAAGAGCAGCGCGTGTCAACATACTTTGATTCTGAGCAATGCTATCTATTATCGAATCAATCAATGCCTTAATTGTAGCAACTGATTGCTCATTTTCTTCAATTTCTGCAAGGGATTTCTTAGCTTTATCTGTATTTAATAACGACGATGGGGTGTCAATGGAGGAGGTCAATTCCATTTCATTTATTTCTAAGCTATTTACAGGAGTGTCCGTCATTTTCGATATCCTTATTTAAAAGTGACTCCATTTAACCGATTCAGTAACAGTAAAGGCTAAGTCATATTTATTCTATCGAATACTTTTAAGTCAGTCATTGTTTTTTTAAGTCTGATAAAAATACTCATATTTCATTAGGTTCCGTGAACCATTATCTATCGCATAAAAGCAAGGCGTTGTGTGTTGCGAAGCAATTGCTTTACTTGGTTCGCAAACATCTTTACCACTAGTCAAAATTGGTTCACCGAACCAGGGGGAGATTTATCTTCATTTGAGAGTAAATCTTTGTTAAATACACGAATCTTAAGCCGTCGGTGGCTCAGGGGCTTTTTTATGGTCTAACAATCGATTAGTAAATGCAATTGCTAATGCCGAGATAATTAAGGTCAGATGAATAATTACCTGCCACATTACAGAATAATTACTGAGTTTGGTCGGTTCTATAAACGTTCTTAGCAAATGTATGGACGATATACCGATAAGGGAGAGAGCCAGTTTTATTTTCATAGCCCCAGCATCAAGATGATCCAGCCATTCGGGCTGATCCGGGTGTGTATCCAGTTGTAAATGCGATACGAAGGTTTCATATCCACCCATGACTACCATAATAAGTAGATTGGCTATCATGACCACATCAATCAAATCTAATACACCTAACATAATATGAGTGTCGTCAAAACCATTCAAATGAGTGATTAACTCGTATAATTCTCCTATAAAACGATATACATAGGCTGCTAGTATTAGAATGAGTCCTAAATAAAGTGGGAGCTGTAACCATCTGCCCATGAAAATTATAGTGCTTATACCGCGTTTGAAGCTGTTCATTTTTCTCCTGATAAAGCAAAGTATTTAAATAGTCAACCTTAGCTATTTCCTAGCATACAAATAGGAGGATTCGTAAAAAGCTAAAGTTAAATCAATATAATGTAATGAATAGTAATCGTTCTTTTAACGTTTGTTAATGTTTTTGTTGCCCATAGTGCTTGTTTTTAACTAAAGAGGGTGAATAAGGAAGCAGATATGGTGATTCAAATACCTCGCCTTATTTCACTGTGTTGCATCTGGACTTTTGATTTAATCCTTAGCCTAGGTTCTATGCGCGAGTTCCAATAGTGCCGTGATAAACACGGCGCATTCGGATTATTCTGTCTTGGTCGATGTCGTTTCGCTTCGCGGGTTAGGGGGAGATGGTATTTTTTTCGCTCTCATTTTTATTATTAAATAGCCTCCAGAAATTACGATTGCGATTAATCCAATTGATAAGAAGGGCCTGGTTGCAAACCAGGCTATGGCTGTCACAACAATCCATATTCCCAATCCACATATGAACGAGATAAATCCTGTACCAAATCCAACTATTCTGCCAAGGAATGGAAGCACATCTGAGAGGACAACTAAAGGATTAAGGATTAAGGAAAATCCTCCAATTAACATAAACAAACTAACCAAACGTAAAATCCATGCCATCATTTTATTTTTTGATTGAGCTTGTTCTATCATTTGATCTGCAGATTGTTGCCCTGTCGACAATAGAAATACTGACTCACCTGCTGGTGCAAGATATGCCTGCAAGGTATTTCCGGTTTGTTGACCTATAATACTGACTATTTGAGGATAAGCCGCAGTAAGGTTAATTCTGATGTCTCCTGGCCGCGGATTTTGGGGCTCCTGGCCTAGATATAACTCATTGTTAGTCAGATGTATTGGTTTGTTATATTGAGACTTCAATGTTTCCTTATTGACCTTGGATAAATCAACAGGTTCGCTGACATTGATTTGGCGAATCAATTCGTCAGGAAGAGTAAATTCGCCTAAAGTAACTGTTTTGGCATATTGCAGCAAAGAGTGTATGGGCATAGTGTCTGGATTTTGATGCCCGTCTGGATTTTTAAAATTACTGCTGTTAATTAAATTGGCAGACCAAATTTTATCGTAACTATAGGTTTTTATCTGTTTTTCTGAACCACCCATTTGTGATTCGGTTTTTGTTTCAACTTTTTCTTCCCATTGATACATTTCTACCTTTCTATTTAGACTTATAGCATTTATCGTGATACCCAGGGTCGAATCTTCCAATTGATCATTTGTTGTTGCCTGACCGCTTAAATACACTACCTTAAAATTATTTTCTTTATTGATAGGGGAATTGGGAACTGAAATAAGTATTTTATGAGTTTGCTCCAATGATTGGGCTGTATGTAAACTATGGCGTTCATTCCAGAAAATGAGGACAATAGCCCCAATAATCAAACCTATTCCAATAAAAATACCTATAAACGCATCCTTGATTCGACTCCACCAGGAACGAGTAGTAATTTCTTCAGTCATGTTGGTTAGCTCCTTGAACGCACACATCCTGATCATTATTTACTAAAAGAATAGTGTTTATTTTAATGAATTGATAATAATAAACACAAAAACCTTATATTTTGTTTCATATGTCTCCAAAAAAGGTAATTGAGTTTATTTTGAGTCAATAGGTAATGTATACTTCAAGGTCACTATCAATATTAAGTTAAATTAATTTATTCGCTATGCCTTCCCTTAGCTCTTTTCTAAATGAACACGCAACTCTTTATGAGAAAGAGGATGCTATGTATGAGTTATTTAACCGTATTCAAATTAGAGTTAGTGAGATACTTATTTTTGGGCCATGCAATAGTAAAGCTGCTCAAAATGCAAGTAATGTTTATTATGCTAACCAACAAAAGCAGCAGCATTTTCGTCTATCGCCTTACACTGCTGATGAATGTAAAGCACTGCCTGCAGTAATTGCGAATACCCTCTGCCCACGCGCAGAGAATAAACAAAAATTACTATCAGCTCAGGAGCATTTTGAACAATTTTTTACAAATGGCTATGTATATGGGACAGGCACTTGTGAGGTATTTTCTATTATAGGTGCCTATATCTTGGCAACTGAATTTGATTTTGAGCTCTCTATCGAAACGATTTATTCACATCAAAGTCATACTTACATTAGATTACATACTGAGCCTGAGTGCATTTTTGATTTTTGGGCGATAATGATGTGTCGATATAATGATACAGTGTCCTGGAATGAGTTTTTTGGTGAACAATTTATCCGTAATACAGAGGCTGTTTATAAAACGGATCTTATTTTAACTTCCCAACAATTGATAGAAATGGGGCAACGAGTCATTATTCCTCATAATAAGGCCTTACGAACAATTATTCACACTTCTGTCTTAGAACGAGTGGAGAACGTATTGAAGCAAGTGGATAACCTGGTGGAGCAAGAGCCTTTAGCTGATGACACTATTTTAGTATTTCAAGGCTAGTATTATTGACTTTTCTAATTGTTCTTCATTCATTTTGTTCATTTAATGAATTATCTTGAATTTAAAATAGACAGCCATTAACATGTTCATGTTTTACCCATTTGAATGCAAGCATTGGTTTTTTCTGCTTCATTCTTATCTAAATTAGTTTCTATTTAAGGCAGTTATTATGAATAAATTACTCTCAATTTCAGCTTTGACAATTTTGATTACCTCGTGTGCGGCTATCCCTGTCGATCCACAAGCTGCCCGTATTGTCGTTTCGCCTGATCCTGCACCGAAAGGATGCAAGTATCTGGGGCAGGTTGTTGGCAATCAAGGGAACTTTTTTACTGGAGAATATACTTCCAATCGCAACCTTGAAGAAGGGGCAATGAATGATCTTAGAAATAAAGCCAATCAATTAGGTGCTAATTATGTTCGGCTAATTACTAATCGTGCAGGAGTAACCGGCTCTATGGGAGGCTCCTTCAATCAGCAGGGAGGATATATGAGCGGCAGCTCTGCTCAAACTAATGTGACTAATCTGGGAAATGCATACCGTTGCCCAGCAAAATCAATAGGCCTCGAAGCAACTGTTCAATAACCTGAGTCATTTTCCTTTTTTGAATTACCGCGAGCACGTTGCGGTAATTCTCCACCATAGTTTTTTGGCAACATTATTGAAATGTTGGTTTTGATTAGGCAATATTCTGATAGATTTGACAAATCAGTTAGGGGATTTGGGGGAAATAACTCAAATTTATCAAAAAAATTAGAAATCACTTGACAGTTTTGAGTTGGGTCTTTAAACTGCGAGGCTTATTGGGGCTATAGCTCAGCTGGGAGAGCGCTTGCATGGCATGCAAGAGGTCGGCGGTTCGATCCCGCCTAGCTCCACCATCAACATGTTTGCATGTTGATGGAGAAAACGTTCAAGGTCCCCATCGTCTAGAGGCCTAGGACACTGCCCTTTCACGGCGGTAACAGGGGTTCGAATCCCCTTGGGGACGCCATTATTTGGTGTTAAGAAGAAGTAGTAGTAAAGAAGTAACAATAAGTTCCAGGTCCCCATCGTCTAGAGGCCTAGGACACTGCCCTTTCACGGCGGTAACAGGGGTTCGAATCCCCTTGGGGACGCCATTATTTGGTGTTAAGAAGAAGTAGTAGTAAAGTTTTTTTGAGAATATATTCCCATCAGGTATTAAATTTTCTGAGTATGAGCGGGATCTTTTAGTTAACTTAAATAAATTGTTAGAAAAATTACGAACAAATAACGGCTTTATGAATGATTCCAGCTTGTTAGGTGAGTGTCGAATTATTCCCAAAAAATTAATATTAAAGCCAAATGAATTTAATAACGGGCATGCGCATTTCTCTGATCCTGTTAGAGCATTCAAAACACTTAAAGAACAAAATAGTATAACTCCTGAATTTAGAATTATCGGTGATTTTCCTGTCGATACTCATATTATTTCAGCACTTTGGATAAATATGATAGGACATAAATTTGACGCGTGCCTTGATGAATCATCCTATGGTTCGAGATTGCGTAGAGTTAGAAATGAAAAAGTATTAGATAAAAATGCACCTAAATCATTTCACATCACTGCAATAGGTTCTTTTGAGCCATATTTTCAACCATATCAGAAATGGAGAAAAAATGGGTTACAAGCGATACGATGGGAGCTTGAAAAAGAACATAAAGTTATTGCAGTCTCGTTAGACTTAAAAAACTATTACCATTCTATTGATCCAACTTTTTTTGCTTCTAGTGATTTTCAAACAGCAATAGGTCTAAACAATGAATCTCATAATTTAGAGTTAATTAATGACTTTACAAATCAACTAAGTGAGTTATTAAAGCATTGGTCAAGTAATGCCGGTGAATTTATTAAAGTTTTTTTAGGTGAAAGTGATATTAATCATATCAATGGTGGTTTAGCCATAGGTCTTACTGCATCACGTATTATATCAAATGTGTTATTGCATTCTTGGGATAAATTAGTATTGGAAAAAATAACACCCATTTATTATGGCAGATATATAGATGATATGTTTCTCGTCTTACGAGATCCCGGAACTATTAACAATACACATGAATTAATGGAGTATTTCCAAGAGCGTATAGGGGAGAAACGGTTAATTTATGATGATGAAATTTGGCGAATTTTATCAGGTTACCCAAATATATATACAAAAGATCTATCTTGGGAATCTACTTTGGAGCGCACTGCGTGCCAAATCTGTTGGACAGTAATAAATACCCTCATAACAATAATGAAAATTTAAACGAAGTTTCCGAAATTTCGGATTGCTCATTGCTCGCATTAAAATTTACAGTCGAGAATTCAGCTTTAAAAATTTTTTAACTTTAAATTATCCCGAAGGAAAGAATTTTCCAAGGGCGCAATATACATTGCTTTGCAATGTTTAATAATTAGCCCTTTTATTCTTGCAACATCATGTTTAAGTTATTCATTTAAGTTGCATGTTAAGGTTGGGATTAACCATCCGAAAATTCCGGAAAGTTCGTTTCGAAAACCCTAAGTGAGTTCCAAAATGGAACATACTTGAAGTTATGATTTGGCACACAGTGAGTGCCAAATTGGATTTTGATTTGAATAATCGAAATTGCGGATTTATTGGGATTAATATTTAATATAGTTATCCATCTTGGCTAGGTAATTCATTTAAAATAGCACGCTCTCGCTCAAGTTCATTTCGAAGTTCTTCCTCTGTAGGTAAATAAGGTAAATACTTAGAAGCAAAGAGTTGTTTGCTTTCTGTTAACACAGAGTATTTAGCAACAGCCTCACTTTTCTCGCTACATAAAATTAAACCGATGGTCGGGTTGTCGTCAGAGTCTTTGCGATGTTGATCATAAATTCTTACATAGGTATCCATTTGCCCAACATCTTGATGAGTCAGTTTACCTATTTTTAAGTCAATAAGGAGGAAACATTTAAGTTTATAGTTGTAAAATACTAAATCGATGTAAAAATCTTGATCTTCTGTAGCGATGCGTTGCTGACGTGCTACAAATGCAAAGCCTTTGCCAAGTTCAAGTAAAAACTGTTGCAGGTTATTAATAAGTGCCTGTTCTAGGTTACTCTCCAATGTTGAAGCGTAGGGTAAATTCAAAAACTCTAAAATGTAAGGATCGCGCAAATAATCTTTTGGTGCGTTTTTTAATTCATCGGTACGTGCTTTCGCTTCATCAATTACAGGCTGCTTTTCTTTACTAGATAATAATCGCTCGTAATACAGTTTATCTATCTGTCGTTCTAATGCTCTGGTACTCCAAAACTGTTCTATCGCTTCTTTCATATACCATTCACGAGCTGTTTTATTTTCTACACTTAATAGAGCGCGATAATGTGTCCAGCTTAATTCGGACCGCACTGCGGTCCAAATTGGATATGCTAAGTAAAAGGTTCGCATTCTTCTCAAATTGCGTTCGTTAAAACCTTTACCAAATTCAGATTGTAATTGTTTAGAAAGGTGTTTTAATTGATATTCTCCATAAGCCGCATGTTTTGCGCCTTGTTGCTCATGCTCAATAATTAGACGGCCAACATTCCAATAGGTTTGCACCATCGCATGATTAACTGTCTTCTGGAGCTGGTCTCGTGCTTGGTTTAGTATAGAACGAATCGCTGTAAGTAATTCGGGCAGTTCAGGCATACTCATTTCAAAAACTCCGTTTTTGTAGGTTGGATGGCAATAATATCAGCTGATTTTACTACACCCATACATTTTAAAATATAATCAGTAATAAGCTGCATCGGCTTTCGTAGTCGTTCGGCATCAACAATGATATATCCAGCGGTTACGTCATTACTCATCTTATGGTTCATTAAACGTTTTAAAGCGTAGGCGGGGATATCGAGGCTTTCTGCTATGGTGATAAAAGTTCGTCTCAAATCATGCACGGTGAAATGCACCCCTGAGCTTTTTATTACATGCGCCATGGTTTTGCGTGGTTCAATAATGTGACCTGCTGCACCAGAGCCTGGGAAAATATAATCGCTAATTGCATTTTCTTTTCTGGCTATCAGTAAATCATAAAGAAAGTCTGAAAGGGGTAGGGTATGGGATTCATTGTTTTTGGTTTTGTTGATAGTAAATGTCTTGGCCTTTAAGTCGAGATCAGACCACTTTATGGTCGCAGCTTCTTGTCTGCGTAGGCCAGTTAATAAGATTAATAGCAGATAGTCACGTAATGTTTCATTTTGACATTCCTGCAAACCTGAATACCATGCGGCTAGCTCATGCGATTTAATATAAGTCTTACGTCTTTCAATGCGATACCACGCGCGAGTTTGTGACAGACGTTTTACAGGGTTATCAATAAAGAGAGAGTGACCACTGCTGTCTTCATATTGGCCTGCTGCAAAATTGAATAAAGCTCTTAGGATTCGCATGGCTAGATTAGCATAGGCTTCTCCATGTTCATTGCCGAGCTTTTCGTGGTATTTAGCAATGCGATCTCTGGTTATTGATAACATTGGCTTGCTTTTCCAGCCCGTGAAGGCTTTGTCTAATATGTGGTTGTGATTATCTATAGTTCTTGGCTTTAAATTCTTTCTAGTTTTCAGGTAGTCTTTAAA
>NZ_CALMPD010000290.1 GCF_937871865.1 uncultured Legionella sp.
GTTAAAAACAGTACGTCATCCTGAGGACGGCCAAATCCTTAACTTAATGGTGCCCCTGGCTCATGCGTACCTTGTGCGCGGGATTCATGGATGCAAACCATTGTATATCGGGATTTAAGAGGTCAATAGCTCCTGGATTCAGTACCTTATTGTGAGTTTGCGCCAAAATGGCGCTGATTATTGAGCACTGAAACATCAATAATCAACCCATTTTAGTCTGCATGGCAGATGAGGGTATTGATGCTGGATTATAGTGCATTCTATTGATTTAACATCATATTTTAATAGTGGCATGCACCTTGCATTAGGATCGTTAAATACTTTAAATTGATTAGATGATCTTTAAAGTACTTGAACCTGGCTTCATATTCGAACTCAGGAAATACTGTCGATTGTGAATGGATTACTTATGGCTGAGAAAGATGTTTTATCACAGGAAGAGATAGATGCTCTGCTAGAGTCAGTGGACGATACCGCAGAAGAAGAGTCGCCGCCTGTAGAAACAAAGACTGCTGCGAAATCACCACGTAAAAAATCACAGGCAGCAGATCCTCAGGAGATGGACTCCAGTGCACCTGCTAAAGAAAGTACTGTTGATGGGGTTAAAACGCTTAATTTTACTGGACAGCAACGGATTGTAAAAGGTCAGTTGCCTGTTTTGGATAAAATTTATGATAGAGCCGTACGGTTGTTTGCTACAGATATTTATCAATTAACCGCTAAAGATTTTGAAATCAAGCAGGATCCTTTATTAATAGTAAAACACCGTGATTTCATGGGAAGCTTACCCAATCCTAGCTTGATGAGTATTTATAAATTTAAACCATTACGTGGAAAAGGAATATTGTTGTTTGACAGTATCTTTGTGTATGACCTGGTGGATTATTATTTTGGCGGTAGTTCCCAGTTTTTTGCTCAAAAAGATAAGACTGATTTTACGGCCACAGAATTACGGGTGATGGACGTTGTTACTAAAAAATTAATTTCAAATTTAACTCATGCCTGGGAACCGATTATTCACCTGGATATTATGAAATTTAATGATGAAACTAACCCTCAACTAGTTAACATCACAGAGCCAGAGGAAATGCTTCTGGTGGCACGTTTTACGTTAAATTTCGGTAAAGAAACGGGCTCCTTCTTTTTTATTTTGCCTTATTCCATGGTTGAACCCATTAAACAGCAACTGGAGTTGGGGGCGTCTCGTCCTGATGACGAGATTGATCCGAACTGGATTAAATCATTGAAAGAAGAATTAATGGATGTAGAGCTTACTGTCAGTTCTGCAATGGCTGAAACTGTTAGTACTTTAGGGAAAGTTATGTCCTGGCAAGTAGGAGATTTCATTCCAGTGGAGATGAGTGAAGTAGTGACGCTTGATATTGAAGGTACACCAAGTTTTACTGCAACATTAGGTAGCGCAAATGATAAGCGTGCGTTAAAAATTATCAAAAGTATCAGTTATTAGGGGAAAGGGATGACTCAGGCTAAAACTACTGCAAATGATCCAACACAACCGGTTTCCAATGAAGTGCCGGATGCTGATAACGAAAAAATGGAATTGATTTTGGATATTCCTGTATCCGTGACTGTTGAAATTGGTCGAACAAAAATGACTATTCGCAATTTATTGCAATTAAATCAGGGCGGCATAGTGGCACTTGATCGTTTAGCTGGCGATCCTTTGGATGTGTTAGTTAACGGCACCTTGGTTGCACATGGAGAAGTCGTGGTAGTTAACGATAAATTTGGGGTCAGATTAACTGATATCGTTAGCAAAGCTGAACGGATTAAGCGTCTTAGATGATGAAACGAACTTTAGCGATGATGTTTGGTTTGATGAGTTCTGCAGCATGTGCGCTTCCCACTGAGCATTCAAATAACATGATTAGTCATAGTGAGCTAATGAAAGTGATTAGTGGATTGCTTCTTGTCCTGCTTATTATTATTGTGCTGTCATGGTTAGTGAAGCGATTACAAGGAGCTAATCTCAGTTCGTCAAAAGGGTTTCAATCGATTGCGAGTATTACCTTGGGTCCCAAAGAACGAGTGATGCTGCTCATGGTTGGTGAGCGCTATTTATTAATGGGCGTTGGTGCTGGTTCAGTAACTTTATTATATGATTTTGGTGAGCAATTACCTGCTGGTTTTGATTTGAGTAATAAATCTACTTTTTCAGAATTGCTTAAATCGGCTGTAGGGAAATCATAGAATGAAAAAACAACAATTTATTTTATTGGTTTTATTCGCTTTGTTTCCCTTGATTTTACAAGCTGATCCATTTTCTTTGCCTGCGGTTACAGTAAATAGCGGGGCCAATGGCTCGCAGTCCTACAGCGTTAATTTACAAATTTTAATTTTTATGACGGTATTAAGTGTCTTGCCCGGCTTACTCATGGCAATGACCGCATTTACCCGGATAATTATTGTCTTGTCTATCTTGAGACAAGCTATTGGTATGGCACAAACTCCTACCAATCAAATATTGGTAGGAATTGCATTGTTTATGACCTACTTTGTAATGTCACCTGTATTTAATACGATTAATGAAAAAGCAGTGCAACCTTATATAGCAGAAAAAATAGACTTTCCCGATGCATTGGAGAATGCACAAAAGCCTTTGCGTCAATTCATGCTCAATCAAACCAGAAAAAATGACTTATCATTGTTTGAAAAATTTGCCAACACTAACCCCGCAACTCTGGAAGATATTCCAATGAGCATAATCATTCCTGCATTCATTACCAGCGAGCTTAAAACGGCATTTCAAATTGGTTTTATTTTATTTTTACCGTTCCTGATCATAGATCTTGTTGTTTCCAGTTTATTAATGGCAATGGGGATGATGATGTTGTCTCCTTTGATCATCTCTCTGCCATTTAAAATTATGTTGTTTGTAATGGTCGATGGTTGGACCTTAGTATTGGGTTCTCTTGCATCCAGTTTTGCGATGGCTTAGGAGATGACATGACTCCTGAAACGGTTATTTCTCTGTTCAGTGACAGTATTTATGTGATTTTGTTAATGCTTACTGTACTAATAATGCCTGGGTTGGTAGTTGGTTTGGTTGTTGCCATGTTTCAGGCTGCAACTCAGATTAATGAATCAAGCTTAAGTTTTATTCCCAAATTATTTGTGACTTTTTTAGTTCTGGTTTTTGCGGGGCCATGGTTACTAAAAACCTTAATCAATTATACAGATGCACTAATCACTAATATTCCATATTTGATTGGATAGGGTATGAGTCAAAGTCAGTAGAATTTATAAAAAACGTTTGAATAAATAGGTAATAAATAATGAGTCTGGATTATCAAACAATGATACGCATATTCAGTCAGGTCATATGGCCAATGGGGCGTATTGGTGGTTTGATGCTAACGGTTCCAGTTTTATCATCTGTTTTACTGCCTTCCAGAGTGAAACTTTTTTTATTATGTGCTGTGAGTTGGACCTGTGCTTTTCTGGTTCCGCAAGACTTATCCTTTCTCAATTTCAATGGATTATTTGTGGTGTACTTTATACAGGAATTATTTCTTGGTATGTTGATGGGTTTTGTATTGCAACTGGTATTTCAGGTTTTTGTGCTGGGGGGGCAGATTATTTCAATGCAAGCTGGATTGGGGTTTGCGATAATGGTTGATCCTGCCAGTAAAGCGAGTGTGCCTTTAATAAGCCAATTCTATTTAATGATGATGACTTTGGTCTTTTTAGCATTAAATGGTCATTTGGCTATTCTGGAAGCAATAATTGACAGTTTTAGAATTATGCCAATTGGGCAGGTGTCATTGGAAAATTCCGTAGTTTGGAACGTTATTATGTTCTCTGGCTGGATGTTTAAAGAAGCATTACTAATTTCGATTCCCGCTATTTTATCTTTGCTGATTGTCAGTTTAGCATTTGGAATAATGACTCGGGTTGCGCCACAACTTAATATCTTTTCTTTAGGATTTCCGATAACGTTGTTAATGGGATTTGTGATTATTAAAGTAGGCTTGTCTACTATTGGAACTCAAATGGCAGAGAGTATTCAACTGGGCATGAAGTATATAACAGGGATGTTGCACTGATGTCAGAAGAAGAACAGGCTCAGGAAAAAACCGAACAGCCCTCGGCCAAACGGCTGAAAGAATCCCTTGATAAAGGGCAGGTTGCTCGTTCGAAAGATTTTAATGCAACGGTCATTTTATTATTTACTGGAGTTGGGTTTCTGATTTTCGGAAGACATCTCTCCGATCAATTGGCTGATTTAATGCGTCAGGCCTTTGAGTTTGATTCTAATGTTCTTCTTACTCCTGTAATTGCATTTGAACGCATGTACGCTTTGGCAAAAATAGGGTTGGGAGCGCTTACTCCTATTTTGGTGGTTATTTTTTTATTGTCTTTAGGCGCTCCTCTTCTTTTGGGCGGGTGGGTTTTTAGCGGACAAGCACTGCAACCCAAATTTTCAAGACTCAGTATACTTAAAGGTTTTAAACGCATGGTTTCAATCAAAGGCCTGGTTGAAATGATAAAGTCTTTTTTCAAGTTTGTTTTAGTTGCTGGTGTTGCCGTTTTAGTGCTGAAAGTACAGATTCCTGCTTTATTGGCATTAGGAAATGCTCCTATTGAAACGGCGATAGCTAGCGGCGGATTAATTATTATCAAGTCTTTTGTCTATATATCCGCAAGTTTGATTCTCATTGCTGCTGTTGATGTGCCTTTTCAATTATATGAGCATAACAAAGCGATGAAAATGACAAAACAAGAGTTAAGAGATGAATATAAAGAAACAGAAGGAAAACCTGAAGTAAAAAGCGCAATTCGGAGAGCTCAACAGGAATTGTCTCGACGTCGCATGATGAATGAGGTTCCTAAGGCTGATGTTATTCTGACCAACCCAACTCATTATGCTGTTGCTTTATCTTACAAGCAAAAAGGAAAACGAGCTCCTGTCGTGGTGGCAAAGGGAAAAGATCTCATTGCTTTTCAAATTAATAGCGTGGCTAAAACTCACAAAATCCCTATTATTTCAGTGCCTCCTCTTGCCAGAGCTATTTATTTTTCTACCAAATTAAACGCAGAAATACCTAGGGGATTATATGTTGCTGTAGCTCAAGTTTTGGCTTATGTATTTCAGCTTAAAGACAAGCAACGATATGACTATAAACCTGAAATTTTACAAAACGTTCCTATTCCTCCGGAATTGGCTCGTGAAGCAGAAGAGGATATTTAATGACCAATGCATTGAACTTCTTAAATTATTGGATACGACAAGGATTAGGTACGCCTATCATGCTTGTCATTATGCTCAGTATGATGATGTTGCCATTACCACCATTTTTACTGGATATCTTTTTTACATTTAATATTGCCTTATCTTTAGTTGTTTTATTAGCCGTTATTTACAGTGAACGACCATTGGATTTCGCTGTTTTTCCCACAGTCATTCTGATTGCAACATTATTACGTCTTGCACTGAACGTCGCATCAACCCGCGTCGTGCTTCTAAATGGTCATAATGGTACTGATGCTGCGGGACAAGTGATTGAGTCGTTTGGCGAGGTAGTTATTGGAGGTAATTACACTGTTGGTTTGGTTGTGTTTATTATTTTAGTGGTCATCAATTTTGTTGTGGTCACCAAAGGAGCTGGTCGAGTCTCCGAGGTTAGCGCGCGCTTTACATTGGATTCGTTGCCTGGAAAACAAATGGCAATTGATGCTGATCTTAATGCAGGTTTAATTAACCAGGAACAGGCAGTTAAACGTAGAACGGATGTGGCTCAGGAGGCTGACTTTTATGGTTCCATGGATGGTGCGAGTAAATTCGTGCGCGGAGATGCTGTTGCAGGTATTTTAGTTCTGGTGATTAATATTGTGGGCGGATTGATTATCGGTATTGCGCAACATGGAATGAGCCTGAACGATGCCTTGCATAATTATATCTTACTCACGATCGGCGATGGTTTGGTTGCTCAGGTCCCTTCATTAATATTGTCGACAGCTACAGCAATCATTGTGACTCGCGTGTCCAGTGCCCAGAATATGGGACAGGCAGTAATTTCTCAAATTTTTGCCAAACCACGATCGCTTGTTATTGCTTCGATAATAATTGGTTTAATTGGAATAATCCCGGGCATGCCTCATATTGCTTTCCTTCTATTATCAGCAGGCCTTGGCGGTATTGCCTATTTATTCATGAACAAGGAAAAGCAGCGCGGCACCCTTCAAAATGATAGTCTTGATGATTTGAATATGGCTACAGAACAAAATATTTCTGAACTGTCCTGGGATGACGTCAATCCGGTTGATGTGATTAGTCTTGAAGTGGGCTATCGTTTAATTCCTTTAGTTGATAGTGCTCAAGGAGGGGTTTTACTGTCACGAATCAAAGGAGTGCGTAAAAAAATATCCCAGGAGCTGGGGTTTTTAATTCCATCAGTTCATATTCGAGATAATCTGGATTTGAAACCAAATCATTACAGGCTTAGTCTGGCTGGAGTCATTATGGGTGAATCAGTGATTCATCCAGACAGAAGCCTGGCTATAAATCCAGGCCAGGTCTTTGGGCAGCTCGAAGGTATTCAAGGAAAAGATCCTGCTTTTGGCATGGAGGCTGTATGGATTAATGAAGGTCAAAAAGAACAAGCACATACTTTGGGTTATACTGTAGTAGATGCTTCTACAGTTGTTGCAACTCATTTGAGTCATATTTTGGAACAAAACAGTCAACAATTGTTAGGCTATGAAGAGACTCAGCAACTTCTGGATAAATTGGCGGTAAGTTCGCCAAAACTGGTTAAAGAACTAGTTCCAGATGGGCTTTCTCTAGGGATGGTAAGCAAGGTGCTCCAGGGATTGTTATTAGAGCATATTCCATTAACTGACATCCGTACCATAGTCGAAACTTTGGCGGAAAATGCGCCCAAATCCAAGGATGCCGAGTTTTTAATTGGTCAGGTACGAATTTCATTATCTCGATTAATAACTCAGAAAATCAGTGGATTAAACGAAGAACTTCCAATTATTACTTTGAAACCAGAGTTGGAACAATTATTGCAAAACACAATACAAAGCAGTGGAACAGGAGGAGTCAGTTTTGAACCAGGCATGGCAGACAGGATACAACAATCTTTGTCACAATTTGCAATGCAACAGCAAGCGAAACAGGAGAGTTCGGTCTTGGTGGTTCAACCGAGCATTCGATCTGTGTTGGCACGATTTGTGCGTAACATATCAAATGATTTCCATGTTTTATCTTATCAGGAAATTCCTGATAACAAACAAATACGAATTATTGGAACAGTAGGATAGGGCTACTCGATGTAAGTAAGTTTCAAAAGCAGGAGGCTTTATGAAATTAAAACGCTTTGTCGCAACAGATACACGAAGTGCGATGCAACAAATCAAGGCCACGTTTGGCCCTGATGCTGTGATTTTATCAAGCCATCATGTCGACGGTGGGGTAGAGATCGTTGCTGCTATAGATTTTGATGAGTCGATACTCACTACTAAATCAGCTATTGCTGCTGCTGAACCTGCAAGTCAGGCTGAGCAGTATACCAATGTTCAGACGCCTCTTGATGATATGAAACAGGAAATTCAAACATTACGCAGCATGCTTGAAGCACAATTAAGAGGGACTGTCGGAGGAAGTGAACCATTACACACCATATTGTTGCAGAAGCTTTTATATTTAGGAGTCAGCCATACTACTGCTGCTTCCTGGGCGCGCTCGGTTAATCCTGACTTAAATCAGCAACGAGCATGGCAAAGTATATTAGCTCAGGTGACTGAACTGATACCTATACGTGATATTGGCAGAATAGAAGAAGGGGGAGTATACGCCTTTGTGGGGCCAACTGGTGTCGGAAAAACCACTACTCTCGCCAAAATTGCGGCGCGGTTTAGCTTGCGATTTGGTGCAGATAATCTTGGTTTGGTTACCATGGATACTTATAGAATCGCTGCTCAGGAACAATTAGTTCTTTATGGAAAAATTCTTGGGGTTAAGGTTTGTGTTGCACAAGACGAGGTTGCTCTAGCACGAGTTTTGCGTCAATTAAGCGATAAAAAATTGATTTTAATTGACACTGCTGGAATGAATCCAGCCGATGAACGCGTAGCAAAACAGATGCAGGTATTGGGGACTTATCTTCAATCAATTTCTAAAGTGCTAGTACTTCCTGCAACAAGCCATTATCAAGTATTAATTGACGCGATTAAACGTTATAAGGCTAATCAGGTTGATCAATGCATTCTTACTAAATTAGATGAATCTCTTGCTGTTGGCGGTGCGTTAAGCGCCGTAATTGAGTCGGGATTGGGTGTAAGCTATTTAACGCATGGACAGCGCGTTCCGGAAGACATAAAAATGGCTACACGTCATCAGCTTGTTGAGCTTTTCGCTCAACAGGAAATTCAGCTGTTTCAGAGCGACAAAGCTTTGAATAAGGAACAGTCGTGTGTTGGGAGAAAGTATTATGTCGAAACTTAATAAAAGCATAAAGGATCAAGCATCTGGCTTGAGAAACCTGGCTCGAACTAAACCAGTAACCGTCATTGCGGTCAGCGCAGGCAAAGGAGGCGTTGGAAAAAGCAATGTGTCTGTGAATTTGGCCGTCGCCTTGGCTCAAATGAACAAGAGTGTTATGTTGCTTGATGCCGATCTGGGATTAGCTAATGTCGATATTATGCTGGGTTTACATACGAAATATAATTTATCCCATGTCATTCAGGGGGGATGTCACTTAAGTGATATTATCTTGCAAGGACCAGGAGGAATAAGCGTCATACCTTCTGCATCAGGAACAGAATTTATGACGCAACTTACCCAAGCTGAACATGCTGGCATAATAGATGCGTTTAACGAGTTAACTGATGATTTAGATTATTTGATTATCGATACAGCAGCAGGAATTTCTGATGCTGTATTGAGTTTTACTCGTTCCTCTCAGGAGTTGATCGTTGTGGTTTGTGATGAGCCGACCTCTTTAACCGATGCTTATGCATTGATTAAAGTGATGAGCAAACGATATGAATGGACACATTTTCATGTTTTGGCCAATATGGTACGAAACCTTAAAGATGGGCGCGATTTATTTAATAAATTATTCAGAGTTTCAGAGCAATTTCTTGATGTTCAACTAGACTATTTAGGAGCAATACCATTTGATGAGCATGTTCACAAATCAGTGAAGATGCAAAAACCGGTTTTAACGGCTTATCCAGATTCAGAAGCATCCGCGGCTATCAAGGAGTTAGCTGAAAATGTGAGTAGCTGGCCATTTAAGCCTGCGCTAGGTGGAAATACCAGTTTCTTTTTAGAGCGATTAGTTGCAGGTGATTTTTAAATTATTCACTATACTTAAAGTAGTTTTGGTGGTTTTTTAGATTGTCTTGGATTAATTATCTGTGCTGTTATTGTAAGGAGAGTATCGTGGATGCTTTAGCTGCATACAGCAAAGTAAATCAACAAACCCAGGAAACATTGGTAAAAACTCATGCCATATTGGTTAAACGAATAGCGCACCATTTGCTTGGCCGATTGCCGCACAGTGTTCAACTCGATGATTTAATACAGGCCGGGATGCTTGGTTTACTTGAAGCTGCGAGACATTATGATTCATCTAAAGGTGCTTCATTTGAAACTTATGCGGGAATACGTATCAGGGGGCATATGCTTGATGAAGTCAGAAGGAATGATTGGGTACCGCGATCGGTGTATCGTAATTCACGAATGATATCTGAGGCTGTAAAAAATCTGGAGCATCGATTGGGACGTGAAGCAAAGGATACTGAAATTGCTGTTGAGCTGGGATTACCAATAAACGAATATCATGAAATGCTACAAGATTCTGTAAGCAGTCATTTATATGGCTTTGAGGATTTAGGAGTAACTGATGATATGTTACACAGTGAGGGAGGAGGCGAGTCTACTGAACCTCATGTCAACGTAATGCATAAAGATTTGATGAATCGTCTGACCCAGGTAATTGATGGTTTACCTCATAAAGAACGATTGGTATTATCACTTTATTATGAACAGGATTTGAATTTAAAAGAAATTGGTGAGGTGCTTGAGGTTAGTGAATCTCGAGTGTCGCAGATTCTGAGCCAAGCCACTTTGCGCATCAAGTCGCGAATAACGGAATAAAATAACAATGGATGCATTAACATTAATTGGGTTACTTACAGGTTTTTTAGCAATTATCATAGGGCAAATACATGAAGGGGGAGATATCAACTCCTTGCTTAATATATCTGCTTTATTGATTGTAATGGGCGGAACTTTGGGAGCGGTAATGGTTCAAACTCCCATGGCAACATTCAAGAGGGCGTTTAGAGTGTTACCTTGGGTATTTAAACCTCCTAAACTTAATTTTGAAGAATGCCGCAACATGCTGATAGATATGTCGCGCAAAGCACGCCAACTTGGTTTACTCTCTTTAGAAGATCATCTGGAGGTTGAAACAAACCCGTTGATAAACAAAGGACTGGAATTATTGGTCATTGGCGTTGACAAACAGACGATAAGACAAGTCATCGAAGCTGAAATTGAGCGTAGTGAGCATATGGATTTACGTGCTGCACATGTGTTTGAAAGTATGGGGGGGTATAGCCCAACCATAGGGATTCTCGGTGCTGTATTAGGCTTGATCCAGGTCATGAGGAATCTGGCGGATCCCAGTGCGCTTGGTTTAGGGATTGCAGTTGCGTTCGTAGCAACTATTTATGGTGTGGGCCTTGCTAACCTTATTTTTCTTCCGGTAGCGAATAAATTAAAAAGTTGTGTTTCTCATAAAGTTCATTTTGATGAAATGATTCTAGAGGGGCTAGTTGCTATTGCCAGTGGAGAAAGCCCCAATATGCTAGAGTTAAAATTAAACAACTTCGGGCAGCATAAACCAAATGAAATCAAGACGAAACAAAGCTGAAGAACATGTAGATAATCATAGATGGGTAATATCCTATGCGGATTTTATTACCTTATTATTTGCGTTTTTTGTGGTAATGTATGCTATTTCTTCGGTCAATATATCCAAATAC
>NZ_CALMPD010000291.1 GCF_937871865.1 uncultured Legionella sp.
TAATGTTTGGGCATACAGAAGTAGTACAAGAATTATTAAAACACCCTATCAATAAAGCCGGGGCTATGTATGGTCATGAATCAGCATTATATTTTGCCTCGCTTCTAAGTAATGTGGAAATTGTTGATGCCCTGTTAAAGAAATTTGGCGTCCCTGATACCTATTTAGAAGAGCTGAATCCCTTAGGTGGTGCAGTAGTAAACAATCAGCACGGTGTTATTCAACGATTGCTCCAAGAACCTGATATCAAAAAAAGCCGCATTTTGCCTTATGCCTTATCAAAAGGAAGTGATAACGAGACAATAAATTTATTGTTGGCCAATCCTGAGATAGGACTTAATTCTCTTTATATGTCTAAAGGAGCATTGCATATAGCTGCTGAGAGGGGGGATATAGGGCTTGTAAGTACATTATTAGCGAGAGGGAAACAGATTACCCCGATTAATCATGAAAATAATTTGGTCTGGATGCCATTTGAACACATTATAAAGCCAATTTATCAGGCCAATACTATTTATTTATCTGACTCTGGGGAGTATAAGGTTTTTAATATTCATGGGGAAGTCTGTACAGGAACAATTGACATGGCCTCATTTGATTTATCAGGCCTGCGTCCCTTTAATTATTCATTACTGTCTGATTTAGGTGCCGATCCTGAAAAAGCATTAAACGGTCATGTTTATTTAGCAAAGGATGGTGAATATATTATGCGTGATCATAATGGCATGTTGCATTCAGGGAAAATACCCGATGCATTTCTTTCTTTTTTAAACATGAATGAACTGGATGTAGATATCAATAAGCCAGAATTTCAATTTAAAGTAACCTTTGCTTTAACTCAGGTGGGTCATACACAAATCAACACGATTCTGAAAAATCCGCAGTTGAAATCGCATTTATTTTCTCAGTTACATAGTACAGGCAGTCTTATTTCATTTATCGATGTGAATCTGGAAGGCCCACAACGGGATAAGCCGATTAATCTTGCTGCACAGTACGGTCACCTGGATATAGTGCGAGAATTGCTTTTGCAGCCTGATATCGATTTGAATTATCGACGAGGATTGTCCAAGCCTACTTTATTAACTCAGATTGTTCGCTCAAAAAGCCCTGATGCAATAAGGACTCTGGAGTTACTGTTAAACCATCCTGAAATTGATGTGAATTTGAAAGATGATGTGATGAGTACGCCCTTATGTACTGCAGTTCAATATGGCAATGTTGACGCGGTTAGAGCATTGTTAAAACATAACAAGATTAATGTGAATCAAGGAAATCCATTAGAAATTGCCATACGAGAAGGGCATTATGATATTTTAAAACTGTTAATAAATCATCCTGGCATCAATATGGAACAACCCTCTAGTGATGGTTTTCTCCCATTAGCTCTAGCGGCCCATTTTGCCACTTATAATACAAGATATGACAAATACGTACGGGCTATGTTGAGTCAACAAAGTGTTCTCTCTCCAACAAGCATCCAACAATTTAATCAGTTAGATACCTTTTGGCAAAATTATTATCAAGCACAGCCGCTGATTCAATGCATTCAGAAAAACATCTCATTATTAAATGCAACTCATAATGGCTATACCAAGCTTGTAATATCTGATAAGTCTCCAGAGGAGCATGAGATTGATAATAATACCATTGTCTTGATAAATGATCAGAATGAGTGGATTATCTACCGTAAAAACAAAGATCAAATGGAGTCATTAATATTGGATAAAAGTGGTTTGGATATTGATATGATACGATGTGTGGATAATAAACAGTGTCATCAAATCTACAAAAGTCACGAATTGATTGATTACATTCTGCTTCAATGTTCTCATACCTATGCAGATGTAGTTGAATGTTTACAGGGTGAGTTATGGGATTTTATTTCTGATTGCAAACATCTTGAGTTTGATAAAGAGGAAATAACCTCCCAGATCAATGGTTTGTGCAATCGCGCCATGCATCGGTGTAATTCAGATAAGAACAGTAAAAAGCCAATGTTCTTTAATGCAAATCCATCAACTCCGAATTTAAATGATTCGTTCAGCAAAGCGCGTGAAGAATGCCACAACCGCATAGAACAGGTTCATTGCAGTATGCAACCAGCTTCGCTCATGAATAGCCGTATGGGTTAATACGCTTCATTTCCCGCATTACATTGCTAATGCGGGTTACCATGTGTTAGAGATCTCGCCATAACAATGCACTAATTGTTCCTTGGTCCTGAAACACATCTAATAAGGTGTCTAATGAGTTCATAGGAACAGCGTTAACGATAATATCAAAAGCAAGGTGGCGATTGTTTTTGCTCTTGATGTAGCCGGCAAACGCCTGACCTTTAATCATCATCCCTGATTTTTCATTTAACACATACGTTCCTGTTTTTGCAAACACATTACCTGCAGCACCGGCTAATGTCGGATCTTTTTGAAAGTGATTAACAAAGCCCAGAGAACCATCAACAGCAAGAATAGGGAGGGCATGAGTAAATTGTTGGGATATCGGTTTTTGGGCCATGATCTCCAACCATTTAGTTAACACGCGGCTGCTTGCCGTAGTATCACCACCACCACTGCCATCGATGAAATGGTAGTTTGTTGGTGATACGCCATAGTGTTCTTGCAATAGTTTTTGTTCTACTAGCAAACTATCTGCCATAGTATGTGCGCCTTTAGTGAGACCTAATAACATTAAACTGGTGTCAGCACCTATGTTATAACTCACTTTCAGGATAAATTTTGCGTGTTCAAGATAAGAAAGTGATTTAAGTTGCGCTATCTGATTCACATTGCTATAAAACCTGGATTCCTTTAGCAAAGTTGTGGGATTATTTTTTATTTTTGTAACTTTTGATACATCTACGCCTTCTTTGTCCAACAGTTCAATCAATAGTGTTCTGGCATAATTGGATGGTTTGGTTATTCTGAATGTTTGAATTAAAGGAAAGGCATTAGTCAAGGGAGGAGAGAACTTTTGAGGCAAATCTCCTTTTATCGTACCGTAACAATCAGCTTTCCCGATGCATAGGGGTATTGCCGGGGCCATTTGTAAGGTGTATTTCTGAGAAGAGCTCACCGTGTTCAGATTATTAATTACATTTAAAGCACTGGATTTTGGACGCCAGTCTATCTCTGCATTTTCCTGGATATTTCCTGGATTAATAATGACATCGACCACATCATCATTAACAAATATAGGAGTAACATCAAATTCATTCCTGAAGTTAAAGGCTTCAAAAAGGCGATCATCGATGATCACATCTCCGTCTATAGCGTTTATGCCCGAGTCTTTTATTTGCTTGGCCAGTTGTTGATAACCAGCTAATGGATTAGGTTTGGTAAGAATCGCATTACCTAATGTATTTGCTTCATTGTGGTCAAAGTCAGTAAAGGCTATGTCACCATTCGGGAGTGTACGCCCACCCATGGTTAAATCGCCTGAGGCAACTAAAACCAGATTTCCTTTGAGGGTGCCATTTTGAATTTCTCCATCTTTATGCACTGTTGTCTCAGAGCGATACTCTGGACCTAATGCATTCAGTAATTCGCCGACACTAAATAATTTGCGAACAGAACCTATAAATAATTGATTATCAGAATTGAGACTGAGTAATTCTTTCCCTGTATCCCGATCAGTAACCCTTAAGCTCCATGTTGCATTCTTATACATGGGCTTATTCATAATTGTTTTAATTTCTGCTGGAATTGCTGTGTCCGAATGGGGTACAAGAGCCTTAACATTTGTGTCAGTACTAAAGACAGAGGCAGATAAAGTGAATAATAAAATTGATAAGAGAACTTTTTTCAGAGATATTTTAGGCATATACAAACGTCCTTATTAAGCAATATAACTCATAATATGGACTAACAAACAGTCATAATCAACTGGCTTTATAACGTGAATCCGATATCACTATAATTCACGTATGGTGTTTTTAAGCACACATGTGTTTGCCCAGATTCTTACGCTTGCATGATGATATGTTTTCAAATAATCTATTGTAATTAAATAAATTTGTTCAAAAAATTGGATAAAAACTTCCAATAAGGACATTCATGGAGATCATCTTTTTTAATAATAGTGGCAAGTCTCTTGCTCGTAATGCCAACGATCTAGTAAAAACTTTGCTCGTCAGCGGTGGCACCGTCTATGTTGGCGGTACCTTTACCTCTATTGGTGGTGAAGTCCGTAATCGCATTGCCGCCCTCGATGCCGTCACCGGAAGTCTAACTGCCTGGAACCCTAATGCTAACGAGCAAGTAAACGCTCTGGCGGCCAGCGGCAGCACTGTCTATGCAGGCGGTGTCTTTTCCTTGTTAAATGGTTTGACTCTTTCAAGCTTTGGCATCATTCTTATAGAACCTGCTTCTTGAGGTGCTTTTGGGAGTAGGCTCGTGTTGTTTTCAAAACACGGCCGGATAAGGATTATGGCCTGTTCTTATAGATATCCATCTAGAGGGCTCACTGCCATTAAGTTAAGAACAGTACGTCATCCTGAGCATGGCGAAGGATTTATCTCCTGAATCCAAGGCGATCCTTCGTCGCTAGCCTCCTCAGGATGACGGCCAAATCCTTAGCTGTATATAGGGGCAATCCCCTTTAAGTGATGCTGTTTTTGAGCGTTTTGGAATTCGCTATGAAGCCAGCCGAAAACAAGATGATCGTTGATTTTTACTGACATTTTTTCCTGCCAATAAAAAATACATCGAGCAGCTTTGATAATGCCACACCGAAAAGACTTAATATGCTGCCATAAATAGTTGCCTTTAATCTGATTACCGGGGTACCTATTTCTCCATGATGTGCTGCCGGCAATTCCAAAAGTAAAAGTACAATAATAGAAATAAGGAATGAGACAAACCAATAGTTCCGTTTCATTGCCCAGGGAACGAAGCCCGCGCAACACGCTATGATAATTATCATGCTTAAAACGTGAGGGATGAAATAGACAATACCTATGCAAACAAGAGCGCCAAGACAAGTACCTACAATACGTTGTATATTTCGATAAAGGCTTTGCATCCGATCGGGTTTAAGTATTAGAAGAACAGTGACTACAGCCCAATATCCGCGTTCAATAGACCAATATTGCATGAGACAGGTGCTTAACAGAGCAGTTACAGAATAACTAATTGCATGTAAATGTAATTCCAGTTCGCTGATCAGTGGACGTTTAAATGAGGTTAATAGGCTAGGTACTGATGCCACTTTTTTATTCATCGTAAAATAACAAACCGTGGTTATAATAACGATGGCGTAGCTTATTAAAGAATACATCAGAACATAGGAGGCTGCTTCAGAACCTATATAGACACTATTCGCCGCAATAAGGATTTGAATTGTGGTAAATAATGCAGCTTGTTCGAGTTCAGCACCTTCTCCACCCATTACCCCCACCCAATATGCCATTATCCCTAAGATGATTAGGAGTTCGTATGGGTGCTGTTGAAAATGCAAACCCGCAATAAAACCCAGTACTAGCATTAAATAACTGACTGTATTGGCCTGCAGACGATGAATGAAGGTCCCTTGCTGATCAAAAACAGTAAGAAAATAACCTGTTAATCCCCCGTAAATGGCAACGGGAAGCTGCTGAAAATATAAACCTATAAAAAGAGGGATGCTGGTAGCCAGAGCACACAGAATCATTTGTGAGCGAAGAACTACCTTGTCATCAGACATGAACGTTTTTTTGATTAAGTGAGAATATTTTTTCATGGCCTCTTCATAATGCTTAGGAGCTGTGAACAAATTTTTTATCGTATAGAAACCTGTCGTTGCGGAAGTTTGCGAAGCAATCCAGAGTGATGCTTCGTTAAAGGATTGCTTCACTTCGTTCGCAACGACGACTTATTTACAATGAATTAAAGTTTCGTTCACAGAACCTGGTTATATCTGATTTTATAAATGAATTGCAACAGATTCCATCTGGCAATCAAAGAACAACATGATAATTTGTGAGTCACAAATAAGCAAGTATGTCACATGCTCTTATCCTTCTTTCGCCTCGCTTGTTGTGAGATAACATTTACATTGCTTAATGCTGTTATCTATTTCGAATCACCGCGGCATTGACCGCGGTGCCCATGTCAATGTGTTTCTCGGTTTGATTTTGTGTGAGGCTTTGAACACTACAAATAGTCTCCTTGTGGGCCCCGTGGTCAAGCCACGGGGATTCGTAGAAATGGCTAGCGACGAATTATTGGACGGCCATATGATGTGTTAAATATGTCACATGTTCTTATCTTTCTTTCGCCTCGCTTGTTGTGAGATAACATCTACATTGCTTAATGCTGTTATCTATTTCGAATCACCGCGGCATTGACCGCGGTGCCCATGTCAATGTGTTTCTCGGTTTGATTTTGTGTGAGGCTTTGAACACTACAAATAGTCTCCTTGTGGGCCCCGTGGTCAAGCCACGGGGATTCGTAGAAATGACTGGCGACGAATTATTGGACGGCCATATTATGGGCTAAAAATGAGTCATGTAAGTATGATAGTTTGTGTTAAAATCGTTACTGTCCAGATAGATGAGTAAGGCATCATTAATGGCCCGTAATAATACAGGGTTGTCTCTATTGACAGCTATACCTAATCCTGCCCCGTAATTAATGGATTTTCCCAATACGGCAAGTTTTTGTGAGGATTGCGTCTGCCAAAATAGTGCGGAAGGTTCATCCATCAAACCAAAGTTAATCTTGCCTTGATATAAGTCATCAATCAGGTAATTTAAGTCCGTATAGGGAATAATTTTGGGATTTTTTATTCCCATTTGTTGAAGAAGGACAGCGTAAATTGAGCCTTCTGTCATACCTATTTTTTTGCCGTCCAACAGATGGATATTAAAGGATTTAGCTAGATTTTTCGGCCCAATAATACGTGCCGGACTGACTAGATAAGGGAGTGAGAAGTCTACTATTTTTACTCTATCTGCGGTAATGGTAATGGAACTGCACCCTACATCAACTTGATTTGTATCTACTGCATTTAGTATTTTATTAAAGCGAATTGGAATAAATTGGCAAGTGCGTTGCAGTATTTTGCAAATATTTTCCATCATCGAAATATCATAACCATATAATTGATTATTTGCTCCCTGCATTACAAAGGGTGGGTTTATCGGATCTACTGCAACCCTGAGAGGCTCACCAGCTGCTTGAAGCGATTGAGTAATAAAAAAACAAAGAGCAAGTAGATAAGAGAATAACTTCATTAATTCAGCCTCAATATTATTTATTTACAATAGGATATAGGGTTATGATTTATTTGGAAATGCACTAAGAAATAATTATAGCCTCTCTTTGCAATTACAGATCAAAAATAGATTGGCGTTGAGCTTATTAAGCCGGATATAACGTTTTAATCTGCGATTTTTATTATGGGATGTTTAAGAGCCGGGGATACAGTTAAAATAATTGATTATAAACTATCAATTTATTGGATGCTAATTCAGCCCTAAAAAGTTATTAATTGCTCGGCAAAGATGTTGCTGTTCTGCTGTGTCCAGGTCAGTAACATCACCTAAATCAATCCTGCTAATGGTCAAATTCATTATGAGGTGTTGTCTTTTATCCTTAGCCTGATGCAATACAATTTTTTTTACATCTTTTAAGGGATAGGTTTGAGTCCAGTGCAGAACCCAGATTGTTTTAACTGTGACTAACTCTTCGCTTTTATCAAAGCATGTTTCAATGCGTTTACTATTAAATAGAAATGCTGCTATTAATCCCAGAGTCCATAAACATTGTTCCCAGGTTCGAGGAAGGGATGGTAGTTTTAATTCTTTGATTTCTGCTTGTTTTAAATAGTTATTAATTCCATCCGCTATCTCTTTTAATTCGGTAAAATTACGACAGCTTAAATAAAAGGTGATTTGTTTTTGGTGCTCCATTTCATAAGACAAAGGGTTAGTGGCGCTACCTGTTATCAATGCGATTTCACCGCAACTATTGGGTACTTTGTTTTGACGGAAACTTGGATTTATTTGAAAACGTGCATATTGAAACATCTCCTAAATAAGTATACCAAGGAATAATGACGAAATACGTTGATTTTAGCCGACAATCCATCGCAGCATAGGGTTTCTTGTTGTCACAATAGATTTGATAAGACGGATGAAAGAGCCCCAAAAAATAGAATATAGGGCCGAATAGAAGAATGATAATTAACGGTGGAGCTATATACATCTGCAATTTATTTTGCCGATCGGGGTCTAATAGCCTGATTTTTTCTGGATTTTCAACGATTAATTTCAGAGGCATCCAATAAGTCTCAATCCCTGCATTTATGCACATTATAGTAAATATCTGTATTTAGCGGATTATTTTTAAAGCACTTTTATATGGCGTGCTGTTATTTTATCGAAATGAGCTATTTGTGAGCATGATAAGTAAGTGAATAAAACCTCGTTCATAGATTGCACAATAAGACTCTATAATGTATAATGCTCATACTTATTTTAGGGATATATAAGTATTTAACCTCTTTTGTCGATAGCTTTATGATGCGCTTTTTCTCTTCTTCCAAAAAAAATAAACAACGTAAGAAACGTAGTTCTGGTCATGACATAAAAAAATCATCTCAGGACAGCAGAGCTTATTCAACAAAACCAGATTCTGCTCCTGGGCCAAAAAAGGCTGAAAAAATAATAAAACCAAAACCACCAAGGAAGCCTGTATTTAGTAGCCAGGATTACACTAATCTTTGTACCGATAGATATGGCCGATTTCAGCTTAATAGTCCGGTTGTTGGAAACGTCGTACTCTATTTCAATGGTCAAAATGTAACGGCAAGCCAATATGCTATGCCTGTTATGCATCATAGTGTTCCGAGATGGGAGCCTTTATCCAACATTGAACAGATCCAGCGATTTGGGATTACAGGATATCAAGCTCAATTGTCCTGTGGGACTAAACTATTTTCCAATAGAGGCTACAAATTTACAGATTGGAATAATTGTAGTTATGAGATACGCCCATTTTCTCTTCCTACTCCTCCGTATGCAGAGCCTTTTTGGGGAAGCACAAAGCCGCATTTTAATCCCGATTTTCTTCCTCAATTTACCGAACAATCTATTCGAGGAGGAAATGAAGTCGAAGTTGAATATCGATCTTTTCCTGCTCGTACAGTACGCTCTATAAGTCAGACAGAGGTAATGAACGGTTCTGCGTTACAAGCTTATCAGTCTTTTTATGCAGAACACCGTGGCCAATTAACACCAGAAATAGAACTTGTTTTTGACCGGATCCTGAATGCGAAGGCTCGTACTCCTGCGTTAAACAAGTTTTATCCCGAATGGCACCATGTGGTAGGACATCAACTTGCTCCAACATGGATGGATCCACAAGTAAAATCTAACCTCGGAGGAGGGCCTCAGTGGTCAAATACAATGATGATGGTCTTTGAAATTCTCTGTCAATGGCATGCCCGACAAAGTCAAGACGTTTTTGTTTCGATTAAACCAACGTTCTTTATGCTATTTGCCAGTGATTTAATAGAAAAAATCCATTATGAGGCTTTTTTATCATACGAAGAACGCTACCTGAAATTTCATCATACTATTGAACCAATGCGTCAAGCTGATCCGATTATTCCGCAAGCTAGCGATGTTGCGCAAATCACTGGTATCGCTCAATCCATTTTAACTAATGTTGTTCCCCATTGCAGTTCAACAGTTGCTAACGTTGATGTAAACGGACTTCATTCTCTTTTAAACGCCGAAAATAAAGCTCAGTTTGTACCTCATTTATTCAAATTATAAGAGGTTTTGCGATTAAGTTAAGGGTTTTAGATGATTTACTTTTCTTAACTTAATGGCAGGGAGGCGAGAGGTACACGTCAGTGCTTTCCATGCACAAGGCTTGGGAAACATAGAATTTGGTTAATTATTACCTTAACTATTTAACTAGGCTTGAATTTTGAGGTTTGGCGTCTCTAATAATTCTAATCATTGTGTTTTTATTTGCCAGACCGTTTGAAAATCACTGTGTCTTGATTTTTCTCACGATGACTGTATAATGGGCGATAATGATTTGTATGGGACAATTTGATGTTTTGTGTTTCATTAATACCAGGTAAAAGCAAGATAACAAAAGCTAAAATTAAGCTATATATAAAGGCATTAAAATGACTCTTAAATTCATTTCTACTGTACAATGCATCAATAAATTACATGACTATGGAACCACAGAAGTATATTCATGGAATCCATTCAATCTGTTCAGGAGAAAATTAAGAAATCATAGTACTGCTAACGATCTGGCTAAACTTTTAAAGCAGGAAACCCTCTCAGATGCGGATCTTCTAAAAATAGCGAGTACCATTCATAAGTTTGAAAATTCTGAATTACAATATGATCTTCTTTGTTTTTTGCACACTAAAATAAATGGCAATCAAAATTCATTTGTAGCTAAAAAAGAAAATACAAACCAAATAAATCAAATCCTTCAGGATCTATTGAGGAAACGATACAGCCCATGGTGGACTTTATTTTTAATTGAGATCCCATATTACTCCTATTCTTTTAGGGATAATCTGAAGTTGATGATCGGGAACATTAACTATTTATTTACTGCAAGAAGAGCTGAAACAAAACAACACTTAATAAGCGTTTATTCAAATGAAGAAATAGTGAATCAAATTATTAGTACATATCACACGTCAACTACCAAAGAGAGTGAATCAGAGGAAGAGCTCGCTAAAGTTCTTGAAACGACCTTAGAGCAAACAATAGATCACACTCAGAGACAGTTAATAAAGGAAATTCTAAAAGGCGCAAAACAGTTACCCTTTGGTCAGTTATTAATATCTACTGCAGTTCTTTCTTCCGTTATTACTTCCTATTTATCTCAAAAAGAAAATACAGCTAAGCCAAAACAAGAACAGGCCCAGGATATATTATATATTATTGGCAAGATTCTCTTAAGATCCAATGCGAGCCATATCGTTAAATCATTTATACCTGGCGCAGGTGAGGTAGCAGAAGCGGTTATATCCGTTAGCGCCTCAAAATCACCGAGCAATCC
>NZ_CALMPD010000292.1 GCF_937871865.1 uncultured Legionella sp.
GGGCTCCCTCATTTTTTCAGCAGCAGGTAAATTCAGCCATAATTGTAATCCTTGCAGACGGCCCGTTGCAGAAGACGGCATTTCAGAATGGACAATTCCTTTTCCCGCCGTCATCCATTGCACATCACCGGCATGAATAATCCCTTTATGGCCTTTATTGTCTTCATGAGTTATCGAGCCATGAAGCAGATAAGTAATAGTTTCAAACCCACGATGAGGATGCGCTGGAAATCCGGCAAGATAATCCAATTCCTCAGTACTATCAAAATAATCAAATAATAAAAAAGGATCAAACTCATTGTCCTTGCTTATCCCTATATATCGCTGCAATTTGACTCCGGCACCTTCTCGAAACAAAGTCCCATCAATCAATCGCGCTACAGTTAACTCACTCATGCTGTCCCTCAATTGCTATTTTTTTTAGCATAGTCCAAACAGACCTTTTTTCCTACCAAACTGCTGCTTTTTTTGCTCCTTTGTTTTTTTATCCAGTTTATTGGCAACTTTAAAAAACGAAGCTATGCTGAAATAGCGTCTCAAAAAAAAGGAATCAGGTTATGGATACAACCGAACACACGGAATTAGGTAATGGAATACGATTGGATAGTACTGAGAACAATCCCTATTTAAGAATTGATGAAGCAGGAGTCCTGCACTTACGCCTACAGCGATTTAACGAAAAACACCTGCCAATACCCATGGAATTAGAAATGTCTTCTGGCGAGATTGTCGCAATGGCTGGCGACTATTTTACCCAGGCCGATTGGATAATGGAACTTGACTTACCGAAACTGGAGCGTTTCAATTCTCCTGTCGAGTTAGGCAACTATCTGATTCGCAAAAGCATTGGGTTCAAGGAAGAAGAAGCTCTAATCAAAGCGTATAATAACCTGGCAGCCCCTGATGTCAGCAGAAAGGACATTGACCTAATTTATAAAATAAATGACAACACCTACATTCCAGGCTTTCCAGCCCTTGATTTTTATGTAAAACAGCTGATGTTTTATTTTCGCGTTAAAGATTATGGCGAAATGCTTACCACCAACCAAACTCATTTTACTCCCTGGTCGGTAAGAGTATATGTATTGGGGCATTCAATTGCCTTAAGGTATGCACATTTAGCTTATGAATTAAATAAATGGGCAAACACCCCTGATTATCAATCGGACAACCCAGACTTCCATCGGATACGCAAAGACTTCGCAGGCAAAGGCCTGCTTCCCTCACGTACCGAATTATTTGATCTGGCTCATCGCTACCATGCCCAGGCACTATCAATGGAATTATTTACCTTTCATTACTATACCGACCACTTTGCTACCGGGCATATGGCAATGGTAGGGGACTTACGTAAAATACTGCCTGAACGATTCGGCACCTTGGGCAGCATCCTGGCCAATAACCTGCACGATGAAATTAACCGGGTTGGCGTGTTTACCATCAGACCTTACGATCCAACCCCTGATGAACGTGATGCTCCTACACGAGCCAGAGGAGATGGTGATATTAATACCTGTCTGGATAAGTTCAATCGCCAAGCATGCGCTGATGGAATGGCAGCCTCCATTCAAGACATCCAGAATGTGTTACATGGCGCTCCAATTCCTCAACACAAAGATTTTGGCGGCCTGGAACACATGCCTGATGTTGATTTCAATTCCCGACAGCATCAACCGCTTTTAGTATTAAGTAATGACCGGATATTTTATCGTAAAGAACTGAGTAAAATTCATATTCTGTCTCCAACAGAATATGAAGGCTTACGAGCCAATCCTCTAGCTTATGGATACAAGGAACTAACCAGTACATGGGATGCGTTTAAACTCGTAGCGAAACTGCGTCTCCTTCCCTTTGTTTATGAAGGAAAAATACAGCCAGTCTCATCTGTTAAAAAGATAGAAATCATGCTTGATGAACAAATGAGATCACCTAAACGACAACCTATTCCTGAGGCTACCTGCGACTTAGAAACAGAACCAACTGCTCTTGACTGGCGAACCAAAAAAGTGGAGTGGAGTACGTTAAAAGATCGCATGGATGCTCTGGATGGTCTCAAAAAACACAGTGTATTAAAAATGAAACGCCGCGAAAATCCTCAGGAAATCAAGGAACCACAAGAAGAACTCAGCCTGGGAATTTAAGACCTACCCTCATTTTGAGTTTGTGTGTCACAAGCACAAGCTCAAAATGGTCCAATGCTCTACCAGACCTCTCAAGTGTGCTCATACATTTACCAAGAAACAAATTCTGATAATATGCTAGAATACGCACACATATTGAAGAGGTGACTATGAAACTCACGATAAAACTCCTGTTATCTGCACTTTTAATCATAGCTTCGGTTTCTCAAAGCCAGGCAGACGTGTTGCTTAAAGAAATTCAAGGCCAGGATACTCCATTTTCTACCCTAAAAGGCAAATGGGTTTTTATTAATTATTGGGCTGGCTGGTGTCAAACCTGTCTTGATGAAATCCCTGAGTTCAATCGATTTTATCAACAGCACAGAGACGATCCGATTGCTTTATACGCAGTAAATTTTGATGGGTTGCCATTGTTAGAGCAAAAAAATCTGATCAGAAGATTTAATATCC
>NZ_CALMPD010000293.1 GCF_937871865.1 uncultured Legionella sp.
GCAAAATCTGAGTCACTTGCGGCATCTCTTCTTTGTTTTTTTCTTTTATTACATCAATAGCCGCTAATGTCTTATAGTAAGGAACAGAAGAAGCCATTTGTTCTAACATGATTAAGGAATCTCCTTTCTCCTCTCCTGGAGCTCCTTCGCTTAACTGTTTAAAGAGAGGATAGGCCTTTTGCCATTCCTTGAGATGGTAGTATAGCTGTGCCAGCTGCAGCGTATGATGCGGATCATCAGGAAATAATTCATGTAATCTTTTGACTAGAGACAACGCTGCTCGATTATTTTTCTCGTGAATATATATTTGGCTTAACTCACGCAAGGCCGGGAGATAATTTTGATCCTGACGTAATATTATAATCAAAGCCTGCTGAGCAGCCTCAGGATTTTCCTGTTTTAACAAATAATAACGATTCATCAATACAACAGGATCGCGATGCAGTACTCTTGCTTGCTTAAAAGCAAAAAAGACCAGAATTGTTACAAGAGACAATACAGTAATAAAGAGTAATATAATTTTGCTTATCTTAAGCATAAAAAATCGTTACATCCCTATTCAATTAGATACCGCTTTATTGCTCAATCATTCCAACATGCCAAATTGAAATGTATCAAAACAGTGTAAGCCTGTTCTAAACATCATATCCGTCGGTTAACCATTCATCAACAATTAAATAGAAATAATTACAGCTCATTACACCGATGTATCTCTCTTAGCTTTATGCTGCTTTTAATGAGCAAAAAGAACAACTTACTCTCGATTGGAAAAATTCAAATTCATGGCGTATATTTAATATACATAACAAGCAAGGATAAGCTATGAAAAAAATAATACTGGCTTTGGTAATCGTTTCTGCTTCTGCTTTATGCTCCAGCTGTTCAAGCAGCTGCTGCTCCACAAGCTCCAATGGGTGTTGCGGTTCGAGTAGCTGGGGAAACTGGTACTAATCACCGACCATAATATGATGACCATCAATTTATGAAAAAATACAGCGTTCTTGGGATCTCTAATGAGGGGTTCCATAATGTGGCTTATACTGAATGGGGCAGTTCAGACCATGGACTCCCTTCTGTCATTTGTGTTCATGGTTATACTCGCAATGCGCATGATTTTGATGCTCTGGCTTACTATCTTAGTTTGAACGGCCGTCATGTATTTTGCCCGGATGTTGCAGGCAGGGGGAATAGTTCCTGGTTCAAAAATTCTCAGAATTATAATTTTACCCAGTACCAAGCGGATATGAATGCATTAATTGCCAGAACAAAAGCCCAGCAAATTGATTGGATTGGCACCTCAATGGGAGGGCTAATAGGCATGATGATGGCAGCATTACCCAACACGCCGATTAAGCGGCTAATATTAAATGACATTGGGCCTCAAGTTCCAATATTTGGTTTACGAAGGCTGGCAAAATACGCAGGGAAAGAGCCAGAATTTAAAAGCCTTGATGAGGCAAAAAAATTCTATCAATTGAATTTTTCCGAATTTGGTACTCTTTCAGAAAAGCAGTGGGATAACTTTACCAATAATAGCGTCGAGCAAATAGCTCCTGGTCGCTTTATAGCAAAAGTAGATCCCGCAATTAAAAATCCTAAATCCACCATGCAGGTAGTTTCTGAATTTTTCCATCATCCGCAAAAAGCATTAGAAGGAATATTGTATGACATTGATCTCTGGTCTATCTGGAAAAACGTGAAATGCCCTGTATTGGTTATTCACGGTGCACGTTCCGATTTACTTACACCGGGTATTATCAAACAAATGCAACGCAGTCATAATAAAACAGATGTTTATGAAATTGAAGATGCAGGCCACGCCCCTGCTCTATTAGATACAATTCAACATGAAACCATTGAACATTGGTTAAATACAGTTCGTTAATTCATGCTTTGATATCGCGACACTATACGTTTAAATAATAGCCCTTTTAAGTGCATCAGGCTGATTCTATGACTAAATAAAGTAATTAACGCTCCCGCCAATACAAAAACCACCCCAAGTGCATGCCAGGGTTTTAGTTGCTCTCCTAATAAAAGCACCCCAAAAATCACAACAAATACCGGTTCAAGAACCGATAAAATCGATGCTTTTTCAGAACTGATGTATTTTAAACTATGAAGCATCAATAAAATGGGGACAACCGTTGCAATTATTCCTATGCCCAATAAATTACCCCACACAGAAAATGATATAGGTACAGCAAATGTATTCCCCCAAAATGCCACGATAAAACTGGTAGTCATACAGCCCAGGCAAACCATCAGAGTAGATAAATTGGGAGAAATTTTATTCTGCTTGCTGGATATTATGTAACAAGCATAGAAAAATGCCGAAGTGAGCCCCAGAGAAAGTCCTAATAAATCAAAAGCAGCGTCATTCATATCGATTAATAACATCATCCCCATTAAAATAATAAAGGCCGCTAAATAATAAACTCTGGGGATTGATTGGCCATAGAAAAAGAAATTAAGCAACATGATTATCAGCGGATAGGTAAAAAAGATAACCATGGCCAGACCAGATCCTATATACCGGGATGAGTAGAAATAAAGAAGAGTGGAAATACCGTAATACAAAGCACCGCTGATGAATGAAATAAACATCGATTTATATGAATCGTTTATTGTTTTTATTTTAGGTATTAATAGGATAAAAATAAAAATGCTGGAGATAAAAAAACGCCAGAACAACATAGTGCTGACCGATAAATTGCCATTCATCGCACTTAGCCCAAAATACCCAATAAATCCATACAGAAAACCAGATAATATAGCGTATAAGGAACCTCGTTGCTCTTGAGACTGCATGATATCAAACCTGAAAAATGGAACAACTCATGTTAATGCATCATCTCAATGATTTTTTCAGACGGATTGAGACGTTACCTCTTAGTGCATCAATGTACTATTTTTAAACTAAAAAGTAAATTATGCAATCATTTTATATTTAGCCAACTCAACGCAATTAATTTGTTTTAATTCTATTTTTTAAACCGGATTATACCTCCTTTCCATTGACAACAAAATATACATAATGTACCATGCGGAAACCCTGAAATGAGGCTTTATCCATGTTTCGTTATTTGGCTCTTGTTGCTTTATTTATAACTATCCCTTCCTTTGCCGAGATGGCAGAAACCCCATGTAAAAACCGCCAGTGCCTTGCCGTAATTGATGCGGGCAGTACCGGTTCACGATTACATGTATATTCTTATGATGTAGATGAAACCAACACTCCTGTTCATATTAATGAAATATGGAATAAAAAAATTAAACCAGGATTTGCCACTATAGAGCCTAACAATCATACAATTGATGCTTATTTAACAACCTTATTTTCAGGTGCCCCCAGACAAAAGATTCCAGTTTATTTTTATGCAACTGCTGGAATGCGTTTGCTTCCAATGTATCGACAGAAAAAATTTTATGATGAAGTGCAAAATTGGTTCTCACAGCAATCACAATGGAACCTGATCGCAGCAAAAACCATATCTGGAAACGATGAGGCTCTATATGATTGGCTTTCAGTTAACTATCATTTAGGCACGCTGCAAACCAAGCAAAACGAATCTGTTGGCGTAATGGATATGGGAGGCGCTTCAGTACAGATCGTATTCCCAATTCAAAAGAATACGGAAGTAAGTCCTCGTTCCCAAGTGGAACTTGATCTATACGGCCACCACTATAATCTGTATGTTCAAAGCTTTTTGGGATTAGGTCAAACTGAAGTGTCACATCAGTTTCTTAATTCGGCTTCCTGTTTTGCAAATGATTACCCACTCCCTGACGGAGAAGCTGGCCAAGGAAATGCTCCGTCATGTGAACAGGAAGTCTCTATGCTCATGACTGAAGTACACAAAGTCAATCAACTTATTCAGCCGATACTTGCTGCCAATCCAGTAGACTCCTGGTATTCCATAGGAGGCATATCCAATCTGGCTGACAGTAGCTTATTCCATTTTAACAACAACAAATTAACTAACCAAAGCCTGCTACAGCAAGCTGACAACCAAGTATGTCATCAACAATGGGATGCGCTTAACGCTCAATTTCCTGATGATGAGTATGTGTACCAATACTGCCTTTTTTCTGCCTATTATTATGCATTAATGGTTGATGGATACGGTATAGTTCCTGAACAATCTATTAATTACATACCACCTGATCAGAACCTCGATTGGACTATAGGTGTCGTGTTACATCATTGAACAATAAAAGATTAAAGATCAAGAAGCCTGAAGTCCTCTGGTTTTAACTCAAGGGGACGCCTATAAAACAGACACAGTGCTTCTCGAAAAACAGCAGCTCGTTGCGAAAGCCCATTAGCACAATAATGTAACACTTGGGCATGAACGGCGAGTTTGAAAGCCTCTGTGTCAGACTCTGCACCATTAAGATTATCAACACTGACCCGAAATTTATGGCCAGCAGCAGCCGAAAGTATCCACTCCATGGCCTGCGGTTTCACTTCTACTTTTTGAAATAATGCCTGCTGCTCAGCATTACGGCCATCAGGCATATACCAATAGCCAAAATCAATGAGCTTTCGTCGTTCTTCGCCAGCAATTAACCAATGAGAACACTCATGCAATGCACTACTATAAAAGCCATGAGCAAAATACAAAGCATTATAAGAACGTTCATCGTCTGCGGGAAGATAAACAGGCTCATCATCGCCTTTCACCAGACGCGTATTATAGTTCTCGGCAAAGCAGTTATCAAAAATGGAAATCAAATCATGGTAGTAGTGCACAATTTACTCAAAAATTTTAGGTTTGTGTGAACTAATTTTTTATTGCATAAAAGCCTGTCGTTGCGAGCGTTAGCGAAACAATCCAGAGTGATGTTTCGTTAAAATTCGGTACAGGATTGTCTCACTTCGCTCGCAACGAACTCTGATTTACAACGAATAAAAATTTGGTTCACAAAGCCTGAGTAAATTTAATCGCGTTAGTTTATAAAAAAAAGAAGCAAATTGCGAATTTATTGCTGCGCTATGAAATGGCTCAACGCGAATGTGCTTTCCCAACTAAATACTCTTGATAATCTTCCTTCAAAGCCTTTTTAAGTTCTTTCTTATTTTCAAAACCTAATAGTTCAATAAAGGTCAACGCATGCCGGATATGCATTGCTTTTGCTTTAGTAGTTTTAAGCGTAATCACTGTCTGTTCATCATCCGCATTTTTTAGAGCCATTAAAAATGGTTTTTTTGACTTATCCGTACCTTCAAGCAATTTAAATTCATCCTCGGGTATTAAATCTTTATGCTTCACCAGACAGCGCATGGCGTTATAATAGGCGTACAGCTCACGATAAGTAATACTGACGTCTATCTTATGCTCTTTATTGTATATATCCATGCCGGGGTTCCTGACGGCCATGCGATGATGAGTTTTAACATAAAAATCGAACTCATCACTATCAATGCCCAATTCATTAGGCGCCATGGCATTGATAAGGGCCGGAATAAATAATAATCCAGCAAAGATACCAAGCCCCTCCACTGAGGCAAAAAATAACATCGGTGATATGACTCCCAAAGCAGTCATAGCCGCTAGTGCTCCAACACCAAGGAGTGCCGACAACAAAATAAGTGATGCAGACTGACTTTCAACTACAAAATACCATATAGGACGCACCACACTTGCATAAGGCAGTATCAATAAATAATAAACAGCACTTCGTCCAATTGAATACAGCCATAAATTTCGCGCCTTCCGTTCAGCATTTTGGTGGGTTGGATCCATATAGGTAAATACAGTATTAGCAAAACCGGCGTAATTCATAAAATGATCAAAGATAAAATTAGGCCCTCTTTTTTCTTGAGGTGGGGAGACATGCAAAATTTCCCAATCTGCTTTCCATACTCCTAGTAACGAGAGAGGATCATCTTCTTGTTCTTGAATAACAACCTGTGGTTTGACAATCATTTCATCCCATCGATCATGATTCCCCTTCAACTCCTGATGAAATAGCCCTGCAGGGTTCAATGCATCGACTCGCGACACATACTCCCCCAGATCAATTGCAAGCAGCAAACTCAGTGAGCCTCCAAGGCTTCCTCCACATACATGCACCTTTTGCTTTTGTCGTGATAACCAACTATGAATTCGATTCCGGCCACTCATATACAGTGAGCTGCCAATAGTTTCACATGCCTCAAAATTACTAACCAATTGTGATGTAAATCCTTTTCCTGCAGGAAAAGTTGTTCCCATAAAAATTAAGTGAGGTGTTGCATTTCGATTTATTATCGGCTCTAGTCCATAAGCAAACACTTGATCCTGTTTTTTGTCTGTAAGCTTGTTTTTTTCAGTTAATTCAATAGGATTAACATAATATTCAACAAACTCCCACTGATTGTTGATATACTGAGGAATGGTAATTGATTCAAACGAGGTTAATTCAGCATAAGGTAAATGGGACAGACAATTACTTAAGTACAGCTGGAATTGTTCGATTTGCTCTTTGTTTAATGTCACTCCGTTGAGTTGATCATAAAGATGTTTAAATCCAGCCTGGAAGGCAGCCCGTAATTCTTTTAACAATTCAGGATCTTGTTCTATAAAAACTGAGAGCAAAGTATCCCATGTAATTAATTGAGTCCATGAGTCAGTCCAGCCCATCATCAATAAACGTAAATTGTTGCGTGCGATAATTCCAGCCTGTTGATTCGAGTCAATATTATCCAAAGATTCAAATTGCGCATCAGGAAAGAACTTTAAATCCAAACCACCTTTAAATGAATCATTAATTGGCATTAGAAACCTCTTTCAGCAGAAACTGTCTGTAGCTTATAATCTCTCAAGAATTTGAGTGCAGTTAACAACAACTCATTGAATAAGCTACAGCTAGAAACCATTGATTGTATCATGCATAAAGATGATGCACATAGGTATAATCCTGGACGCTGAACTTAAATTTTATAAACTAATGCTTGCCAATGCGATAACGGGCGTACTCCTGCTCAAGAGCTTTTTTTAGTTCCTTTTCATTTTCAGAACCCAGCTGCGCTATGAACGTAAGAGCATGTTTGATATGAACTGCCTTTGCTTTTGTTGTCTTTAACGAAACTGTCTCGTCGAAGCACTCTGGTCTTTCGCTTTTGCTTAGCAATTGCCTTTTGGATAAACCTATCTCACCATAAGACAGCGCTTCCTCAGAAGGTAAAAAATCTTTGTTCTTAACCAGGCAGCGCATTGTTTTATAATAAGCATGCACCTCTTTATACGTAAGATTTATTTCAATTTTATGTTCTTTATTATAAACATCCATTTCGGCATTTCGCGGTAAATCAGGATTATGAAGATTTGCATAATCTAAAAAATTGCTGCCATTCCATGCGGTTTCCGGATTGGGAATAAGCGTATTAAGAGCAATTGGAATAAACAAAAGGCCGCCCAATGCCCCCCAAAAAGAAAAAATACCCAGTAACATCATTGGGGAGAGTGTGTTTGCAAGAACGAGACTGGTAAAAAGACCAATACCCAGGACGGTTGATAATAAAATAAAATAAGAAACCTTATTTTCTACAATAACATGATGTGCTGGTCGTACAAAATTATTATAGGGAGAAATAACCATATAATAAATAGTGCTTCGACCAATTGAATAAAGCAATAAGTTACTTGCTCTGCGCTTGTCATTATCAGCTATTGCGGAAGAATACGAAAATTCTGTTTCAGCAAATCCAGCATAATTTAAAAAATGATCGCAGAATGGATTAGGCCCTCCTTTATCTTTAGGCGGAATCACCTTTATTATTTCCCAATCAGATTTCCATACCCCTAATAATGAAACCGGATCATTTTTTTGTTGCTGAATAACAACCTCTGGTTTGCAGGTGAGTTCCCTCCATCGATCGTACTTATTCGTGCCAACAAGCTTATGTAAACCAGCCGGGTTTAGAGCATCAACACGAGACAAATACTGCCCTAAATCTACAGCAAGCAATAGACCCAGCGAGCCGCCCAAGCTCATCCCACTGACATTCACTTTGTCTTTCTGTCTCAATAACCAGTCCAGAATGTTCTGCCTGCCGCTCAAATATAAAGAGCTGCCAACAGTCTCAAATGCTTCAAAATCAGTAGTTACTTGCGGTATAAATCCCTGCCCAGCTGGATATGTAGTCCCCATAAAAATAAGATGTGATTTTGCTTCATGATGATTAATCGGCTCAAGTCCATAAGCAAATACTCGATCATGATCCTTCAAATTATTATTATTTGCATCAGTCAACTCAATAGGATTTACGTAATACTCAACAAGCATCCATTGAGCATCAATAAATTGAGGGATTTTAATGGATTCATAAGGAGTCAGATCTGAATACGGTAAAAGACTTAAACAGTTACTTAAATACAACTGAACTTGTACATGCTGTTCGTCAGTAAGTTTCAGGCCTTCAAGTTGTTCAAAAAGAAGTTCAAAACCTTGCTGAAATGCACGACGAAACTCTTTTAAAAGTTCAGGATCGCGTTGAATGAAAATAGCTTTGAAAAAAGCCCAGGAGAATAATTCTGTCCATGATTCAGGCCAGCCCATCATTAAAAGGCGCAATGTATTACGTCCTAATATCGCAGCATGTTCATTGGGCTTTAACTTATCCAAAGACTCCAATTGAGATTGTGCAAGAAACTGTAGATCCAATCCTCCCTTAAAAGAACCCTTTCTCCGCATTTTTAACTCCTTTGATGATTCTACAGCACTTTAGCACTCAACTTGTCAGAATTTACTGGTCATCAAGAAAAAATGGGAATCATCCATTTCAAAGCTCAAAACCAATTAATAGACAGATTCCCGCGGCCATTAGCCGCCTAACTCTTCCTGCTGCAATGATTTTATAACGGCTGGTCTGGTTTGAATAAATCCAATGTATTTTGTTAAATGAGTATAAGCAGATAAATCCAATTTAAAATAATGAGTCCACAGGGTCATCACAAACAAATACGCATCAGGCAAAGTAAAATGCTTCCCCATTAAATAAGTATTATGTGACAAATGCTTATCGATATAGCTGAATTTTTTCTGAATCATAGGAATTAAAACATTGGCTTTAAATTCATCAGATACTCCAGGAACAAAAAATAAACTCAATGATTTATGGAGTTCAGCCGCCATGTAATTCAACCATTCAAGAGTATGATAGCGCTTTAAATCACCAACTGGAGCCAATAATTCCTGCGCTGATGCAGTATCAGCAAGATACTGTAAGATAACCTGGTTTTCGGTAATTACATCACCATTATCCAATACTAATACCGGCACAGCTCCTTTAGGATTAATGCTCAGAAAATCCTCCCCTCTTGCTGTTTTTTTTTCTTTTAAATCTACAGCCTCATCTTGAAACTCAATACCTAGCTCGTTAAGAATGATACGAACGACCAAAGAACAAGCCCCTTTAGAATAATATAATTTCACAGTCACTCCTTTGATTATTTATAAGAAACGGAACTAAAAGAATTGGAACATTGAATATTTAGCATATAACATGCAGCAAAAAAGTGACGATAGCAAGTACTATTCTTATGAGCATTACATCCAGAAAATCCTCGTTCAAGTCGGCGCGGTAATTCAAATTAATTCTAATAGCTAAAGTGGGGCAATGGGAGTTTTTTGAGCACGAACCAGATCCCGTTCAATCCCGGAAACCATGGTCATGGTTGCTGATTCCCTCGTAAAAAAACTATCCCAAAAATAGGTTTTTCTTAACGTATTCAAGAGCATTTTATTCTGCTCTTTCCAACCTTGAATATGAATAAGTAATTCATTCAGACTCAATTGCTTTTGCTCTCCAACCAACTGAAGGTATAAATTTTTAAGACTATTAAACTTATTCATCGTTTGCTCTGAATCTGGTTCAAGCAACACTAAACGCTCCATCCGGTAATACAGTTTTTCAATAATTCGTTTTTTTTCAGCATCAAGATCTGTAAATGATACAGGGGATAAAGGTAAAACATAAAATGGAATAACAACACTGGGCTTCCCATAAGTAAGTGCCGTTCTATAAGGTAAATCAAAGAAAAAACTGGAAGAGACCAGAGAGGAAACAGGTGTTTTCTGCACTTCTTTAACTAAATTGATGGCTGTGTGCCGACATGTGTTATCAACACTAAATTCATTAATGTTCTTCTTTAATGCTCCCAGCTCAGTTCGCGCAATACATACAGGCATTGAGGTTTTAACAAACTCAACCACATCCCCTTCTTCCTTCGCGGGTTTATAACATGAAAACAGGTTCTCTTTCGTTTGCAGCGCTTCCAATAGTTGAATAAACTCCAGATAGTTATCATATGTTGTGTCATAAGCCTGATAACTGATTGGTTTATTTTCCGGATTAGGCCTCTCTGTTCGCTCATTTCTTAATTTTGATCTCAGCTTTGAGAACAATACATTTTTAAATCGTTCCCCCATGACCAGACACTTAACAGCATCAGGATCTACTGGTTCGTCAATATCTTTTCCTACCCTGCAAAGGAGATGCTGCACGTAATTTTGGTCATACACGCCAAACATAATAAAACTATGCGAATCCTCCTTGCCAATAGCAATAAAGAATTTATCTGTTTTTATATTGATACTTAAAGTCATATGTTACATCTCAATTAGCCAGGTGAATTATCCATAGCGCTACAACTTCTTACCAAGCCAGCTATATGCTGATTAAGCGTCGCAACGTAACTGAGGATAATGCTCTATAATGGCATAATACAAACTCATATTGGCTTCAACAATATGATTTACCATTTTAGAATCAGGATCCCCTGCTTTGCTGTTTAATGCAACTACAGTAGTGACATCATTGCAAGGCTGCCAGAAATACATCACTCGAAATCCCATTGTACTGCCCTGATAAGTCCAAAATTTTAATTTGCTTTCTTTATCATAAAAATACCCAACGCCCAAACCAAAACTGTGCGGGTCATCTTCAGTAACCGTAGAAACGGGTAATCCGGTTTTCATTGACACTACAGACATTAATTCTGCAAGAGCTGTCTCTCTATATAAAGGATTAAAAAGAGTACCATGATAAAGTAGTTGTACCCAGCGCACCACGTCCTCCGTATTGGTGACTAATGCTCCTGCAGCCCCAGCCCAGGATAAATCATTACTGAACGAATCGACAACCTTATTACTATTCGAATCAAAATAATAGCCATGCATCTTTCGTTCAGCTATCGCTTCACATACAGTTGCTCCATCAGGCCCTGCCAGATAAAAGGAGTTATTTAAAAAATTACCTTGATTAATAACCCGTTCTTCCAACTGATTGGCAAAGGTATCATGAGTCACTTGCTCAATAATCAAGCCAGCCAGTATATAATTCGTATTAGAGTAATCAAATCGATTATCTTGATTTATCTGTAGGGGATTTTCAGGATGTGCATACTGAATCAGCTCCTCATCACGCCAAACACGTCCCAAATTCTGCTCTACCTGCTTCGCAAATTCAGGATCGTTTGTGTAATTTGGAATACCACTGGTCATATTTAATAGCTGTCGCAAAGAAACGTCTTTCCAATTAGGATATTGAGGAAGCCAAGTCCCCAGAAGATCATCCAAAGATAATTTACCTTCTGTTTGTAATTGCAACAAAATTAATGAAGTAAACGATTTGGTGATACTGCCAATATCAAATACATGTTCTGCAGTGAGTCTTTCTGAAAATGGAGGGTACCCTACTCGACCAGACATTGCTGTTTTAATCTCTTCCAACTGCATCATCCCATTATGTGGGATCAAAACGGAAGCAGAAATGGCAGTGAACTGCTCTCTTTTATTGTATTTTTTAAAATAATCATCTACGACATGTTGTATGTAATCTTTATCTAATTCATCGTAAGGTGGAGTCGCGGCACAAAGGATTGATGGAAAAAACGACAGTACCCCCAAAATATTTCGAAGAATTGTAGTTATCTGCATAAGGGACCCGATAATTCAGTAAAAATCTGCAAATCGGCCTTATGTTAACTTAATTCAGGGCAAAAAGATAAATAAAATCAATTTGCCCTGGATTCTCGTATTTATTCGGGTTTACAACGCAACTCAGGATGTAGACGAATGACCGCCTCATATAAATTCTGATTAGCCAGACCGATATGATCTCCCATTTTGGAATCAGGATTTCCTTCTGCCCCTTTACTGTTTAAAGCAACCACTGTAGTTACATCATTACAAGGACTCCATAAATACATCACTCTGAAGCCTAACGTGCTGCCTTCATAAAACCAGAATCGTTGTTTGGATTCGTTATCATAACGATAAGCTACCCCTAACCCAAATCCAGCAGGATCTTCTGCTGTCACTGTAGCAATAGGGCGACCTGTCTTGCTTGAAACTACAGATTCCAGCTCAATCAGAGTCTTTTCTCTTTTCGCGGAATCAATTAACGTACCGTGATACAACATCTGAACCCACCGTACCACATCCTCAGTTGTCGCAACGATAGCTCCCGCAGCACCTGCCCAGGATAAATCATTACCAATGGTATCAACTACCTTTTTGCTTTTTTCATCGTAATAATAACCATGAACACGCTTTGCCTTGATCTCGTTACCTACAGCAACCCCATCAGCACCAGCAGGATAATACGCTGTATTTAAATGATGACTTGAATTTAATATTCGTTTTTTTAATTGATTTTCAAAACTGTCCTGGGTTACTTTTTCAATAACTAATGCAGCAAGAATATAATTCGAATTACAGTATTCATAATAATTTTCTTTATTAACCTTTAGTGGTTTTTCTGGATCTGCATATTTTAGTAATTCTTCGTTCGTCCACACATGGCCAGGGTCGTCTCTTAATATTTTATCCACCTCTGGTGCTTCTGAATAATTAGGAATACTGCTAGTCATATTCAACAGTTGCCTTAACGTCACTTCTTTCCAATTAGGATACTGAGGAAGCCATTTGCCCAAGGTATCATCCAGAGATAATTTATCTTCGGCCTGCAATTGCAACAAAATCATTGAAGTAAATGATTTGGTGATACTGCCAATATCAAACAAATTTTCCTGGGTTATTTTCTGATTTAATGGAGGATATCCCATGGTTCCAGTCACCACGGTCTGTATGTCATTAAGATCTATTTTTTTATCGCGCGGAACAAGTACGGAGGCAGCTACAGCGGTGAATTGTTCCCGGTCACTGTATTGTTTATAATATTCATTTACTATCTTTTGCATCTGCTCTTTTAATCCTTTATCTTCTTTGCTGTCAGCAGCACAAAGCATAGGAGAAACCAAGGAGCAGGTTAGTGCCAAACTAATGATACTTGTTTTAATCTTCATGATTGATTACCCCGCTGTCTATTTGAAACATTTTATATTAACGTGATTCAGCTAAAGGTTGCTACCTGCTTTTTATAATTTCTATTCTTAATACAGTAAAATTAGTGTAAATGATCAATAACTTGGGAATTATTCCGAGTTACCAGTCCTTGCAGGACGTGGTAATTCGGAGCACTTGATGAACAATATTATTGGGCGCTGGCTCGTACTCTGATTTTCTCCAAAGCACACTCAAGTCGGCTTAATACTCGTTGCTTGCCTAAAAGAGTGAGTGTCATGTCAATGGATGGAGACATTCCCGCACCTGTAACCGCAACACGCAAGGGCTGAGCAATTTTCCCCATATTAATATCAAATTGTGCACTAACATCATTAATGCATTCTTGAAGTTGATCCTTCTGCCACTCTTCAACGGCTTTAAAACGCTCATAAAGAGCAGTTAAAGGCTCGAGTATGACTGGGCGCAAATGTTTTTTTACTGCATCCTCATCGTATTCAATAGTGTCAGTAAAAAAGTAAAGGCTCATCTGACACATTTCAACCAATGATTTACACCGTTCGGCCTGAGTTGCTACCAGGTCACTTAAATTAGGACCATTGGCAAGATCTACTCCTGCTTGCTCAAAATGCCAACGTAATGCTTCTGCTACAGATTCTGGAGAGTCACTTTTTTGATAATGCTGATTCAACCAATATAATTTATCATAATTAAAGCTTGATACTCCTCGGCTCACATTACTTAAATCAAAACAAGCGATCATTTCGTCTACGCTAAAAATTTCCTGATCGCCATGAGACCAACCCAAACGAACCAGATAATTTAGCAATGCATGCGGCAAAACACCTAATTCTTTAAATTGCATCACACTAACAGCACCGTGACGTTTTGACAGGCGCTTGCCATCGTCACCTAATATCATGGGTAAATGAGCAAAAACCGGGATAGAAGCATTTAATGCCTTGAATAAATTAATCTGCCTTGGAGTATTATTAATATGATCATCACCACGAATAACATGAGTGATGTTCATATCCATATCATCAATTACAACGGCGAAATTGTACGTAGGATGACCATCAGAACGAACCAGAATCAAATCATCCAGCTCACTGTTTTCCACATGGATATCACCGTACACCTCGTCTTTGAACGATACAGTGCCACTATCCGGGTTTTTAAAACGGATAACGTAAGGAGCATCTGAGGCAGGCAAGTTTTTGCCGCGACAATGTCCATCATAGCGAGGTTTTAATTTAGCAGCTAATTGAGATTCACGTAACGCCTCCAGGCGCTCTTTGCTGCATTCACAACGATATGCCTTGCCTTCAGCTAGAAATTGCTGGGCGACTTCCTTATATCGGGCGTATCTGTCTGTTTGATAAAATGGACCTTCATCACAATCCATACCTAACCAGTTCATACCATCCAAAATAGCCTGTACAGACTCTTGAGTAGAACGCTCTCTATCAGTATCTTCTATTCTTAGTATAAATTTTCCCTGATGGCGTTTAGCATACAACCATGAGAATAAGGCAGTCCTTACTCCTCCTACATGTAAAAAGCCAGTGGGACTAGGTGCAAATCGTGTTCTAACAGTCATAATATCATCCGTTGTAAGGAATAAAATAATCGGGCTATAATAGCCGACTTTGCCATCAACGCAAAGATTCAACCGCTGAATTCAGGCTTATACGGGAGTTATCTTGAAAAGTATTGGTATTAAATATCAGCTTAGAATCACTACCTTGATTCCAGCCTTTCTGGTCGCCTTGCTGTTTGCTGTTTTTTATAATGGCCAATTCGGGAAAGATCTAAAGCAACACATGTCTCGTTTGGGTGAAGCGTATATTCGTCAATTACTGCCCGCAGCCCAATTTGCTTTACTTCGCCATGATGACAGAACTCTGCAAGGTTTAATCAACGCTTCAACCATCAATCCTGAGGTTAAAGCACTGGCGTTCTATAATGCAAGCGGACAATTATTAGCTTATCGCGGCGGCAAACACTCGATTCATAAGCCATTTAATCCACCAGATTTCACTGGCGATTACATTGAAAGTAAACAAATCAATCCATTCACGATTAATTTTATTGCCCCCATTACTATCCCTAAATTTAATTTATACTCCAATACCCCATTTAAAAACATCCCAAGCCCAATAGCATTCCAGGCTGATGATATTCTTGGGTGGCTATCTATTGATATTGATACCCACACTATGCTGATTAAACGCTATCAGATGCTCATCGTTACCATTTTCATTACCCTGTTTGGTTTGCTTATGGGACTAACCATCCACTATTTTCTTTCAAAACGTATCTATCTTCCCATTATCAGATTAAATCGAAGCATGAAACAAATTCTAAGAAACGAATTTGAAACTGAGATAAAAGTAGTAAGCAAAGGTGAGCTGGGAACGATTGAAAAAGGCTGTGCGCATCTGCAAAAACAATATTTAAGTACTATTCGAGATTTGAATCAGCATATTGAAGTGGCAACAGAAGATTTACAACAAAGTCTGGAACTACTGGAAGAAAAAAACATTGAATTATCACTTGATAAGAAAAAGACAGAAGAAAAGAGTCGACAAAAATCAGAATTTATTGCGAACATGAGCCATGAAATTCGTACACCGATGAATGGGGTTATTGGTTTTACTAATGTGTTGCTCGAAAGCAAACTCGATCCCTTGCAGTTGGATTATGTAAAAACAATTAAATCCTCCGCTCAGGATCTCCTGGGCATTATCAATGATATTTTAGACTTCTCCAAAATTGATGCCGGCAAATTGCATCTTGACTGCATTCCAGTGGACATACGAGCCTGTATTGATGAAGTGCTTGCTCTTGCGAGCCCGAATGCTCATAAAAAGGGAATAGATTTAATTCCCATCACAGAGATCAATGTTCCTAAAACGATTTTAGGCGATCCCTTCAGAATCAAACAAATAATCAGTAACTTAGTAACCAATGCAGTTAAATTTACCGATCACGGTTACGTATTAATCAGAACCAGAATCGAAGTGGAAACAGAAAAGGATTACACCCTGCTCTTTACAATATCTGATACAGGTATTGGCATTTCACCAGAAGATCAAAACAAATTATTTACAGCCTTCAATCAGGCAGATACAAGCATCACTCGCCGTTATGGTGGTTCTGGGCTGGGACTTGTTATTTGTAAAAAACTCTGCGAAGAAATGAATGGACGCATCAACCTGACCAGCGAGCTGAACAAAGGCTCTTCATTTTCGGCCAGAATTAAAGTTGAAAAGCTATTAGCCTATGAGATTGAAAAAAATCAGACACATCGCTTCGCTCACTTAAAAATACTTTGTTTTGATGATAATCTTCTTCACTTGGAGGCCTTGTGTAATGGCCTGGGGTACTGGGGCATTGAATGCGTATCAGTGAATACGTTTAATAAACTCCCCAAATCCCTGACAAAAAATACGGACTGTAAAATAGCTTTTATCAATGTAAATCAAGGATGTGAACAACAAGTCGCAGAACTAATCGCACAGCACAACCATCTGCCTTACGTTCTAATATCCAAATGGCCTATAAATGATTATTCAGCGCTTGGTGCCCAAGGCTTTTTATATAAACCAATAAGTATCCAGAAATTGCAGGATATTATCGAATCCCTGAACAATAACAATCATACCGAAAAGGCAATTAATCATGAACTGGATGGCTTGCGAGAACAATTGCGTTTTCTCCATCCTGAATTATTAATCGCAGAGGATAACCCCGTAAATAAAATGTTGCTGAATTCTTTGCTAAGTGATAATGCCCATGTAACGGCAGTTGATGATGGTGAAATGGCTGTCGCAATTTGTGAAGACAAAAAATTTAATATTATATTGCTCGATCTGCAGATGCCAAAGTTAAATGGTCTTGAAGCTACTCGTATGATCAGGCAAAAATCATTACTGAATAAGCACACACCTATAGTGCTTATTAGTGCAAACAGCAGTGATATCAGTACTGTCGACCTCAAAAAATCTGGGGTGGACTTTTGTCTGCAAAAACCTATTGATGAAAAACAATTACTCATCCAGATTCTTCGTATTGTTGATAAAGCAAAACACTCAGCGATTGATTGGCAGCTTTGTGTCCAGAAAGTTTCCGGAAATCAAGCACTTGCAGAAGAGTTTTTAGCCAAGTTTATTGAAGAATTACATAAAAACCGCGAAGAATTCATCCAGTTAATGCATAACAAGGATATAAAAGGCTTAGGTGAAACCGCGCATAAGCTGCATGGAGCCTGTTGTTTTTGTGGCGTGCCAATATTACAAAAAAAGGTGATGCAGTTAGAAAAATTGGCTGCTACTGCGAGCAAAATAGAAGAATTATCAGCAGCTTTTGCAGAGTTAATTCAAAGCATCGATGCCGTGCTCAACGAATACGAAAATCAATACTCTTAAAAATCAGGTTTAATAATTAATGGAGAAAAAATGGCTGTAAAAAATGCAATTTATGCTCAATCAGGTGGCGTAACTGCCGTGATTAATGCTTCGGCTTGTGGAGTTATTCAGACAGCAAAACTATATCCAGAACAAATTGGCACCGTGTTTGCGGCCAAAAATGGAATTATTGGCGCTCTGAATGAAGAACTTATTGATACGTCTCTTGAAAGTGATGACGATATAGCAAAATTAATGCAAACCCCTTCTGGTGCATTTGGTTCCTGTCGTTATAAATTAAACAATAATAATGACGAATATCAAAGACTGATTGAAGTATTCAAAGCACACAATATTGGTTATTTTTTCTATAATGGCGGTGGCGATTCGCAAGATACAGCACATAAAGTATCACAACTAGGTGAAACTATGGGCTATCCGATTACTTGCATAGGCATACCCAAAACAGTGGATAACGATCTCCCGTTTACTGACGCATGTCCAGGATTTGGTTCAGTAGCAAAATATGTAGCTATTTCAACTAAAGAAGCAGGCTTTGATGTAGCATCTATGGCGGCATCTTCTACCAAAGTATTTATTCTGGAAGTGATGGGACGTCATGCAGGCTGGATAGCAGCAGCAAGTGGGCTGGCAAGTCAAAATAATTCCGAGCCACCTCACATCATCCTGTTGCCTGAAGTTACTTTTAATCCAGAGAAATTCCTTGCCAAAGTAGCTCACTGTGTCAAAGAGTATGGCTACTGTGTGGTAGTTGTTTCAGAAGGGATACGCAATCAAGACGGTAAATTTTTAAGTGATGCTGGCTTAAGAGATGCTTTTGGCCATGCTCAATTGGGTGGTGTTGCTCCTGTTATAGCCCAATTAGTTAAATCAGAATTAGGTTTTAAATATCATTGGGCAGTTGCTGACTATCTGCAACGAGCTGCTCGTCATATTGCCTCAAAGGTTGATGTAGAACAAGCTTATGCCTTAGGCAAGGCGGCTGTTGAATATGCAGTGAAAGGACATAATGCCATTATGCCGGTAATTATTCGCGAACAAGACGAGCCATACCAATGGTCTATAGGCCAGGTTCCTTTGGCTGATGTGGCCAATCAGGAAAAGGCCATGCCTGCAGAATATATATCAGAAGATGGAATGGGCATCACTCCAGCCTGCAAACGCTACCTGGCTCCGTTGATTCAAGGCGAAGCATATCCTACCTATATAAATGGCATGCCTGATTATGTCCGCCTGAAAAATCAATTAGTTGAGAAGAAGCTATAATCCCTTTATGGGCCCCGCGGTCTTCGCCGCGGGGATTCGAGAGTTGCGATTATTCACAAAATGAAGCTGTAATGGTTATTTTTTAATAATGCATAGCTCCTTAGTACTAGCTATTAATCGCACCAAATGAGAGATTTATGGGCCCCGCGGTCTTCGCCGCGGGGATTCGAGAGTTGCGATTATTCACAAAATGAAGCTGTAATGGTTATTTTTTAATAATGCATAGCTCCTTAGTACTAGCTATTAATCGCACCAAATGAGAGATTTATGGGCCCCGCGGTCTTCGCCGCGGGGATTCGGGGGATTGTTCATAATTAAGCTGTTTCGGTTTTTGTGATTATTGATTAAATTGAGTATTAAATGAGATTTTTTAAAGAACATCCCTCTTGTTCAACTTTATAACAGTTCACCAGTCCCGAATCCCCGTGGCAAAGACCACGGGGCCCAGTTACTGAACTATTTCGTAGAATAAATCTCGCCAGTTAACATTCATTTTTTCAATGAGATCGATTTTCCACTGTCGTTTCCATTCTTTCAATCTTTTTTCTCTGGCTGCAGCTAATGTAATATCATTAAAAATCTCATAATACACAAGCATTGTGACATTGTACTGCTTAGTAAAACCAGGAACAAATTTGTTCTTATGTTCCCATATCCGCTTGCTCAAATCAGAGGTTAATCCAATATATAATGTACCATTTCTCTTGCTTGCGAGAATATATACGTAACTTTGTTTCATTTGGACCTGCCTAAATATCCGTGATAGGTAGTTGTCAGCGTTGACAAACGTATTATCCAGTAGAGCTTTAATAAAAGGCAAGCCTGGCAATACAGATAAAGTAGGGCAACGGACAAGAATTAATAGAGACCTAAAACCACTACTCATTGATATTTCAAATTTATTATGGTCTCCACAAAAGAATAACCGTTCATAAATCAGAGTTAATAACGTTTATTAAGGCATTGGTTTCGAAATCAGCTAATGATCTCCAAGGCAAAAAAAACCGCCCTCAGGCGGTTTTATGATTTCTATCAAATTATCGGCAATTTGCAGGGCGATATTTAGCAGCTAGAGTACTACCTGTAGCACAATCCCAAGTAATTGGATCATCAGCAGTTGCTTGAGTTGGAGTTAAAACTATAGTACCTGCCGGGACTCCTCCTTGATAGGTTATTGTAATAGCCCCACCATCAGCCACAGCAATACTCGCAACATCTGTGGTTGGAGTTGGAAATGTATATCCTGTATTAGTTGTAGTAACTGCGCCTAAAGAGCCCAGAGTAGACGCGGTTTCAGCCACGGCCAACTTCGCAGCAGCCCCAAGGTTTAACCCCTCAGTTACACGTGCCCTAATGGTATAATCCTGATAAGCAGGAATAGCAATTGCAGCAAGAATACCAATAATTGCTACAACTATCATTAATTCAATCAGCGTAAAACCCTTCTGTCTCATAACCATCTCCATTGATAAATTTACTTCGTTGAACATGCAAGCATAATGCCAAACACATAGATTAATAAAGAACTATTCCATATTAACTCGAATAACAGACGAATCGAAAACAATTATCCTCAAACACAACCTCATAAGCATTCAGTAGTATCAATATTATTCGCAACAAACTGTTCATTAACTGACATTTTTTGTCATATTGTGACAAAAATTTCCTGGTGAGATTAGGATAATCACCTGCTAACGGCGTATAATTAACTAATTACATACACGAATTAAAAGAGTCAACATGTCGCGAAAAACAGATATAGAGCAACAATTAACAGAAGAACTTTCTCCAGTTTTTTTAAACGTTGAGAATGAGTCAGGTAACCATCACGTACCCGAAGGATCCGAAACTCATTTTAAAGTCACCGCGGTTGCGCTATGTTTTAACGGGTTAACGAGAATTGCTCGTCATCGAATGATTAATCAATTATTAAAAAATGAATTTGACACAGGATTACATGCCCTTAGCATGCATTTATATACAGAAGAAGAATGGGAGCGCAACAATGGCTCTGTTTTAAAATCCCCAGCATGTAAAGACGGCTATAAAAATGGTTAATGCAATCAGCCTCATAAAATAAACCGCAGATCCCTTGCCGGGCTTCGCAAGCTCAGCACCAGCCTGCAGTTACAATAGTAGACTGGTGCTAAACCAGTGCAGCCCAGCACAAAAAGCCACAAAGACTGATTCATTGAATATCTATCTATATGATTGATAAATATAATTGTTTTTGTGCTAAAAAAATCTTCACCTACACTCCCCTATTACTATATAATGTATATCTTTTTAACAAGTCGAAGAATCAATGAAAAACTGGTCTAGTGAAAAAATTTCTGTGCTCGCTTTAGTGCTACTCATTACTGGAGCAATTGATAGCATTAGAAATTTACCAGGAACAGCCTTGTTTGGTTCAACCCTGATTTTCTTTTTTATTTTTTCTGCGATCATCTTTTTAATACCTGTAGCACTGGTCTCAGCCGAACTCTCATCTACCTGGTCAGAAGAGGAAGGAGGTATTTACAGCTGGGTTAAAAATGCATTTGGAGAAAATGTCGCGTTTTTTACTATTTGGCTGCAATGGATTAATACACTAGTCTGGTATCCGACTATACTATCATTTATTGCAGGAACAGTAGCTTATCTGATTAATCCGGATCTTGCTCAAAATAAGTATTATCTCATTAGCGTTATTTTGGTTGTTTTCTGGTCGTTAACTTTTATTGGCTTGTCTGGTTTACGTACCTCAGCACGGTTTGCAGGATTTTGTGCCATTGTTGGTATGATAGTCCCAATGGGATTCATTATTCTGCTTGCACTGATTTGGTTAATCAAAGGCAATCCAGTTGCCATAGATTTAAGTCTGCCAAACCTGTTGCCACAATGGAAAGACAGCCAATCCTGGGTATCGTTAACCGCCATAATGACCTCATTTTTGGGAATGGAGTTAGCTGCAGTTCATGTGAGAAATGTTCGAGATCCACAAAAGAACTTTCCAAAAGCCATGTTTTTTTCCGTTCTGTTAATATTATTTACGATGATTTTCGGCTCATTAGCTATAGCGTTTGTCCTGCCAAAAGAACAAATAAGTTTGGTAGATGGGGTGATGCGAGCGTTTGATAATTTCTTTCAAGCCTACCACTTAAACTGGTTAATGCCTATTTTAGTATTTCTTCTTTTGCTTGGCAGTGTGGGTAGTATGATTAACTGGATTATTTCACCAGCCAAGGGATTATTGATGGCGGCTAAACACGATTTTTTACCGCAATTTATGTGTAAATTAAACAAACATGGAATTGCTTCGCGCATTTTAATCGTTCAAGCCCTATTGGTTACCGTACTGTGCAGCGGCTTTTTATTATTCCCTAGTGTTAATGCAATCTACTGGCTGTTCACTGATTTGAGTACAGAGCTCTACATAATGATGTATGTCTTAATGTTTATCGCGGCTTGGCGTTTAAAAGGTAAATTTCCTCTCCTTAAAAGACCCTTCGCAATTCCTGGCGGAAAAATTGGCTATTATCTAGTGTGTATATTAGGGCTATTTGGCTGTACGATTACTTTAATTGTCGGCTTTATTCCTCCAGAACAAAGCATGGATGTTGGTGGTGCTGCGCATTTTCGCCGAGTGTTTTCCCTAGGCATTATCATGATGCTGCTTCCTGCATTTCTTCTTTATTTACGGAAAATCATCGTCACCAGAGGACGACTGAAAAACGAATATTGATATTGTTCAACGACTTTTGAGTATATTCAGACATTGTGCAGAGCCCCATTGCCGGGCTTCGCAAGCTCAGCGCCAGCCTACAGTACAATTTAATATGGGATGCTAGAGGTCAAGAATGAACAGCTATATCAGCTGTTCATTAGAAATATCAGAAAGGATTTGCTTGGCCAGAATTAAATCCTCTTTGGTATTGATATCCTGCAACGGTTCAACACATGCTTCATCAACTTTTATGGCCATGCCAGCCCATAAAACACGCAACTGCTCCAATGCTTCCAATCGCTCAATCTCACATACTGGCCAGGTCACAAAATCGAGTAAAAATGCTGCTCTGTAGGCATATAAACCAATATGTCGGAAGGTGTGCTCAAACGATAAATGATTATCTCTGCTTGCAGGAATAGCGCTTCTGGAAAAATACAGAGCATGATTATCTTTAGTACGTACTACTTTTACTATATTGGGATTATTTAATGCCTCAATGCTTGTTATTGGCCAACACAGAGTCGACATAGGCGCATTTGTATTAGTTAATCCATGTGCAACCTGCTGTATTAGCTGAGGGGAAATAAAGGGCTCATCTCCTTGAACATTGACGATAATATCATCAGCAGCAAAGTTCCCTTTGGCCACGACTTCTGCAATTCGGTCTGTCCCTGTTTCATGAGAAGGCAACGTCATCTGTACCGTTGCCCCAATACTTCTCGCATGTACAGCAATCTCCTTATGATCTGTAGCAATAGTGATTGATTGCGGTTTGGCTAATAAAACTTGTCTGTATACTCGCTCAATAACGGTCATTCCATTGAGTTCCTGTAGCAATTTTCCAGGAAAACGGGTGGATTGATATCTGGCAGGAATAACTACATGAAACGCTGTTTTCATAATGTATCTTTTTCTTCTAGTGAAATGACTCGTGCTTCTTGTTCCAGCATTACTGGAATATCGTCACGCACCGGAAAAGCCAGACGATCAAAGCGACAAATCAGCTCCTGCTTTTTAATTAATAATTTGCCTTTACATAAAGGACAAACGAGAATCTCTAATAATCTTTTATCCACGCGAATCTCCTTGAGTTACTTGATTACGCACATACACAGGTTGCGCTTTTGCAACAGAAATCGCTG
>NZ_CALMPD010000294.1 GCF_937871865.1 uncultured Legionella sp.
TTTAATGAGTTTTAGTTAGGAGGCAAGGTGCTGTGCGTAAGGTGAGTTAATAAATAAAATCTAAGCCGAAATGAAATTGAACTAATAACAGCAATCAAAGAAAAGAAAGTCATTTACATTGGACTTGATAGCTTAACCAACCCCAATATAGCACAAGCGATAGGTAAGGCTTTTTTATCAGATCTGGTATCTACCGCAGGGAAAATCTATAAGGAAAGCAATGCCAATTACCGTTTAAACCTGCATTGTGATGAGCTATCAGAGATTATTCAGGATTCATTTGTGAAAATCCTCAATAAAGCAGGTGGTGCAGGTTTTCAGGTAACTGCGTACGCTCAAACCATACAAGACATGGAAGTAGCTCTTGGCTCAAAAGCCAAGGCAGAAGTTACGGAGGGTAATTTTAACACGCTGGTCATGCTTAGGGTTAAAAATGAAGAAACAGCTAATTTATTGGTTAAAATGCTACCTCAAGTAGGTGTCATTGACCACACGCAAGTTTCCATGGCAAATGACACCCCGCATGGGGATGATGGGGTTTATTTTAATACGACCAATGAAGATAGGGTTCAAACATCCTCTGTACCCATGATTGATGTGAATGATATTATTTCTTTGCCTAAGGGACAGGCTTACATTTTGGTTAATGGTGGAGAATTGTTTAAAATAAGAATCCCTTTGTCGATAATTGAGACATTAATCCCCGCCAATGCAGGACAAATTATAAGCAGAATTAATAAAATCAAATACACTTGATCTGTTTGAGATCAATATGGTATCGTATATAAAGTTAGTGTTTTTTTATTCAAGGAGAGAATATGAAGCCTTGTGGTTTTGCAAATGAACAAATTAGCAGAGAACTTAATGATAGAAAAAAATTATTAAGAGATACCGTAAGACAAGCAAATCAAAAATACGGATATGGCTTATTATTAGAGGCGAAAAAATTGTTTAGAGATTCTCAACGCCTTGCCTTATATGTTAACTCCGGATTGAAAGTTATAGTACAAAATGAGGAGTCTGATTTTATTATTCATGGGCAACTTGGACAAAGGATAAAAAAAATAGATTCTTTGTTAGGGTTAATATAAAAATCTTAATCTGTCCGAGCACCATCAAACCGCAGAATATCGGCCGGCAGATAGTTCGCTATGATTAAGCGAACTATCCCAGTAGGCAATAAGACGACAACATTTTATTAGGTTTTTGTCATTATTTTTCGACTTGCAGCTTGATAGATTTCTGGTTTATCGTCAATTAAATCAATCTTATATAGTCTTCGGTCTAATAGCATTAGAAATGTCATTTCGTGTCCCTTTTCAATTGTTATTACATTGCTATCAAATGAATAACCAATTTTTCCATCAGAGCACATATTCTTTAATTTTGCCAATGAAATGTCTTTAAGATCACTCCTACTTGCTAATGAAGCAACCAACCTCATTGCACGTTTATGAGTAGATATAAATTCTTGAAATGTATCAAAATTAATAAAAGGAATCTCATGCGAAATTTCTTGCAAATTTTTTATCGAAGAAGCAGAAATTTGCTCATCTAACCCTGATACGAAAACAAATCCACTGGGGCGCCAAATATATACTTGATTGTCAAAAACTACGAAATCAAAATCATGGTCTAATTTAAATACTCGATCAGGAACCATTCTTAATGAATCATCGCAAATTGCAACCAATTGTTTTTTTACTTCTCCTTTAAAATAAGATGCTTTTCTAAATGCCAAAAGTTTATTACCTCCATCATCATGGAAGATTCCAAAATAACAAATTAACTTTTGTGGTTCATTTAAAGCCTTAGAATTAATTCTTAAATTATCAGATTTATATACCCGACAATGTTTTAAAACATATTCTGAGTCTAAAGGGATTACAAGCCGCTCATTTGTAGCGTATTTATCAGCTGGATCGAATATATCCAATGCTTCACCATTTATATTTAACCAATCCATTGTTTGAATCAGCATTTCTTTTAGTGCATTTTGGACACTAACATCGCTCGGGACTATATAATATGATTCTTCTATTTCATCTACGCAAACCCCAAACTCCGTAGTTTCAATTTTATTAAAGTTAAATGGCATAAAATATCTCACTTTTCCTTTTCTATGTAGACAGTATTACTTAGCCTATAAGCATCTATGCTTTGGCCATCCATTAGGTATCTGCGTTTGCTCAATAAAATAAAAGGTTCTTGTGAACCTAATTGGTCATCTTTACTAGGATTGATTGTATATACGCGGTACCCAAATATTGCAAACACTAAATTCATGTAGTGCATATCCAAATGCCAAAATAAAAAGATAATGAACATTAAAGCTAACAATGTGGCTATAACTTCTCTTTCAACTTGTAAATTTGCAGTGTACAACGGAAGCATTATTGCAAATAAATAAATCAATATATGGTCTTTACTGTCATCCACATGATTAGTTTTTTTTACTTGCAGATCATTATTTTTTTTAGCAATTTGAATACGACAATAAAGAATTCCGGTAGGGATAACAATAAAACCTATACAAATTGGGATGAAGTATTTATCTGTAATTAATGAGGTTCCACGAACAGCCCATAATATGAATAAAGGAGACATGCTACTTAATACCATCATTAATCTTGTAAACTGCAAACCCTCGATTTTTTTTGTAGCCATATTAACCCCACTCAGAGAATATTTATTTCATTTATCCATGGTGTCTTTTATCCCTGAAACTTAATTATAGAACAAATTGGAATAATATCGCTATTTCATTGGTATATCTGCGTCACTGCAATTTATTAGCAGTGACGCAGAACAGAACCATTGATTTTACATAGTAAAATCAACACATTAAATAATTTTGTCCTGTCGGGCAGTATCCGACAGGACAAAATATTCTTATTAAATCGCTTGCCTGGCAAGCACCATTTTGATAGTTTTTAGTCAAGCGTAACTGATGAGCCTGGGAAGTTCAGGCGAAACCTTAATGGTCTTACGCTAAGCCACCTTGTTCCCTAACCCAGTGGCTGGACGTTCAAGTCGGGAAACCCTTCATGGATAATCTGCTTTTCAGCAGGGTAAGTATCTTAAACACTTACTGTCATCACCACTTCTGTAATGACCAGGAATCAGGGCAAAACCTTGCTTTGTCAATTCATTAATCTGTTAAAACTAAAAAGGAGAAAGCACCAAAAAAACCTGTTGTAAACCGGCAATATCGTTTGCCTTATAACGATTGATTTGCCCCCAACTAGAGCCTAGTGGCGCAAGCCTGGTATCGCTTTTGAGTGAGCCGCTCGATCAACACTAAACCAAAATCAGGGCAAGTACTTTTTAGAGTAGAAAAAATGCGTAAACAGTCTTTGAGACAAACTGCCAACCGATACTTACAAGCGGACATTCGGGGCAGCTTCAAGGATAAAAAACATTGTGCGTTCGTCATTCATAAAATGATTGATGATTTATTTCTAATTGGTGATGTTCCTCAATCATGGCATGTTCTAAAAAAACATCACATAGAAAAGCTGATTGAATTCTGGCAGAAAAATAAAGTTAGACCTGCAACGGTCATGGACTATATGACAACAATCAGAAGATTTTTGCTGAGCATTGATTGCCATTTATCTGATATAGACAATAAAAGCCTTGGGCTATCCCGGCAACGTAATACCCGAAAATCAAAGAAAATAATACCAGACATCTGGGCTGAAATTACCCAGCCAATTGCAAAAATTATTATGGGGATGCAAACAGAGTTTGGTTTAACCTTTAGCGAAGCAATTCAAGTGATTCCTGGCGTTCATACAAGAGATGAGAAGCTATGGATTACTCGGGAAATTGCTTTTAATTCAGAAGACAGAACAATCCCCTTTCGTAATAAAAATCAAACGCACATTCTCTCTGCGTTAAGTAACTACGCTCAGAGCAACCAATGCTTGCTTCAATTGCATGATTATGACGATATCCTCTCGCAATGGCGTATGGCATTAAGTGCCATGAAGTTGTCAACAAACAAAACCTACCGGTATCTTTATGCAAGACAATTAAAAAATGAGCTTTTACCTATCCTTGGTAATTACCAAACTGATTGGCTTATCCGAGATGAAATGGGGATTAAATCACGTAATACCTTATGGGCGTACATTCATGAGTAAATCAAAACTGAAAAGCGCCCAATACTCCATAAATGAATGTGTTAAAAACATTAAAGGATATTCTTTTGCCAGCAAAGCAGACATGCGTCACATGCTGAACCGATGCATCAAAGATTTACATGAACAAGGATATAAATTGGGGCATCTTAACGGCCTCAAGCCAAAACATATTTATATTCTGATTGAACTATGGAAGGCTCAAGGTAAAAGTACCGCCACTATCAAAAATTACATGGCAAAATTACGTAAAGTTGGTGTTTTGCTGGATAAGCCTCAGCTCGTTAAACCTGGAAACGATACTTATCAAATAAACAGACGTAGCTATGCACCGACTTATAACAAAGCTATCCATCAAACCGATTTTAGCAAATGTGCTGATCCCCTAATTCGCCTGTCACTCGAAGCACAATCCTTATTTGGCTTGCGCCGTGAAGAATCCATTAAATTGATAATCAGCGAAGCATGGCAAGGTAATAACCTAAAAATCAAACCGAGCTGGACTAAAGGAGGGATTGGACGAACATTAGATATTACGAATGAAGAACAACGCCAATGGCTGTCAAATGCAATGCAACAAATACCTCAGGGTCTTTCATTAATCCCCGTAGACAAAACCTACAAACAACATCTTGGCCATTATCAAAAGCAGATAAAACTGTTGGGGTTAAGTAAATGTCATGGCTTACGCCATGCCTATGCTCAAAGAAGATACCGTGAGTTAACACAGCAATTTGATAGCAATGGTAAAGGACTGGCTTGTCCAATAAATGGCGGCCTGTCTTCAAGACAACTCAAAGGTATAGAGCGAGAATGGGATCGCAGGGCAAGGGAAATAATAAGCCGCGAGCTTGGACATGCTCGTATCGCTATAACAAAAATTTACTTGGCCTAGAAATATTTGATATCAATCAAGTTCAATGAGCCACATGCTCAAATACAGCATTGATTTTCATATTTTGTCAGTTAATATCAATAAAACACAACTGACGAGCTTGTGAAATTCAAGCGAAACCATTAGGTCTTGTGATACACCATCTTTTCCCTAATTTTATGGTGGAGCGTTTAGCCGGGAAATCTCAGGGATTCATTGTACATCACACGATGCAACAATTTTTTCATACTTATGGACAGTATCCATGACCGTTGGTCAAGGATAACTGTTGAATTTTATTCTTTAACAATCTGGCAAATCAACTCAAAGGTAGTGTTCTTTGATTTTGTAATAACTCAGCGGGAAATAACCTTTCCTGTTTGGGCAAGGTCATTCCCTTTTTAATTTAAGGAGAATCACCATGCAAAAGCAAAATCTGGTTCAATTGGAAATTGAGCATTTACTTCACGAACTAACCTGCTGCATCAATGACTTGCAAGCCTACAGGAGGCAGTTGTCCATTGATGATGTGCAACAGGCGGATATTAGTTTACAAAAGTTAAATGCTTTAATTACTAATGCTCAGTATCAGACAAACTCTGTCAGATTTTCTATTGTGTAAATCAGTACTAACTTAACCCGCTACAGGGGGGCATCTCTCCCATGTGGAGCTTGCTCTCCTAAACAAGGAGAAATTTTATGGATACCCCTACCTGCCTCGCTTCCTACAATCGAGGCATTTTGTATGGACAATGGATTGATGTCGATCAAAGCGTTAGTGATATTTATGATCAAATCAAGAAAATACTTGCAGGAAGCTCTGTTAAAAATGCTGAGGAGTGGGCAATCCACGACTACGAAGGTTTTGGTGAAATAAGACTTAGCGAATATGAAGATCTGGAAACAATCGTCAAATACGTTGAGTTTATTATGGAACATGAAGAACTGGGGCAAGCTTTAATAGCTGATTATGGGATAGAGGAAGCGCAAACGATGATGGCAGACCATTACCACAGTTGCTATAACTCAGAAGTTGATTTTGCCCGATATGTTCTGGAGGAATACCACAGTAATCCAATACCGGACAATTGGCTATGTTATTTCGATTATGAGGCGTTTGCCCGTGATTTATTTATCAATGACTTTTGTTCTGTTGAGGTTGATGGAAATACCCATGTTTTTTCCTATCATTAAGTCCCTTATTGGGACTTAATTTATAAAAATTTCATCAAATTAGATTTAATTGGCTATTTACACTAAAATATTACTTCTATTGGAAATTTCACAAAAACCAATTTTGAACAAATAATTTACATAAAAGACCAATTTGTCTATAATTAATACAAAAGGTAACGGGCACAGCTATGAACCTAACAGCAATCATTGAGAAAAGCGAATGTGGTTTCTCAGCATATATAGAACAGATATCAGGGGTAAATACCCAAGGGGAAACTCTCGAAGAAATTCGTGATAATCTCAAAGATGCCTTATCTATAGTTGCAGATTTAAAAGGAATTCATAATTATAAAATTTCCAGGGAAGTGATTCTTGATAAGTCGACGACAGTTCATAAAACATGTTGAACACCACGGTTGCTCACTGTTAAGGCATGGTAATAAACATGACATCTATAAAAATGATATTAGTCCAAGTTTAATATCAAGTATACCTCGCCACACTCAAATAAACCCATATACAGCTAAAGGCATATGTCGAGATCTTGGGATTCCCCAGTTTTAAAAACAAATAGGAACTCTACCCATTTTGCGTTGTAATGGGTGTAGCCAAATAAATCAAAAAATTTAAAAGTGTAGCCAGAAGTGTAGCCAAGAATTTGAATTAGGAAAAATGGATTTTATATTTAACAGGCAACTCACTGATTTTAAAGGGGATTTGATGGTCGGGACGGAAGGATTTGAACCTTCGACCACTAGCACCCCATGCTAGTACGCTACCAGGCTGCGCTACGCCCCGATTGGTAGAGAATAATATCTAAGTCGGGTTCAAATAACAAGTATATTGAGTGAGAATATAATAGGTAATTGAATCCGGGGGTTGGTTTCCTGGATTTTGCATTACTGCTTTTACTTCACATCATGCGGCTTAACCAAGCGACAAAACATATTCATCATGGCGATTTGCTCGATGTTATTCGGCACGGTCTCCAGTAATGCTGGGGAGTAGACGACAATCACCAAACATTGTGCTCTTGAGATGGCGACATTAATCCGGTTTTTATCAAACAAGAAATTTAAGCCTCGTGGTGACTCATTGGCACTACTTGCGCACATACTTAAAAACACCACCGGAGCTTCTTGTCCCTGAAATTTATCGACACTGCCAGCTTTTGCCTTATCCCCTAATGCAGCTTTTAATTTATTCACCTGATGGTTGTATGGCGCAACATAAAGGATATCGTCCCAATCAATCAATTTAGTCATCCCTGTTTTCGTTTGCAGTGTTCGTCCTAATAATTCTTTAGTCAATCGAACGATGTGCTCAACCTCTTCATCGCTGGCCTGGGTATTGCCTTCATGGGATACTGGTAAGGTAATAATTCCAGCTTCCGTATTCAACAAGCCTTTATAATCGCTTGGCACAAGAATTCTTTGCTTGTCATTATCGGCCGCGGTTTCGAGTTTTCCTTCATAAATTGCTTCACTGATAAACTGGTTTACCGCTGAATGCATGCGGTAAGTTGTTCCTAGAAACACGCCCATGGAATCGGGAATTGTAGGAGTAGTGTGTAATAAATAATCCAGAATAGATAAGCCACTGTCTTCTGGATGACTGCCTTGCGAAGGCTGTCCTAATTGCATTTGATCGCCCATTAAAATGATATTGCTGGTTGCCCGGCTCATGGCGATTAAATTAGCCACACTAACCTGCCCTGCTTCATCAATAAACAGATAATCAAAGGCATGTTCCAGTTCATCACGAGCAAAACCCCAGGCAGTAGCTCCCACAACACAGCCCGGTTTGATAAAGTCCAGGATGTTTTTAGTTTCTAGTACCTCGATATCCAATGCATCGATTGCAGAGTCCGTGGCACGGGTACAGGCAAAATGTCCTCTAATCCCCTCGTCACGACAGTATTCAGCAGTATTGATTAATAAATTATTAATCGCTTTATGACTATTTGACGAAATACCTACTTTTTTCCCGCGTTTGATTAACTCAGCGATAAGATGCTGTCCGGTATAAGTTTTGCCCGCACCGGGAGGGCCTTGAATGGTAAGGTAGCTGTCATCCAAATGCACAACAGCTTTAATTATTTGCTGCAAACGTTCTTGTGGAATATGGCTTGGAGCTATATCCTGCCCTGCTTCATGACCGCTTATCCTGGGAATAGCTCTGGATAGAAAATCCACCAATGCCGATTTTTTTAATGCCCCAGTGGCAAACGCCTCTACCTGTTTGCTAATTGCTTCGGGAATGGGTTTTGGATTAACGAACTCATCCGGTATCAAAGTCAGCGCATCATGAAGTTCATTCTTTAATTGCAACGCAATAATCCCATGCTCTACATCGCTGTCTTCTGCGTAATGATGGGCTTTTAGATTCTTCCCCTCATCCGTTTCCTGACCCAGAATATAATAATCTTTGGCTCCGCCTTTAAACTCCTGATTGGGGTCAAAGGAATATTCATACACCTCGTTTTTGGAACGTGGCGTAGGTTTATATCCCGGCTTCACAGTGCGCTGGCAGTAGGCGACACAATCAATATCGTGTAATAACTCTTCATCACTTAGACCAAGACGGTCAAATAACCGCCAAAAAACAGGTTTTGCTTCACGGCGATGAAATTCTAATGACCACGCTAGAACTGAATTAATCCGGGCTAATTGCTCCTGTCCTGCACCACTTAATTGCTCCGCTTGAGCCAGTAAAGTGTCTCGTAATTGCATACGATCAGCAATTTCTTCTTTGACCTCATGTTCCGTCATTTCCGTTTTACCCAGATAGGAAATGCTTTTATTCAATTGTTGTGTTCTTAACCAAACAGCTAATTCATGAGTGGAATTACAGTCATCAATATTGTATTCACGAATATCATTTAAAATTTTGGAGGTTTGCCAGCTATCACCATCAGGGTTTTCTCGCCAATGCTCATAAACAACGACAGAATCACCGCCAGAGCCTACTTCAGTCTCTCGTTTGCCACGATAAAGATGCTCCACATTTTTAATCGAATAACGTGGCTCTCCTATGATTAATGCGCCCTTCACTATTTTATACAAGTCGACAAATACTTCATTTCGTAATAATTGATCTACTTCATATTCACACACCCCGTATTTGCCCATTAATTTGCGACAAGCGGAAATTTCATAAGGTGCGTAATGATAAATATGCATGGCAGGCTCATCCAGCCATCGTCGATAAACCCAATCGATAAACGCTTTGAAGCTGGCTTTTTCCTCTTCGTGAGTATGAGCCCAAAAATCTTTATATTGCCGCTCTCCCTGTTCATTAAACCAGGTAACGCCCCATAAGTATTCTAATCCCCCCTCTTCAAGAGGAAACCCCTCTAAATCAAAATAAACATCCTGATTTGATGCCGGTGGAAGTAACGCTAATCCTTGTTTTTTTCCTGGCTCCTGGGGAATTAATTGGTAGAGAGGAATCTCCTTGCCTTCACTTTGTTTTTGAATTTTTGCCTGTAGTTTTAAGCGTTCAAAAAGTTCAGGTTTAATTCCTGGAATCATTTTGCCCTCATAATGTGCCAGAGTGCTCATAGTAGTAATGCCAGCCTTGGCTAGTTTTTTGATTTGCCCCGAAGTAATGGTAGCAACCTGAATCAAATGATCTGCTTGTTTTAATAACTGTTCCGCATGAGAGCCCCATCGCCCCCAACTTCTTGATGCCGCAGGATCTGGACAATTGCTCGCAGTAAAGCGCTGATGAGTCGATAAAAACTGTGCTTTAAGATGCTGGTAAAAATAAAAATACTCAGCCGTTCGATAACGTTTGTATTCTTTATTACCCAGAATAACCGTAACGTATTCTGGTTTTTTATCCTGAATTAATTCCAACATTTCAGCATAACAACATAATTGAATTAGAAAAGAAGGTTTTGCTGATTTAGCCAATTTAGTGTCGTATAACTCATAATGATAAGTCCCTAAACGACTAGCCCCTTCGGTCTTAACCAAAAAGTCAGCATAGCCTTGAAACGGAGCAAGTTCTAATCTGGCTTGATAAATTACATCAACGCCCCACTGCATTGCAGCCAAAGTTTCGTTGAAAGGCTCACTAGCATGTTGGATATGAGCAATAGTCAACCCTTGCTCTTGAAAACCATTCAGAATCTCAAGCTCATGCTGGTTTCCTAACCCTTGCAAAACCTCCCCTAAAGCATCTTGTTCATCCGGAATTGGTAATCGTTCGGGGTGAACCAGGGCCAGATGCTCCATCCAGGAAGCAAAAGGACTTTCCATAAATTGAGTTACATCTGATGGAGAAAATACAAATTGACTGGATTCGATATGCATGGTGATGACATTATTATTTGACTCTTGAATAAAAGAATTTTAGGTTTTATTGCCACAAAGAGACAGCTTTAGTTTTATTATTTATCCAGAATAGTGATTCAGCTTACCTATAGAATAGAAAATAGCTGAGATAAAGCCTCAAAAAAAATTGAATCAAGAGGCTTTACTAATTATTACTAAAAAGAGTGTTTTATTCTTTGAGCTTCAAATTTTGAATGAGCTATTTGAATGTAGCGATTGCAAGTAGTTAACTCGGCATATTGCAAAGCAGAAACAGCGCTATCCAAATTTTTTTTAGCCGCGAAATACGCATCGCCAACCATCCAGTTTGCTGCCATTTCAATTTGAGAGGAAGCCAGAACGAGTTTTTCTACACACACTTTTTTTTCCTGGCTCGAAACTAAAGATATAATAGTTTCAGCCAAATCACGACTTTTTACAATCAATGTTTCTTTACTTTCATAGTGAGCATTAGCATTTAAAGCTAAGACCGATAGACTTAGAATTAAAACTCCCTTTAATCTCTTAACCATATATACTCCTGTAATGTTCTGAAAAAACCTTCCTTATTGAATATCCTTAAACAATTAATGGTAAATCCAGAGTATGATCCTGTCCCATGTCATTTGATTTTGGTAGCATCCCCTAATCCGAGAAATTGTTCCTGTTTCAAATTAGCGCGACGTACCACGATAATTCGGCCCAGTCATTTTGCCACACTTTATCAGACGTTTACATTTTTGCACTTAACGCCATAGTAACTAATAAAATTGGCCTCGCAGTTCTTCTATCCGAAGACAGAAGAACCCAAATCGAACCACTACGATTAAATAATTCACCGATGGTATGCAAAACTGAGCTGATAAAATGAGCCTCTAACCAAATGCATTAATTCCTGTTATGTGCCTTCCCAAAACAAGAGTATGGACGTTATCAGTCCCCTCATAAGTAAAGACCGACTCTAAATTAAGCATATGTCTTATGACATGATACTCCAGGCTAATACCATTTCCGCCCATTAGATTCCTACATTTTCGAGCTATGTTCAATGCCTCACGGCATGCATTACCTTTAGCCAAAGAGATCATCGTTGGCGTTTCGCGGTGCTGATCTTTCAAACGGCCAATTTGTAAATTCATGCATTGCGCCTTGATAATTTCAGTGTACATATCCGACAAGTCTTTTTGAATAAGCTGGAACGATGCTAATGGTTTATCAAATTGTTTGCGCTCGACAAGATAATTACGTGCAATATCAAAACAATCCATTGCCGCCCCCATTGCGCCCCATGCTATTCCGTACCGCGCCTGGCTTAGGCAACCTAAAGCAGCCCCCAACCCTTTTTCAGAACCAGGCAGTAGATTTTCATCAGGAACAAAAACATTATCAAACACCAGCTCACCTGTTATGGAAGCACGTAGAGACATTTTTAATTTGATCTCGGGACAACTCATTCCTTTCGATTTGGTATCAACGATGAATCCTCTGATTCCAGCGTCCGTTTTGGCCCAAACGATGGCAATGTCAGCAATGGGGGCATTGGTAATCCACATTTTTGCCCCATTCAATCGCCAGCCGCCTTCGACTTTTTTAGCATGAGTACGCATGCTTGCAGGGTCAGATCCTGAATCTGGCTCAGTTAAACCAAAACACCCGATTACCTCTCCTGCTGCCATCGCCGGTAAATAACGCATTCTTTGTTCTTCATTACCGTATTTGAAGATAGGATACATACATAAAGAGCTTTGCACCGACACAAAACTACGCAAGCCACTGTCACCTCGCTCCAGCTCCTGACACACCAAACCATAGGAAACATAAGATGCTTCAGAACCGCCGTATTGAGCAGGTAAAGTAAGACCTAATAAACCCAGTTCAGCTGATTTTTTTATAAGTTCCCGAGGGAACTCGGCATGCTCAAAAGATTCAGCCATTAAAGGCATGACATCATTGCTAACAAAACGCGCAACACTATCACGTATCATGCGCTCATCATCATGCAATTGTTCATCAAGAAATAACAAGTCGTCCACTTTCCTTCTCCCTTTTATCTGACTGTAATGCGACTACCGCCTCTACGATACTTTCCTGACTGGGCAATAAATATTGCCAGGCAGTTCCTAAAGGAATAAAACAATCTTTCCCGGTTATCCGTTTTATTTTCAAACCGATTGCTGCTTCTTCCATCAATAATGTAACTAATCCTTCACTAATTGACCCACTTTGTCTCCCTTCATCGACAATTAAGACTCGTTTTGCTTTGGCTACTTCTTTTAAAATAGCCTCTTTGGGTAGCGGGCTAAGCCAGCGTAAATCAACGATCTTAACGTTAATATCGTGATGTTCTCGCAACACTTTTTCTGCCTGTCGGGATAAATAATATCCATTGGAATAGGTTAAAATAACCGTGTCTCCTTCACCAAATACTCCGACGCTACCTGGAGCAATCTGTTCATCAGGTGCTGGATAATCAAATAACCAGCCGTTGTCCCCCGGAGCATGTAAATCTTTTGTCATGTATAAAGCAATAGGTTCCAGAAACACAACCACCCGACCTTCCTGATGAGCCATTCGCATACAGGTTCGTAACATCCGTGCCGCATCAGGCCCATTAGAGGGGCAGGCTACAATAACACCCGGTAAATCACGCAAAACAGCAATGGAATTATCATTATGAAAATGAC
>NZ_CALMPD010000295.1 GCF_937871865.1 uncultured Legionella sp.
CAAAGTAGAGCAAATCTGCTCTGCTTCAAGCGACAACTATCCTGAAAATTACCGCCCAGGTTGACCTGATAATCAGGTGACACCATTTCGATTTAAAAAAAATGGATGACCCATTCGTTGTAAGGAAGAATCATGTCGTATCAAAAAGTGGAACTTGAGTTGGATTCTGATATCCATCAATCAGAACAGATGGAGCAGGACATTCTCGCTCAGAATACAAAAAAAGATAAAGAGCGTTTTGAGAAAATTGTAACGACTCAAAATAAAATCCAAAAAATCAAAGTAGATCTGAATCAACTGATTCAATCAATGAACAACAATCCTAGTTGGCTTTCTCGTGCTGCAAGTATATGGCATGAAATTCCCTTGTGGCAAAAAATTACCGCTGGTGCAGTGCTTACCATACCTCTTTTGATGATTGGACTCATGGCAAATCTAGCAGCCCTTATTACGCTCAGTATTGTTACTGGAATTATTTATGCGGTAAGTCACATTCTTCTTGAAAATCATCAAAACCAAAACACAAACAACACCGAAAATTTAAACGCAGGAATTTCAAGTCTTGTTGACCTGTTAGACACGGTTATTTCAACTTTAGATATATTACGTGAACAACTAGCCATTGAAATCGATGCATTCCAGAAAGAAAATGCGCGCCTAACCCAAAATGTGGATCAATTTTGTGAGCAAATTAACACATTAAAATCAGAAATCAGTAAGCTGACTGATACCGAAAAGGCACTGCGTGCAACTCAGATTGAACTCGAATTGACTGCCAAAACGCTTAAAGGCTCTATTGAGGAACAGTCTCAGGTTTTAGACGAAACTCAAAAAAAATTAAAACAGGTTGCTCAGGAGTATCAAGACAATCAAAATAAGTTGGCTGATAAAATTAAAGAACTTGATGAAGTTAAAGTAAAAATGAGTAAAGAGGTTGATCAGGCACAATCACTTTCCCTTGTTCTGAGAAGTACCGTAGAAGCCCTATCAAAGACGGTCATAGCAGATGAAGAGCAACGTACCTCATTTCAATTAAGACTCAATGAATTTCTAAATAATAAAGAAAAGAGCTTTGATCAGGTAGCGGAGCGAATATGCGAAGCCGAACGCAATCTCTCTGTAGTTACAAAACAATTAGAAGAAAGTAATCAGAGGTATCGCAAGCTTTTAGACAGGCAGGAACAACAGATTATTCGCCTGGAACAAATTGATGTAGATCAACCCGAAGAGGTGCAGGAATCGTTTGATGGTGTTAAGCCAAGCATCAATGGTTTTTATGCAATAAAAAAAGAACCTCCATTTTTTCCTGTTTCTACCCATAGGACTCCGATGGTTGCTGTAGTATAACCGGTGCTTTTTTTGCAATTATTTTGAACTAAAACGAGTAAACCAATATGGAAATAAGAACAGTAGCCTTTGAATCTGAGTTAATTATTACGTTGGAAAACAATCAAAAGGTGGTGATTACCCCTTTTAAAACCCATGAACCTGGAAATTTTAAACTGGGAATTGATGCGCCTAAACAGGTGAGCATTAACAGGCAAGAAATTTATTTAAGAAAAAAGGAGCAATTAAAGAAAGAGAAGGGGCAGACATTAACTGATTCCTAATGGTTTTTTTTATCAGGAGATGAGTGGATTTTTTATTAGCATTTATTCTGGAAATAATAAGGCTTGATGGTTTCATAAAGCAGGTCGTTAAGATGGTGTATCACCCGATGGATTAAAATATGATGGGCATTGGGCATTGGTGTATTGATGCGCTATTACCTGACTGACTGCATCAGTTGTTTGTTCTTCTTTGGCTAGGATTAACAGTAGATGCTCTGGTTGTGTGGAAAGAAATTCATTAATTAGCGGGCGAAGAAGTTCAAGTGTGGCCTCTTTTTTGGATAAATAAATTAAACACTCCCGCTCCAGTGTATGAAACAATTTTTTATTCATGGAGTATTCCTTTGCAGCCATCCCTCAATATAGGTGATGGTTTCTTCTATAGTACTAACTGCTTGATGATAGAGTGCAGCAAATAATTCACGTTGCCCAGTTTTCCAGTAGCGTTCAACATACTGACAGGCGTATTTCATACGGATGGTTCCTACATAAACCGCACCACCTTTTATTTTATGGGCGGTTTTTTCTACCAGTGGATAATCAAGGGGTTCTGTGGAAGAACCCCCAAAAGTGGGCGTTCTGAGTTTTAGATAATATATTTAGCATTAATAACGCTTTAACCCGGTTGAGTTTTCCCCATCTTGATGTAATACCAAATGAGAGATTTGTCCTTGTTCATTTTTGAAAAAATCAATTTGGATATCCGGTATTTTCCCAAAAAATTTAGTTTCTGATTCAGGAAACAATTTTATATTCGGTTGGTTTATTTCTTGTACCATCAAATAACCATTTTCTAAAGAAATAATAAGTTGCCTCAATTGTGTGAGGCCATAGGCACCGACATAAGGTTCAATGTTGTATGTTCCAACATATTTAGCAAGCGATTCAGGAGATAGTATTATTTCTTTTCTTTCGGAAGGTAAGGTTACAGTTTTTCCATGAGCTAAGCTAACCAATTTCAAAGCGAGATCCTGCGCAACATAACCTAAGGCATTTAGGTTAGCTAAAACGATAATCGTGAGCTCATCGTCTGGGCAATAGATTAACTTGGTGTTGAATCCACTAGTACCACCAGCATGGGATATTGCTTTATGCTCATTCAAAGAATATATTCTTACACCGAAGCCGTAATCATTTTTAAAAGGCTTCATCATTTTTTTAAGTGACTCTGCGGATAGAATTTTTCCTCCAAACAAACCTTGTTCCCATCGTAGCAAATCTTGTGTGTTAGAGTATAAAGAGCCTGCTGAATAAGGAATACTCATATCTAAATAATCTGCATTACGAATTCCATTGGAGCTAACCATATACCCAGCAGCACGATGTAGAATAATTTCAGAGTGAGAGTCATATCCTGAATTGTTCATCTCAAGAGGTTTGAATATATTGTTTACAACAAAATCTTGATAACTTTGACCACTTATTTTTTCGATTAAGTATCCAAGCAGCACATAGCCTGAATTATTGTATTCAAAGCTTGATCCGGGTTGAAAATTTAATGGTTTATTTCGAAAAAAATCGATTTGTTGTTCCGGCGTTTTCGTACTTGTTGTGAAAGCAGAAAAATCAGGAAAGCTGGTATAATTTGGAATTCCAGAGGTGTGGTTTAATAAATGGAAGAGTGTTACCTTGTTCCAAGTGGAAGGAGCATCTAACATGTATTTATTAATAAAATCTGTTGTCTTGAGCTTACTTTGTTCTTCAAGTAGCAAGATCGATGCTGCGGTAAATTGCTTAGTGAGCGAAGCGATACGGAATTTTGTGGTTGGTGTATTGGGGATTTGCCATTCAAGATTAGCGTATCCGTAACCTTTATCAAGTATTATTTGTCCTTGTTCCGCTACAAGGATAGTTCCCATAAATTGTTTGTCTTTTACATATGACTCAATAACTTGTTCCATTCGTGATAAAGTACCAATCATGAGACTATCTCCTGAAAATCATAACTATGTCTTATTAGGTGTTAAAGCTTAACTATAATTCTAATACCATCATATGCTCGTCATAAAATGTATCACCAATTTTTAGCGATCGAGGTTCAGTACCATAAATTCTAAATCCATTTTTTTGGTATAATTTCAATGCCATTTGATTAGTTGTAACCACCGTAAGATGGAGTTGCATAACTCCATTTTTTGCATATGCAATGACAGCTTTTAAAAGTGCATCGCCAATACCTTGTCTCCTATATCCATTTTTTATATACATACTAAAGACCACGCCTCTATGACTCATTTTTGATGAGGGGCATATAAAAAAACCTGCACAACCCACTAATTGATTATTCTGGATAGCACCAAAAATAGTACTTTTCTTAAAATTTTGCTCAAATTCCTCATCAGATAAGTTCGACTCTTCTTCAAATGAGGAGCCAAATGCTTCAGGGTGTGTAAATAGTGCTTCAAGCCTTATTGTTTTGAATTGTTTCCAATCTTCTTTTTTAGACAACTGAATAATCATTTTTTGTCATCCAGTTCATTCAATTCGGCCTCAATTTCTTCAATTGAAGGAAGGTTGGATTTTAAATTTTCAGGAATTGCTCGAGTGAGCTGATACTCTGATATGCCTATCGGTTTTTCAATACCTTTCAGGGCATATTCTGCCTCAAACTTATTGCGTGATTTGCAAAGTAATAAGCCAATTGTTGGATTATCTTCGGGCATTTTATAAAAGTCATCTACTAAATTTAGATAGAAATTAAGTTGCCCTGCGTGTTCGGGCTTAAATTTTGTTGCCTTAAATTCAATAACAACGTAGGCATGAAGCTTTAGGTGGTAAAACAACATATCCATAAAGTATCCAGATTCTTCAAGACCAATTGGTATCTGGCGACCCACAAATGCAAATCCTTTGCCGAGTTCAAGGAGGAATTTAGTAATATGCTCGATGGAGGCATGCTCTATTTCTCGTTCATGGGCATCATCATGTAAACCAAGAAAATCAAAATTATAGGGTTGCTTAAGCAACTCATGAGCAAGCTTTGATTGAGGACTTGGTAGCCTTGTTAAAAAATTTGAAGATTTAACGGCATCTATTGCCTGACGCTGAAATAAACTGTCTTTGACATGGCGTTCAAGTGTCAATCTTGACCAGCCTTGATCAATGGTTTGCTCTGCATACCAAGTAAGCTCATTATTGTCTTTAACTTTATGAATCAGAAGTGAAATATGCCCCCAAGGCAATTGTGCCACAGCTTGTGGCATAATTGTGATATCTGGAAAATGGGCTGCAAATTGCCGCATCCTACGTAAGTTTCTTACGGAGAAGCCACTGGTTTCTGGAAAAGCATTTTGCAAATCAAGAGACAACGTTTCAATAAGTTTACTGCCCCAATTTTGTTTTTCAATAATTTGTTTTCCCATATGCCAATAAAGTTCTATCACTTCCTTATTTATAGCTAAAGCGGCTTGAAGCCTGGCACTACGTATTTTATCTTTTAGATTTGTTAGAAATGCCCTGTAATCTTGGGTAAAACTAAGAGTCTTGTTCTCTAACCCAGACTCAGAAATCATTTTTTTATCATTGTCAGTAGACATATTAATTGTTCCAACAATAAGAAGGGCATCCGTCTACTATAGATTGAGCGCTGTTAAGCCGGAAAGTTTCCAGTGGCACATCAAAGGATAAAGTCATATTTTTGCACCTATATCAACATTTCGATATCTCAAGTATAAATATAGAGTGGTTTTTGAAATCCCTAATTGCTCAGCAATTTTTTTCACCGGAATACTCCCATTTTTATAAAGTGCTTCAGCAATAGTTGCCTTTTCTATAGCTGCTGGGGTCATTCCTTTAGGACGCCCACCTTTTCGGCCTCGTGCTCGCGCAGATTTTAATCCTGCGTTCGTTCGCTCTCGAATTAATTCACGTTCAAATTCCGCAAGCGATGCAAAAATGCAAAAAACCAACCTACCTTGTGCGGTGGTTGTATCTATAGGATCATTCAAACTGATTAACCCCACCTTTTTTTCTATAAGTTTGGTAGTGAGATGAATCAAGTGCGCCAGGTTTCTACCAAGACGATCTAATTTCCATATAACTAATGTGTCTTCTTCCCTTAAGTTCCTGATTATTTCATCAAGTACAGGTCTTGCGGTTTTTGCACCACTTGCAATTTCTTCATGTATTTGAGTACAGCCAGCCTGTTTCAAAGCATCAACCTGCATAGATAGTGATTGATCTTTTGTTGAAACACGTGCATAACCTATTTTCATGCCTTAATAGTCCATTTTAGTAACGAGAAAGCGATTTTTTGAACCAAGATTAACTGAACCGCTTTATCTTACCAAAAATGAGCGTACAATCCCACCTTTAATTGCTGAACCCATTAGTCCAGCTAAACCTCCGTTTTTTTGAACCTAACATGGCTAACCTAAAACGTATTTATCTCCTACCTGAAGCTGAAATTGCTGATCTGTATGCAAGACCGGTTTTCAACAAAAGTGAACAGAGCCTCTATTTTGAAATGAATCAGGCCGAATTGGATTTATTAAGGCAATTCGGTACTACAAGAACAAAAGTGTATTTTATTTTGCAGCTTGCATACTTCAAAGCTAAAAGCCAATTTTTTACTTTTAAGTTTGATGATGTTAGATCTGATGTTCGATACATTTTGGGTAAATTTTTTAAGAAAGAGGAGATTCTCCTTGGTAGCATCACACGTCAGTGGTGTTAGCGAGCAAAAACAAGAGATTCTTACCTTATTTAATTATCAGGATTGGTCAGCAAAACAATCTATTTTAATTGAGGCGCACATTTGTGAATTGCTAAGATATTATCCCAAAGGTCATGATACCTTTCGTCAATTACTTGCCTATCTTGATAATAAACGAATTGTGATTCCAACCTACCGCAATTTACAGGATCTATTTACCAAAGCCTTTGCCAAAGAAAATGATAGGATTGTTAAGCTTATGGCATTGATACCAAAAATCCATCAAGAGCAGTTAATAGCCTTAATAAGTCGAGGCGAAGGAATAACCGAATTCAATACGATACGGGCTGATCAAAAAAATTTCACATATACAGCCACAAGTGATGAAATAGATAAAGCATTAGCGATTGCTGAACTATATGAATTTTCAAAATATTTTTTACCAACCCTATTGTTATCTAAAATTGCCATTCGCTATTATGCTGATTTGGCAGATCAGTATGCGGCTTCTAGACTAAGGCGATTGGGTGAACCCCAGCAATGGTTGCAGGCGCTTTGTTTTATCCACCATCGATATCAACAGCTCATGAATAACCTCATCACCAGTTTTATGTATCACACAAGTGGCATAATGAATGATGCTAAAGTTCATGCTGACAAAGAATTGGCTGCGCACAGTTCCGGTTTGGCTGTTGATTTACCTAAACTAGCCCGCTTTCTTAAGTGGTTTCCAAACCGTAAACCCGGGCTAAGTTATGAAGCATTAAATCAGGCCGCTTATAAAATATTGCCAAAAGAACAGTTTTCCATGCTGGCCATATTTTTAGAAGGAAATACCTTTGATAAAAAAGCTGCCATGCGTGAATTTTATTTAAAGTCGTCACGATTATTTGCTCTTTATCTAAGGCCAATAGTGCTGACTGTACCCTTTGTTTATTATAAAGAAAACAGTGACATTATTGCCCTTATTGATGTGCTTAAAAATCATTATGGTTGCGGAAAAGGACCAGCAACATTTAAATTATTAGAAGAACAAGAAGCTCTAATTTCCAAGACAATGTTGCCATACTTAAAGCAAAATGAGTTTGATGAGCAGGTAGATCCCCATTTATTTGAATTTTATGTTTATCAAAAAATGTATCGCCGCTTGGAAAAAGGCCTTCTCTGTTGTAATGAAAGCATTTCTTATTGTGACATCGAACATGATTTGGTAAATGATGCATTGGTTGATGATGTTGAAAAAATAGCTGAAGAATTTGGCTACCCTAAAATTCCTATTTACTGTAAGCAACGTCTGGATGATGCTCTGACCATGCTAGATAGGGCTTGGGAAAAAACAACAAAAGGAATAAATCTTGGTAAGAATGCCGCATTCAATATAAAAGAAACCAAAACGGGTGAGCAGGACTGGAGCTTAGACTATGATAGTTCAGACAGCCTTGATGATGCTTTTTTTAGAACTTTGTCCCAAGTAGAAATACCAGATATTATGATGCATATTGGTGATAGGATTAACATATGGCAGTCCTTCACCCACATGAGAACTCGTTATAATAAAAGAAAAAAGCCAGTGGCCTTAGCTGTCAACGCCTGTGTTTTATCAGATGCCCTTGGTATTGGTATAGAAAAAATGGCAGATATGTCTGATTTAAACTACAATCTGCTTCGTTCAACTCAAGAAGACTTCATTCGTATAGAGACCCTGTGTGCTGCAAATGACACAGTAGCCAATTTTATCCATTCTCTACCTATTTTTAAGCTATGGAATTTAATGGATGACAAATTATTAGCAGATGCCGATGGACAAAAGCATCCAACTAGTGAAAGTACCATTCAATCAAGATATTCAAAAAAGTATCTTGGCAAGTCTCCTGGGCTTTCTGTATACACCTTGGTTGCAAATTCTGTTGCTGTGAATGCTAAGAATATTGGGCTTAACGAATATGAGGGGCATTCCCTTTATGATGTGATTTATGGAAATAAAACAGACATTAATATCGACCTGGTAACAGGAGACAACCACTCTCTGAATAAACTTAACTTTGTTATACTGGACTCTATCGATGTTGAATATGTGCCTAGCATTAAGGACATTAAAGAGGCAACAAAAGACCTATATTCAGTCAAAACCCCTGATCATTACAATGGCATTATTACCCCAAAGGGGATAATTGATAAAAGCCGGATTGAGGCTCAAGAAAAAAGTATATTAAGGGTGTTACTCTCCTTGCTTCTCCAAGAAAACACACAGGCGAACATTGTCAGAAAAATCAATTCATATGCTCGTTATACCGAGTTAAAAAAGGCGCTATTTGAGTATAATTCGATATTCAAAAGCACGCATGTATTAAATTTAATCGATAATATGGCTCTTCGAAAAGCATTACGAACTGCGAGAAACCGAACAGAAGGATACCACCAATTACAAGGGTTAATCAGGAAAATTTATCGCGGCGTTTTTAAAGGGAGAAAAATAGTAGACAATCAGGTTAGTGCACATGCTGTTCGCCTCGTAGCAAATTGTATCATTGCTTACAATGCTATTATTCTAAACACTATTTATGAGAAGATGCTCAAAGAGGGGGCTAGCCAAAAAATTATTGAAGAATTTGCAAGAATTTCACCTATTGCTTGGGCGCATATCGCCTTTACTGGTAAGTATAATTTCAAGAAAAGCAATGGTGAAATCGATGTGGCTGCAATGGTCAATGCGATGGAAAAGCACTTAAGACAATACTTCTGGAGGACTACTTAACTCAGAACTAACACTTTTGGGGGTTCTTCCACAGGACCCCAAGCTGGCATATCGGCCTCCTGTAGCATCTGTCCTTTTTTCAGCATTCGATGTAATTCAATTCCTGCAATAGTGGCCTCTGCTGATTTGAAGGATTTAAATCCAAGCGTATATTTTGTAATGTTTTTAATGCCACGATGATCTTGCTCAATCCTATTATTGAGGTATTTAATCCGTCTTAGTTCAATCAATAAATGCCATAGCCCATGAATAAAAAGCAAGGTATTTATGCGTTCCAATGCCGCTGTATTAGAGCCTGATTTATCAATATTTATTTTCTCTGGCAGACCATTTGAACCAATTGCTTTTTTGAAGAACTTCAATACTGCAGGGCGATCTCGCTTCTCTGAAAGCAGGAAATCAATGGTACTCCCTTCGCTATCCACTGCCCGGTACAGATAAACCCATTTGCCATTTACTTTGATATACGTCTCATCCATTTTCCAACTGCGACCTACAGGTTTCTTTCTTTTTCTGAATTTAAGTTCGAGTGGAGGCGCGTAATGAACAACCCATTTTTGGACGGTAGAATGATCTAGGTCGACCCCCCGTTCTTCCATTAACTCTTCAATCGCACGATAACTTAACGGGAGAGCAACCTTCCAGCGAACTGCCATCAATAGTATATCTTTCGGAAAATGTCGTCCTTTAAAACTCAGCATCTAATTGCCTTTTTAAGGGCATAATAACTTATGTTCGCTATTTTCGACAGAACCCAAAATAGGGCCGACGTACATATATGGACTCCTCGGTTTTTGCAATATTATTATCATTTGTCGATCAAGTTTAGTCTGCAAACATATATTCGGCATCAAAACCTAAAGTTCGTGCCATGATGAAATTTGCGGGCTCTCTTATCCTAAAATCACACTAACGATCTTAATAGATCAGTGTACGTACCAGGTTTTTAAAAGAGCAGTTGACACTTTATGATCACCATTTAATAACTTATCGCAAACTGGGGTATCTATTTAATTAGCGTTACTATGCCAGCTCCGGATTATATACAGTAGATTTAGTAATCACTGACCATGCAATACGAGCGTTTTTATTAGCTACAGCAACCACCGTTTTATTAAATCCGTTCCGCTCTAATAACCTTTTTATCCAGAGGCTTGTTTTATCCACTTTATCTTTGACTTGGTTCACCACAGCTCGAGCTCCATGAATGAGAAGTGTCCTAAGATATTTATCACCTCGTTTACTAATACCTAATAACCTGCTCTTTTGGCCACTTGAGTTTTGTCTTGGCACTAAGCCAATCCATGCTGATAAATTACGACCATTTTTAAAGTTATTAAAATCTCCTATTGCAGAGACCAAAGCGGTTGCTGTAATTTCACCAATACCGGGGATACTCATCAAATTTTTACATTGTTCATTTTGTTTGCTGATTAATAATAACTCCTTCGTGTAATTCTCTATCCTTAGCTCAAGATTTAGAAACTCGGTATACAACTCATTAAAAATAAACATAGAGTGCTCTGTCAGATCGCTGTTCTTAAAACCGGATAAATCTGCAAGTGCCTTTTTTAGAGATGAATCACCTTGAGGAATTGCTACCCCATATTCCATCAATAAACCTCTAATTTGGTTTCCAAGAGCAACTTTATCTTTAATGATTTTTGACCGAACCTTATGTAAGAGTTGGATATCTTGCTGTTCAATTGTCTTTATTGGAACAAAACGCATTGTTGGTCTTGTTACTGCTTCACAAATAGCTTCTGCATCGTTACGATCATTTTTATTAGTTTTTACATAAGGCTTAACATATTGTGGGCTCATCAATTGTACTGTGTGACCCATTTGGGTAAATTTCCTGGCCCAATAATGGGCGCTTCCACAGGCCTCCATCCCTATTAAACTTGCGGGAACTTGTTGAACAACCTCTGCAAATTTTTCACGACTAACACGTTTACCAAATACTTTCTTTCCGCGATCGTTTGCCCCATGCAGTTGAAAAACATTTTTTGCAAGGTCAATACCAAGGGTGGTCATGTTCATTATAAGCTCCTCTTTTGTAAATTACTCAACAAGGCATTAGTATTGCCTCGATTAGGAGAGGAGTCCATTTCATTACACTAGGCCAAAATGAGTACACGTTAATTTTCCTGCTTCTCGCGATTCAACTGAGCATAGTACCCCACCATGTTTCAGGTGGGGAAATCTCTAAATTTAACAACAGCTAATAAACTGTTGAGTGGCGGATTTTTGATTTGTTGTTGGTGCATCGTCTGCTTTAAAAATCCCGAATTGCTGAATGCCTGGGTATATTGGCTTTTGCGCTAAAGTTAAATCTGGTGAATTAACGATCTGGGTTGCTGTAATAGTTTTGCCATCGTTTTTCAAAAGTGGAGGCGCAAGGGCAAGGATATGTTTCCCATGGACTTTTATACACTCGTGCAATACATCATAGAGTTTATCATTTCCTTTTCCTATACTGGAAGTTTTTTTCAGCTTTTGTCGCACCACTAAACCACCAAGTAACGCGTGGGCAATTGCGTCTGCAAATAATTGCTGACTTTTAGTTGAAAGCAGTTTCGTCTCGGGGAGATAATAATTGTGGAGTGCTTGGGTAACAACGCCACTCATTGCCATGCATGAACCTGGGCTGACGCTATTTAGCATATCAGTTAAATGTGCCATGCCATTGAGACTGCTTGTTAGTTTGTAGCTTTTGTCTTTATTCCAGGTCGTACATTGATTATAAAATTTCAGCAACTCTGAAGCAAAGGGAAAACACTCTAACCATTTACTGTTTTTATTAAACCACTTTACATCATCATCGAAAAATCCCGTCGATTCCAGGATTGCATCCTTTGTTTCCTTATCGGTTGAAATGGCGTCCATGGTGGCTTCAGCTATATCCTTAATGGAGCCTGATGAAACTCCTTTCGCAATGGCTTTTGTGGCTAAAATAGCACCAGCTGAAGCCGGGTGTAAAAAGCTGACTAATTCCAATACATTCGAGTCAAAGGCTAGACTGTAAAGGATATTGCTGACAGATGTTTTTTTTGCATTGACTGACTCTATTGCTTGTCCAGATTTTCGAAACTCGTTACGTGGTTGCAGCTTTGTTGTATTGCTTGATAATCCAGCGTTAATGAAACTTTCTATATACCTTCCTAGAGCCTCTTCAAAATTTTGCTTGCGATTCTTTTGGTACTGCGCCTCGACGTCCATTAGGGTATCCAGCCGTCTGTATAATGGTTCAAGATGCGTTTTGATTATAGGCTGTTCTTCGGCAGAAGTAGATTTATCCCCTGCCTTAAGTTCCAGGTTACGAAGCATTAGAGAAGCAACATACGCTGGGGATTCATCCTGATTTATTTTTATACTGCCAATTTTCCCATCGCGTAAATAACACAAAATTTGCTCTTTAATAAGTCGCAATCCTCCACTGGCGCTTTGAGTTATTAACGGATAAAACATATGATGTAATTCAAGTGCGAAAGGCTTTTTATGAAAGCGGTTAATTTCGTTAGTCCAGCGGCTTAAGGGCAACAGACTGCTGTCTTTGACCCACTCAAAACGAGGGTCAGTAAAAGACTCAACTTTGCTTAGGCATTCTTTTCGAGCAGCAGTTGAGAGCAGGGGGTCGCTCATCAGTAATTTGAAATACACCGAAAGCTGGTAGGACTTCAGGCTATTGGGAAACTCTGCAGGCAACTCTGTTGAAAATAGATAGTTGAAATTATCTGACCACCAGGATCGAGTAGGGAACAACGTGTCGACCTGGTTTCCTTCTGAATTGGCATCGACCATAAAGTGGCGGTGATAGTATTCCAGCGGTATCAGTTGCTCTGCATCTTTGGTTGTAAGAGCGTGGTCGAGAGCTTTCAGCTCTGGATAGGTGTCGAGAGTCAGATTTTGGGCAAGCCGCATCCAATAAACACCGCTGCGACGATGAACTTGCTCTAAAGCAGCAAAAGTGGTGTTGCCTGCATCACTATAATAAAAGCTGTGGAAGAGGAAGGCAGGAGTAGCGTTTTTGCCTAATACTGTGTTAAAGGCTTGTCGGCTTTGGCGCGGCTCCAGAGTGACATCCAGTTCGGTATTGGCGTGATAAGGAAGCGTGGTTAACCAAAAACCATAGAGAAAGGCTCCTTCTGCCATGCACTCGCTGCTCAACTCGAAGGCCATCCTCCCCAGAATTGCTCTGGTAAACAATGCTTTTGCGCATAAGGCTGATGTTGTTTCTGCATCAATTTTAGACTTTACTCTTGTATACGCTGATTTTACATAGCCTTCCAAAGCCAGGTTTAATGTGGTTGATTGTTCTGAAAGCAGTTGATTCAATAATGACTGTTCTGATTTTTTTACTTCTTCTTCTTCTTCTTCTTTTGCTACTCCCTCTACTTCTGCTACCAGATGGTCAAGCCATATTTTATTATCTGAGCCCAAAGAGTTCAGCAGTTCAAAGGGTGTGCATTGCTGCAGCAACGCGTCAAGGTGATAAAGGTCACCACATAAGGCGCGAGCTAGTACATGTGGTGATTGTTTCAGGTTATCTGGAGCCTCAGATCCATAGAGTAGAGAGTGTAGTGATGGTGCTGGCTGAGGGTCGTGTTTTGCTTGCGCTAATGCTCTTTGCGACTGAATTGTATCGTTACTTCTCAGATTTATTAGTTCATGATTAGAATACATCGTCTTCTACCTTAGTTCATTGTGGGCGTGTAGCGGTTATTGTATTTAATGTCATAAAATCCGCGCTGGTCGGCATAAAGCACTTGTGGTTGCTCCCATGAAAAGCGGACACGGTCTTTTTGTTCTTTTTCATACCAGTGGCAGAGTTTTTTATAGTTATCAAACAATACGCCGAGTCGCCCCTGAGTTAACGCAGGGTGTTCCTGGGCAAAGTGATTGGCCGCATTCAAGTCTTGGCCGAAACCAACAAAGTGGGTGGACTCTATCAAGCGCAGCAGAGCTTTGGCTCCGTAGACTTTGTCTTCTCGATTATAACCCCCATTCCACAAGGTATAACCGCAAAGACTTAATCGCGTGATGTAATTATCCTCTTTTTGTCGTCCTTGAATGTAGTCTTTAAGCTCTTGCTGCAGTATCCAACGACAGGATTCTGGTAGGTGTTGTTCTTTGGCGTATTGGTAGCTGCTTTTTTGTTCCAGAATGAGGGTTTCAATACCGAAGAAGGTGCTTGTTTTCCATACGGCTGCTTTTTGGTGATAATTTCCACCTTTTTGCAGCATCGCCAATAATTCCTTATCATGGCCGCGAATGGCGGCTAGGTGCATGGCATCACAACGGCTATGACGCAGTAAAGGCTCGTCATAAAACCACTGATAGACATCATGGTGTTCCGGATTTCTATAAATAGGAATTTCAAGAGCTACATTAAAGAGCGCATAATCCTCGGCTCTCATGGCCTCTATAATGGCACAAGCCTCGTTGTTTCTGGGCATTAGGTGCCATTCTATGGTTGTCAGGCTGTGGTGCAGATACAGTCCATTCACCGTGCCGATGCGGTATTTGTCGTGGTAACCAGGGTTTCTAAATAAATTATAACTGCAAAATTCCCTCATCACTGGCATTTCGGCATAGCGGTAGGATATAAAACGAGGTTCAGCGCTTAGAATTTTGGTCACAAGCTCTGGCTTAGGGCTATTGCACAATAAATAATGATGCAGAGGGATGGAGTCAAAAAACACCGACTTGGCACGTTTGATGAGCATGTCAAAGAATGTTGGATTACCACCACCGTAGGTGGATATTTTAATGCAGTGCTGCCAGATTTTTTTTTGCAGCATATCTGCAAGGCCACATTCATCCATTCGGGCGAGAATGAAATGTGCGCTGTGAGCATCTAGATATTCCTTGTTTTCCACAAGGAACAGGAACAATTCGCTTAATTGTTCTGGGCTTAATTGGGCGTGAGCTAAAATCTGCTGAAACAACCGGGTAATGCAGATAATAACGTTTTCACGCGTTTTGTCCACGCCATTAGGAAGTACTAAGTTTTTAAGAGTGTCCTCGCTATTGTCAGACTCGGGATTAAAAATATCAATAAAAATCAAATCATACAGCAAATAGTACGGATTAATCGGTAGGGTGGGATGGTTTGATAAAATCTGGCTCACTTCATCGAGGCATTCCCAACCTGACGCAGTATAAAGTGCTTCAGAAACGTTAAACACCTCCTGTTCTCTTAATAACGATATAAGGGCGCTGATATGTTGTCTTCTTTTTGCTCCAGGTAGACTGCAAAGTCGGGTTGAGTTGAAAGAACCCCGGCTGTCCTCGTCAAAACAGAACTCCTCAACAGGAATGCGTTCATTCTTCCAGTTAAATTTACGGCTTCTCCCTTTGATGTCTGCCCGTATTTCACTACGCAATTGCTCTGACGAAGAGTGCCATCCGAGAAACGCCGCAATTACATGATAGCTGGGCCATTTTTTTTTAGACTCCGCATTAAATTGCAGTTCTTTGAAGTAATGTAACAGTTCGTCCTGGGCATTAGTATCTATAAAGCGAGACAGTTGAGACATCACAAAATGAGCTGTACGGGCATCGATTACGGCAAAAAGATGATGGACCAAAGTGGTATTGTCTGAATGTTCATCAGATTTTGGTAAAAAGTCTTTGATTTGTGCCAGCGGCGCCTGATGTTTTTGACTGAGCGTGTAATCACATAGTTGTTGGAACACATCAAAATCATCTTGATAACGACAGAGGTTTAACCAGTCGACGATGTTAATGGATTCCGCCGTGGAGCATTGTGTCATCAGTGTGGCTAGTCGCTCTTTAGCGGCAGAAGGGAGCTTGAAGGGGCAAAAATCCTGGGGGCCCTTGCGCAGTTCCATGGCCTTACGGCCACGCTCGAGCACCGCGAGGATGGCAGAAAACCCCTGGTCTTTATAGAGGCTGGGATTATTAAAGTCTTCCTTATGGGCAGTGCCATAACCCTGTGTATAGGGATTACCAAAGCCGCTGTTGAACTTGGTGCCAAAAAAGGGATATTGTAGCTCTGCTGTTAAGAATGGATTGTTGGCGACCTGTTGGAAGTTCTCGCGCTGTTCGGTGGGGCTTAATAGTTCAAAATCAAGAAATTCTTTTGCTGAATTTATTATCTTAAAGGCATCAGCAGCCTCTGGAATCTCTCCGTTTTTGTCGGGGTGAAAGCGCATCGCCAATTGATGATATGCGGCAACAATATCTTTTTTTGTGTAGTGCTTCGTAAGCGAAAACAGGGCGTGTGCAGAGGTAAAATGCTGTTGCCAATTGATGATTCGGTTTACCTGGGCTACAACAGACTGCTGATAGAGAGGATTTGTACTGTCATCTAAAGGAAGGCTCATACTGATTTCCATCTGATCTAAGTGCGCGTATTTTATCATGATGCCCCAAAAAGGAACAGTAATGCAAGAAAAATGAGCGTGGATTTTGTACTAACATACTAATTTAATTCAATTTTTATTTGGGGTTTAGGTAAGCAAATTACCATTTTATGCTGTGGCATATTATGCGAATAATTGACTCTAATAATCACAAGGGCTAAATGATAGTTCCAATTCGGTTATTATTGATTAGGGGTATGATGCCGTGTATGTATTATATGAATAATCGGCTCTGTTGCAAAACGAGCGTTACTATAGCACCATAATGTAGTATCGAAATAGCTTAAATGAAAACAACATTCTGTTGTTCTTTATGAGATAATATAGGTTAAGGAGCAACGGACAAACAAGACTTAAGCCATCAAAAATTGGAAATTCTAGAATTTGCTCGAAAGCAAAATTTAAGAATTGATGATTTCGTAGAAATGACCGTTTCTTCTCGAGAAACCAGTCGAAAAAGAAGATTGGATGAATTGCTCACCTTGCTAGTTGAAACCGATACATTAATTGTTACCGAATTAAGTCGTTTGGGTCGTAGTACAACAGAGGTTATTGCGCTAATTAATGAACTAATTAGTCGGAATGTGCGTATTATTATCATTAAGCAAGGTATGGATATCCAAAAACATAATATGCAATCTAAAGTAATGGTTACCTTGTTTTCTTTATTTGCTGAATTAGAGCGCGACCTTATTAGCTTAAGAACAAAAGAGGCGCTGGCTTCTAAAAAAGCTCAGGGTCAATTACTTGGAAAACCTAAAGGAACAATACAACGAAGTAAATTTGACGCTGAGCTTCCCAAAATAAAAGAGCTTTTAGGATATGGGGTTTAGGTAAGCAAATTACCATTTTATGCTGTCTTGCTCTAACACAATGAATTAACAAATTTTTTATCTAAACCAAAAAATCAGGTTTTGGCCCAAAACAGCCTATTTTAACCCTAAAAATTATTCGCATAAGTAGACATATGTGAATAATTATGCGTATTTTTACTGTATTATGTGAAGCA
>NZ_CALMPD010000296.1 GCF_937871865.1 uncultured Legionella sp.
CCGGAAACTCTCACCTTTTCAAGTGAGGTGTCAGATTAAATCGGAACTAATACAAATAATCTTTGTTCGAAACTGAAAAACTTGACGAGCTTTTGAAGGTTCTTGCTCGGCAAGCTGATTCAGATTCAAGCTCTGAATCATTGGAATGTATATATGCTGTTCGTTGCACTCTCTTTTGAATATAAACTCCTTATTACTGAAATGCCTTAATTATGTAGTCTGGAAACCATCAGGGTGGAAACTCCGAAGCGCCCATCTTAGTTAGCTATTTGTATTTTCATTCATTAAATCAAGGACTTTTTGGGTGATATCTAAGCTCTCATCAGCGACACTGAGCAACGTCTCTTTAGAAATTAACAAGGAACATTGTTGCCCTTCCAGAATGGCTCTTATTGGCGGAGTTGAAATCTCTGCAAAACTATTCGTAATCTGAATATCCAGCTGTATTAATCGATTATTTACATTTTCTATTTCGATTGCTAGCATCTTTTGATAATGCTTAATTTTATCTAAATGAGCATTAATTTCATGTGGCTTTAAGTAAGGTGTATTTTTTTTCAGAGTTTGCACCTCCGTATCAAGTTCAGTATATTTTTCCCTATATTTAAGTTCAATCGATTGACGAATATATTGAAATTTTTTGCTCAGTTTTTTTGCCGCATTGGATTCTTGGAATAAAAGCTTCCTATCCAAAACACAAGGTTTAAACTCTGTTTTGGAATAGGATATGTTTTGAACACTAAGAACAGTTATCGCAATGATTAACTTTACTAGCAAATGAAGCAATGTCATCATCCCAATGATTAAAAATGGAAACCAAGACCAACACTTCCTCCAGCATCACCTCTCCCTGAAACCGTCCCTCCTAGCTTTACAATAGCATTCCCATCGGCAAATGCTTTAGATGCTCCCATGGAAAACCCTGATTCTCCTTGAAAATTACCATAACCACCGGAAATCAAAAACTTTCCAGGAATAAAGGCCTGAGGTAAGGAGGCAAAAGCCAAGGCGGATGCGATCCCGCTTCGAGCTTCGTTTCGTGTTGTTCTGGTCGCCTGATTTAATTGATTTAAATTAACGGCATCAGTTCCCTGTGTTCCTGGTGCAACGTTAGTAATTTGACGCTCACTCCCTGGGCTACCTATGGATACAACATTATTACGTCCTTGATCATCGGAATTATAACCTAGTGCCACCGAATTGACTCCAGTTGCCACCGCTTTATTACCCAATGCAGTAGATTGAGTACCAAGCGCTTGAGCGCCATAGCCACTTGCTAAAGAATTTTCTCCACTAGAAACTGCATTAGATAAATTACTGGCATTGTTTGCAGACACAGCAACTCCTGGAGATATATTTGCTATTGCGGCATTAAGCTGAGCCAAATTCACTGCATCATTAGCCGAAATACCAGCAGCAACTCCTGTAATAATACGCTCTCCGTCAGTTCCCGAAACATTAATCAATGTTCCTCCTGTAGCACCACCAATTGTTAAATTACTTCCCGCACCTCCTACTTGTCATTTGCCGCGTTTGCCTGTATGCATGGAAAAAAAACAAGAGAGCATGAAGAAATTAATAAGATATTGATTCTATGCACAAAGAACTCCTTATCTAAGTGAAGCAATTTAAAGTACTTATTCTACAAAAGAAGAGTTAATGAATCTAGCTTTTTAATTGTGATAATAAACCAGAATTTAGGCTCTGTGGTTTATTATACCCACGTGAAAGTATTATTGATTTCTTTATATTCTTTACGGAAAACATAGTCTCTACCATCTCCATTTTGTTGCACAAACGAACCACAGTACAAAAGATTAAAATAGCCTTACACTACTTTCACACCTACTTCCATTTGCTCTACACAAATTATCAAAATCATCAATGCAAGGTATTTGAGGAAAATAGACATTAAACGCCGTTAGTGATGAGTTTTTGTTTCTTTGCAATGCTTCATAAATTTCTGTGAATCCAGCATTATTAATATTACTGTTGGTAAGATCAATTTCTTGAATATAATTATTATGTTCGAGCAAATCAGCAATAGGACCAGCTGAATCGAATAGATTGCTATTCAGATCAAGAATAATAACAGAGGTGTTTTGTTTTAAGCCGTTGACGATATGAAGAATATCTTCATTATTTAACTCATTGATACCTAATTCAAGCTCCTCAATGGTTTGATTCTTCTGCAACATTGTGCTTAAGGCTATAGCCGCATTGCCGCTCGAATTATTACCTAGATATTGTAACTTAGTGACAATAGTATTCCCTTCTAGTGCTCTAAAAAATTCTTGAGACTATTCAGAGGTTAAACCCTTCTGTTGAAGGGACAAGGTTGTGAGCTCAACATCATTTTGCTTTAATCGTCTAATAATTTCTTCATATTCTGGTTTCATTATGTTACCCATAAATTTATTTCGTTTGTTGGCCTCTTTTGCGGTAAACGTAGCTCTCTTCAATCTAAAATGATGGGTTCAATATTAAGTTCTATATCATAATGCTCTTTAATTTGTGATTGAATCCGCTCGGCAAACGCCAATAACTCGGCTTGATAAGCGCCGCCATAATTTACCATCACCAATGCATGCTCCTGGTAAATGCCGACATTGCCTTGCCTTAAGCCTTTTAGACCTAAACTATCAATCAACCACCCTGCTGATACTTTAATTTTCTCAGGATCATTTGTGGGAAACGCTGGTAAATTCGGATATTGCATACATAATTTCTGTGCTATTTTTTGGGGGATGATGGGATTATGAAAAAAGCTACCGGCATTACCTAGCACGTTAGGGTCAGGTAATTTACTTTGACGAATACTGATGATTATAGTGCGCAAGTCATACGGCATGGGATTAGTTAAAGAGGCAAGTCTATGTGCAACATCACCGTAATTAGCATTAAGATCAGGCTCTGTTAATAAAGCAAAACTGACGCTAATAACTATAAAACGCGAATTATTTTTTAAAAAACTGTTTCGATAACTAAATTGACATTCGCTGTTGCTAAGGGTAACCAGTTTTGCTGTTTGCAGATCATATACTAAAACCTCTTTAATAAAATCTTTAACCTCAACTCCATACGCACCAATATTTTGAATTGGCGAAGCTCCCACAGTGCCTGGGATTAAACTTAAGTTTTCCAACCCAAAAGCACCATGAGAGCAGCAATAAGCCACAAAGGAATCCCAATTCTCACCGGCCATGGCAGTAACAATCTGTTCTTGGCCAACTTTAGTCATTGTGATACCACGTAACTCATTATGAATAACTAAGCCATGGTATCGGATGGGCATAATTAAATTACTCCCTCCTCCCAAGATAAAGAACTTGGGGAAATTCGCAATTGCCTCTCTTAGTTCATCTAATTGTTTGACTTGATTTAAGACAACATAATGAGATGCTGTTGATTTTAAGTGCAAGGTGTTTAAGGAGGTTAAATCAATATCGTCTAGAATATTCAGCATCGGTTGCTCATCAGTTGTGTACTCATTATTTATTATCACGAATTTTATTTGGAGGCACAATTGGTTTAACTAATAATAAGTTTATTATCTGGTTTATTGGAGCTGTAATGTGTCAAATGCATTGCCCAGCAATTATCAGTAGTTAGATACCCCTTCAAAAACAGGCTTAGCAGGTCATATATTTAATAATTTTATTTTTTACATTCATACACAATGCTTGAGTCTCCTTCATCAGGAGCAACTGAGTTATCAAAAGCCTTTATTGTTTTAACTCCTCTAAAGCCCACATCTTTGAGTATATTAATTTAAACTAAAGGATCATTGTAAATTCGAACGTTAAAACTCTCAATTTCTGTTTGTATGATCTGTCCTTTTTCTACCAGCTCATATTTATCTATCGAATAACAGACATTGTTTTTATAAGTTGTTAGTCGGTTTACCAGAATAAGATTACCATCAGGCTTATGGTATACCATCCCTCTCCACACACCAAGTTGGTCAGGCACTATTTTAGAGGTTTCTGCTTCAAATAATAAAATTCCATCATCATTTAAATGATTATAAAGCACCTTCAATGATTTTTTTACAGAGTCTAAATCAATAAGATGTCCAAATGAGCCACTGGGAATAAAGATCAGGTTATATCGTTGTGGTGTATTCAAGTGCTCAACAAATCCTTGCCATACCTCAGGCTTAAGCTGCTGTAACCTTGCCTTAGCCTCAACATATATTCACTGGCATCAAATCCAGAGACATCAAATTGTTCTTTGAGAAGCGGGAGTAAAAATCGACCAGAACCACACATAGGCTCCATAACAGCGCTACCTGCATTTGCTACGTAAGTACGATAAAACGCATAAGCATCTTCTGGAGGTTGAGGTCTGATTAAATCATAAAATAAGAATTTGAATTTAATAGGTGTTATAACATGCCTGATGATAATCTAAAAGCAACTTCTTTAGAGCCCATATCAACTCCAACACTGACATCGTCACCAACGCCAATTCCACTTTCTACTGAACCTAAACCAACTATAGCCAACACACGATAAATTGATTATTAGCAATGGCTCTGAAAAAGCTCAT
>NZ_CALMPD010000297.1 GCF_937871865.1 uncultured Legionella sp.
GTTAAAAAGCCCGAATACAACGTACATTGAGCAGGGTGTCCTTATTGACATTGAGCTGTTGGCCAGTGGCAAACGTTTGATACCAAGCGGTCAGGGGTTGGGTGGCATCTTCAAAAGAACTCCAATAGTTGCCAACATTAAATCCGCCAACGGGTCCGCCGTTTATATTGCTATTTTGCCATAATAAATTAAGTTCAGTCTGTGAGGGCAAATACCAATCGCCATAGTTTTGTGCATTATAGCTTGCGCAGAGCAGGGCCGCAGAGTTAGCGCTATCATCTTCTGAAGCCTGTCTGGCAATAATTAAGGTAGTATTCGTGCTGCCAGAAAAAAGCTCATTTCCTCTTGCAAGGGTAAGGGTTTTCAGTGGATCAGCTCCAGTAGTACCCCAGCGTATTCCCGCACTATTATCAGCCGCGGCAGCAACCAAGCCATGCTGACCAGTCGAATCTACCCAAAACACAACGCCTCCCTGAGATGTTTGACCTACAGTATAAGTGGGAGGTGGATTTATCCACTGAGTATCATAATTAGCATTACTTGCTTTGGCAAGAATCTGCCCGATAGTACCACCGGCAGCCACCCCTCCAGGTAGACCTGCAATTTGTGATTCGAGTAGTTGTTGGAGTTCTAGCACCTTCTTATTGACGTAATCTGTTGATGCGGGGTTTGCGGCATAACCGAAATTATTTAATGATGCGAGCAATAATGAAACAAATAACGGTTTGTGATTCATGAGAAATCCTTGTCTTGAAATTATAAAGCAACGGTAAAACTCAATAAAACTCCATGTTGCATAGGGATATTGTCAACATGACCTGTTTCTGCTGCGACATTAAGATGAAAATCAGGGCTGGAGCCATAAATGCCTTGATACACCAGACTCAAATTTGTCTTTTCACTGATGGTATAACCTAAGCCGGCCTGAACCTCACCAGCAAATTTGGACAGATCGTTAATGCTGTTACGATCATCAAATTGCCAACGACGGTATGCTGCTCCTCCTTTGAGTACGCCAAAGAATGGTGTTGTTCCCATGGATGCAGTCGTTAATGTAGCCAGCACATCAAGCATCGGTTTTGCTGTGGTTCGAATTGGCAATCCACCTAAGGTATCAACAATATATTGAGAAGGGAAATAACGCATCGTGTTGCCATTTTGTACGCCAACTTCCAAACCCAATGTCATGCCTGAGGTGCGATAAAGCTCACGTCCCAGGGCCAGTCGTCCTATCGCTGTGCCACCATCTCCGCGATACATGTCTTCATACACGGTGTAACCTAAGCTTCCGGTTGCTGTCCAGTTGAGTTGGTTAGGAGCCACCTCTCCCATCGTGCCTGCACATACTGGTAATGCTATGGCTAAACCAAAGCAGCCAGAGACCAGTTTTCTCAAAAAAAACGCCGTATTAGAAGGCGCGTTGTCTATATCAGATCGCCCCCCTTTTTTATTAAAGTCCATTCTTTCTTCCTTACTATTGTGAATTTTGTTCATAATATAAATGAAACACACCTGCAGGGGTAGTGTATCATTGATTTTTATTTAATACATTTTATTGCTCCTACTGCTAAACGCCTATGGTACAGGCAAGTGACCTCATGATATTTGATGCAAAATGGAGTCTATTATTTTTGCGGAGTAAATATTTGAGCAACGTAGTGTAATTATAAGTTGCACTTGTGATACATTCTGTTTCAATAAAAAAACTGATATGATGATTTTTAAATCAGTTATCAGGCCATGGAACAGCCTGGTATTGAAATGGGCACCGAGTTTGAAAAAGCCTCCTTTAAAAAACGATATCTGTTCGATGGTTTCGGATATCTATTTGAAAGGGACTCCAATAGAATGAAGGTATTTGTTTATTTTTTACGCGATTATTAAGGTTTCCTTAAGCTTATTTTTATATAATAAGTTTTTTGATTCCGAATAGACTGCAATGAAGGAATGCAATGAGCAATAAAAAGCACTCACTTACTATATTTAGCCTGACTATGATTACAGTTGGCTCGGTAGACAGCATACGAAATTTACCTGCAACGGCTCTGTTTGGAAGCCAATTAATATTTTACTTTATCTTAGGGGCTTTATTTTTCCTTATTCCTACGGCACTCGTATCTGCAGAATTAGCCTCGGGTTGGGCTAAACAGGGAGGAATTTACGTTTGGGTTAAAGAGGCTTTTGGTAAAAAAACCGGCTTTTTAGCGATATGGTTGCAATGGATAGAAAATGTTATCTGGTATCCGACTCTACTCTCTTTTGTTGCCGGAACAATTGGTTATTTGATTAATCCTGCTTTAACCAGCAACCCTTATTTCCTTTGGACTGTGATTGTCTGTTGTTTCTGGGGGGCTACCCTACTTAATTTGCGAGGCATGAAATCCTCCGCGATGTTCAGCAGTTTTTGTTCTCTGGCTGGGTTATTATTGCCTATGTCCTTAATTATTGGCTTGGGGGCTGTCTGGATTATGCAAGGAAATCCCCTGCAGATAAAATTTGACATTCCTAGCATTGTACCGCAGCTCGAGGATAAGTCGATGTGGGTTTCTTTAACCGCGATTATGATGTCTTTTTGTGGCATAGAAATCGCAACAGTACATGCCAATGATGTCAAGAATCCTCAGCATGCTTTTCCGCGGGCATTAATTTATTCGGTCGGGATCATTTTGAGTACTTTGATACTGGGGTCTCTGGCTATTGCAGTGGTGTTACCAGGAAATGATATTAATTTGGTTGCAGGGATTATGCAGGCCTTCGAAGCATTTTTTCTAACGTATAACATGTACTGGATGATGCCTGTAGTAGCAGTCATGCTCGTTCTGGGAGGGCTTGGCGGAGTAAGTAATTGGATAATAGCACCCACTAAAGGCTTATTGGTAGCAGCAGAAGATGGCAATTTACCAGAAGCATTTCAACGTACGAATGCTAAAGGTGCGCCAGTGGTGATGTTGATTACCCAGGCAGTAATCGTAACGATATTATCCGCATTATTTCTTTTTATGCCTAGTGTGAATGGTTCTTATTGGTTATTAACTGCTTTGGCTGCTCAACTTTATATGTTGATGTACTTTATAATGTTCATTGCGGCTATTAAACTGCGTTTAAGCCAGCCTGATCATCACCGTCCGTTTAAAATTCCAGGTGGTATGGCTGGTATGTTGTTTGTCGCAGGTATTGGGATAATTGGTGTTCTGACTACATTGGGTGTCAGCTTTATCCCTCCAGAAGGGATTGATGTTGGCAGTACTGCTCGATATGAAGCCACGTTATTGATTGGTTTAGTGTTAATGTGTGCTCCTCCATTTGTGAGTTCCTGGCTGCAAAGAAAACAAATGAATTTGGAAACAGCTGTTTAAAATGATTACAAGGCATCAATTAAAAATCACATTATGAATTCCATTAATGAGCTATTGACTGAATTGAATTCTCGTTTGCCCGAGCTGGAATGGAAAATTAGCGAGCTCAGTTCCGCCATTTCCAGTCATAATTTACCCCGGGGCTTATTTCGCACGGGTTTTGAGCTAACTGGCGCTGGCTGTGTTAAAGAAATTAAAGCGGATATGCTTGCTTTGTCCCAACAAAAAAATGAGCGCAGCGCCCATTTTCTTGCTTCTCGAATTAAACAAAAAATCAATGTTCTGGTTGCTTTATGTCAGATAGACAATAAGAAAAGTAAAGCTGCTGAACCTGCTTCTTTTGGCGTTAAGATGTTAAGCACGCGCCAGCAATGGATTCAAAATCTGGAAACAGATATCAACACGTTAACTCAACAACAACAGGCCATGGTGAAATCTCTGGAACATTTGTCCCATTCAAATAATGTTGATGCTGTTCTTGCATTGCGTGCAGAGCTCGGCGAAGTGGAGCGACGTCTTACTTTAGCAAAAGAAACATTAAATCAAGCGATATTATAAATTGATTTTTTTTTATATATATCAATGCTTATTTCATAAATAGCCTTTTGCTCTCTGAAATAGTACGGTAAATTAGTGGCGTTCAATAACTTAAAAATAAAAAGGAGTTTCTCTAATGTCGGATAAATTTTCCAATATTACCAAAGACATCAGCACTCAGCTGGGCAAAATGCGTAAAGAAATGCCTGAATTCATGGCAGGATTTGCCGCTTTGTCTCAAGCCGCAAATAAAGAAGGTGTATTAGATAAAAAGACCAAAGAACTCATTGCTATGGCGCTCGCAGTGGCCAAACAATGTCCTGGTTGCATTGGCTTTCATGCCCAAACATTAATTAAGTTACAAACCACAAGAGCAGAATTACTGGAAACTTTGGGTATGGCTGTGTACATGGGGGGCGGCCCGTCTTTAATGTATGCTGCAGAAGCCTTGGAAGCTTTTGAAGAGTTTAGTCAGTAAATTTATTGATTCCCTTTTAGTAGCGCTCACCAATGACGCAACTTAAAAATCCCTCTTTCGCAGTCCGTCAGTCCTCTCTCCCTAGGGGAGAGAGCTAGAGAGAGAGGCAAGGTAGCCTCAATGAGTCACCTATGAATATTTGTTAATGCGACAGTAATGAAGCAACGTGTTCCATTTGTTTTTCGGCTGGGTTTCGCTGGCATGGGAATTGTTTGCTCACTCCTAACAATGCTATTTGAGATACGGTCATGGTATTTTTATCACTTTGCTGACTTGAAATTTCTTTATAGGTCTGCTGAATCAGTTCATTCATGGTTATTGAATTTAATTGTTTTCCCGGCGGCAGACAAAAAATAGGCTTCCCTTGATTTTTAGCCGTCTCATTTGCTTGAATTAACGTCTCCGCAATGCTTTCACAGGTTATAGTGAGGACGTGTCGGGCTGATCTGGCCCAGGCTTGTGCCTGCGGGTCCGCTTTGATTTCCATTTGCGGAATATTGTTTGCGATATTCATGTAGTTATTAATGGTATCTGCGTACATATTGTTGCAAAAAATAATTAAACTTACTAATAACAAACGCATAATGAATTCCTTAAATTCCTGCAAAAATTGGGGCTGTTGACCTCTCATGTCAAAACCTACAGAGGTATTTTGGGCTGATAAGGTCAATGTTCCCTATTTAAAAAAATAATAGGTAGTGGGATTATCCGGACAAATATACGGGCCACATTCTAGAAATGTACTGATTCCATTCGCAAGAATCAAGAAAAGAAAAAAGCCCATGAATATCATCATCCCTTTATTTGATGTTTTGTATTGAGGATCAAGCCCGCGTTCCAATACCATGGCAACGGCTATAAAGCCAACAATCATAAGGAAAATCAGGGCAGACCAGGTATAAAAATACAATCCTAAAAAAGGACTGCCATAGCCTGGATCATTAGGGGCCGTATGTAAAAGATGCTGTTTTCCTGCGATGGCTAAGCCTAATAACGCTTGTAATAGCATTAAGCCATAATGTGCTGGCTTAAATCCCAAACGTAAATTCATTATCAAGCAGATTCCTATGCCTGCAAAACAGATTCTTTGTAATATACATAAAGGACAGGGAAGGGAATGGTTAATAATCTGCTCTACAAAAGCAAAAATAAAAATACTACAAATGGCAAACAGTCCAAAACTGTTTCCCCAAATATGCACTTTCTTTTGAATGTTCATAAGTGCACCAGATGGCTATGAAAATTGAAACTGCAGAGAGTAAGAATTAAACACAATAAAAACTGTAGCGGAATGCTTCTGTTCGGCTTAATCAGGAGTTGGATGCCAATTAAGAAATAAAGCAAAAACAGCAGTATCATCATGATTGCTCCCCTCGCTTTGGGTCCATGTTGTTAAAAGTATAGTCACAGTTCTCATTATTTTCTAAATATTTTCACATCAGGTGAATATTTTTTTTATTTCAAAGGCCGTGCGGCGAAATTAATCCCAAGCGAAAGGCAATAAATAAAAAAATAAATAAAGTGAATGAGATACCTATCCTTAATGTTAACGCTTTTACTGTTCGTGTGGTGTTTCCAGAGTCTTTTATCAGGAAAAACAGTCCGCTCGCTAATGAACCTGCGATAATAAACATGACAAAGAGGATGAAGATTTTGGTGATCATTTGTTATACTCCCGAAATTGCTTTCTTCAGTCGGAAGTTAGCCAACTTTTTGAGCAATTGATAAACTATGCCTAGTTTAACCTGTTTTAACTTTCGTTTCACCCCAAATTGGTTAATGATTGTTCTTGCAACACTCTTTATTGCTTTATTTGTGCGCTTGGGGTTTTGGCAGATTCAGCGTTCGGATGAAAAAGTGAATATGATCGCTGCAGAAGAAGCCTTGGCAAAGCAAGACCCGATTGATTGGGATGAGGGGAAAGATAAGCCGAAGCAATACCAACGCATTATAGTGAATGGAACTTATTCGCCAAAGGTTTTTTTGTTGGATAATCAACATCACCAACATCAGTTCGGCTACGATGTGCTTTCTCCTTTTGAGTTAACTGACGGCAGTATTGTCATGGTGGACAGAGGATGGATTCCAGGAACACATTCCAGGAGTTCTTTGCCGGAAGTTCAAACGCCACAAGGGCTGATTAAAATAAAAGGCAGTACCTATTTCCCAGGAAAAAATCAATGGGTTTTAGGGCCTGGAACTGAAGAAAAAGAACGAGGAATTACGATACTTGAGATTTTAGACGTAAAATTGCTGAGCCAACTTTTGCAAAAAAAGGTCTATCCGTTTATTATTCGCCTCGACAAGCAAGACGCACATGGATTTGTGCGTGAATGGGCCATAGTATCCATGCCTCCGCAGCGCCATTTGGCTTATGCTCTGCAATGGTTTGCTATGGCATTGGTTATCCTGATTATATTTGTAGCGTTGAATCTGAAGAAAAAAATATGAAGAAACAAACCTCTAAGTATTCTGTTTTGTTGTTATTAGCCATAATGTTTGCGGCACCTGGAATAACAGCTTATTTGTTTTATCAGCACCCGGAATGGTTGGGCACGTCCAAAATAAATAAAGGCACGTTGCTTTCGCCTCCGATTGCGTTGAATTCATTTGATCAGCAATCCAAATGGAAAATAGTTTTTTTAAGCCCTGGTGGTTGTAAAAAAGACTGCATCCAGCAATTAAATATGTTGGCTCGAGTTCGATTAGCTTTGGGACGTAAATTGTATCAAGTCGATGAATGGTTGGTTCTGGATGAGCACTCATCCTTATTAGCAGAAGAATTAAAACCCCTGCTAAAGGAACAGGACATCAACGTAATTACTTTACCTGCTGCTGATATGGCAAAGATGAGTGGTTTGCCCGCCAATGCAACTATTTTTATAGCCAACCCGGATAATTTCCTTATTCTTAGCTATCAAGCGGGAGGAAATCCTGATGATGTATATAAGGATTTAAAACTGCTACTTAGCACTACAGAACATAAGAGTACTTAACGTGATGCAGAATAAATCAATACGAGTGGCGGCTACTCTTGCCGTATTATTAGCCTTGTTTGTGGTGATGTTAGGTGCTTATACCCGTTTAACTGATGCAGGGTTAGGTTGTCCTGATTGGCCAGGTTGTTATGGTAAAATGGTGCTTCCATCAGCACAGGACGGATTGCAGCAAGCTCAGACCAAGTTTCCCTTGATTCCAATTGAATCACGAAAAGCCTGGACTGAAATGGCCCATCGTTATGCTGCAGGAGCATTAGGATTATTGATTTTTTTTATTGGTATTAATGTATTCCGTAAAAAATATCAAGGGGAGCAGTTACCCTGGCATTTGCCATTGACGTTAATGGTTCTTGTTCTTTTTCAAGCGGCACTGGGAATGTGGACAGTCACATTAAAACTCTTACCTGTTGTGGTTATGGGACACCTTTTAGGCGGAATGCTTATTTTTGCTTTCCTATGTCGCTTTCGTTTGCAAATGAGTGCCATTAAGCCAGAACATTGGAGCCAATGGCGTATGGGATTACGTTTGGGGCTGCTTATTGTCTTCTTGCAAATAGCATTGGGTGGATGGGTTAGTTCTAACTATGCCGGCATCTCATGCATCGGATTTCCTATGTGTAACGGTACTTGGTTTCCTGAATTACATTTTATGGAAGGGTTTAATTTATTTTCACCCGTTGGAGCGAATTATCAAGGTGGATTATTGGATAATGAGGTTCGAGTCAGTATTCAGTTCATTCATCGGATTGGCGCCGTTGTAACTGCTGCCTACCTCTTGATATTTTCAATGCTTCTTTTGGGTAAAGTGCGCTCCTTGGCTTTAAGGGTCGGCGCTTTGCTTTTGATTTTATTTGTAGTGCTTCAATTTACCTTAGGGATTTTGAACGTGCTTTATTTGCTGCCTCTTCCTGTGGCAGTGGCTCATAATGGGATAGCAGCATTACTATTGGCTACTGTATTTAGTATGCTGCAATTTACACGAAAGGGGGCTGATTATGTCGGCTGAATTAGTAACACAGCCATCTGTGAATTGGCGTGATTATATTGAATTGTGCAAACCTCGCGTGGTTTTGCTTATGCTGTTAACAGTCGTTGTTGGTATGTATTTAGCAACGCCTGGATGGATTGATTTATCTTTAGTTGGTTTTACTTTAGTCGGAGTTGGCCTTTGTGCGGGTAGTGCTGCGGCGATTAATCATTTAGTGGACCGGCATATTGATTCCATCATGGCCAGAACCAAAAAAAGACCTGTAGCTCATGGTCGGGTTAGCGTTGCTCAGGCCTTATGGTTTGCCGTCATTATTGGGGTTTCGGGCTTAGCTGTATTGACTGTATTGGTTAATAAATTAACGGCCATGCTTACTTTTGTGACCTTGATTGGTTATGCTGGCGTCTATACCGGCTATTTAAAGCGAGCTACCTCGCAGAACATCGTTATAGGCGGATTGGCTGGCGCTGCTCCTCCGTTATTGGGGTGGACTGCTGTAACCAATCAGTTGGATCCGCAAGCGTTATTATTGGTATTAATCATTTTCACGTGGACCCCCCCTCATTTTTGGGCTTTGGCTATTTATCGATTTGAAGAATATAAACATGCTCAAATTCCTATGCTCCCAGTGACTCATGGTATACAATTCACCAAATTGAATGTTTATTTATATACAATCCTATTATTGGTCGTCAGTGTTTTGCCCTTTGTGGTGGGAATGAGCGGGCTGATTTATGTGATTGGGGCATTAATTCTTGGCGGACGATTTTTGTATTGGGCTCATAAATTGTATCGGACGGATAAACCGGTCGTGGCAATGCAAACCTTTAGATTTTCCATTGTATATTTGATGTTGTTATTTGTGTTTTTATTGATAGATCACTATCTGTAAGGGGTTAGAATGAGAGTAAAAATAAAAGGCGTTACTTTGACTGTATCCATTTTGTTGGCTCTAGCCAGTTTATTTACGGGTATTTTTGTATCACAACACCTTCATTTCAAGAAAAAAATTGATGCAGCTCAATTTCATGGAACTTATCTTGAAAATCCACGAACAATAAATCAATTCAGCTTGATTGGTACGGATCAACAAACCTTTGAAAACATTAACCTGCAGGGGCAATGGACATTAGTTTTTTTTGGTTTTACCAACTGCGGTTATCTCTGTCCTACTACCATGGCAGAACTGGGTAAAATGTATCGGATTCTTGAAGAGAAAAAGGTGAAAAATCTGCCTCGGGTTGTAATGATATCAATTGATCCAGAGCGAGACAGTCTGGATAAATTAGGTAATTACGTCAAATCATTTAATAGCACTTTTTATGGTGCACGAGGCGAAGAAGACTCCATTAAGCTCATGACCAGAGAGATGGGCATTGCTTATGCGAAAGTGGTCAACAAAGAGAATGACGATCCTAAGATCTATGATGTTCAGCATAGTGGGGCTGTTATGTTATTTAATCCACAAGGCGAGTTAAATGCGTTCTTTACAACACCGCATCATGCTGACTTGCTTGCCAAGGATTATTTATTATTAGTCTCATAACGAAATAATAAATAAAGGCATTGGTCATCAGCGCCACATACGTTCGCGCTTATAATTCACAGCTTATAAAATTTTAATTCTCATTTTCGCTCAGTCGAGGGTGAGAATTCATAATTTTTAAACTAGGCTTTATTAACTCTGTTTGCATTTTGCTCTTTGGGCTCACACAGTAGAAGTGCAAACGGGCTATTAGAAATAAAATAAAAATAATTGAGGAACTATAGATTCATGAAAATTGCAATATTAGCCACCAACCCACATTTGTATTCGCACCAGCGCTTAAAAGCTGAAGGGGAAGCGGCTGGCCATGAGGTTAAAATCATTAATCCTTTGTATTGCTATATGAATGTTGCTGCTTCTAACCCTAAAGTTCATTATCGCGGTGGTTCCGCATTACAGCATTTCGATGCAGTTATTCCACGAATAGGGGCTTCTACTACTTATTATGGAACAGCTGTTTTACGGCATTTCGAAACGATGGGGATGTATACCGTAAATGAATCTATCGCGATTGCACGTTCAAGAGATAAATTTCGTTCGCTGCAATTGTTGGCTCGAAAAGGGATTCCCATGCCCTTGACCAGTTTTGCACAATCCCCAGATGATACCGAAGATTTGATTCATATGGTTGGTGGGGCGCCATTAGTCATTAAGCTTTTGGAAGGAACTCAAGGCAAGGGGGTTATTCTGGCTGACAGTCATCAATCTGCCGTTAGTATTATTAATGCTTTTAAAGAAATGCATGCCAATATATTAGTCCAGGAATTTATTGAAGAGTCACGAGGAACGGACATCCGTTGCTTTGTTATTGGTGATAAGGTGGTTGCCGCTATGAAACGGCAAGCAAAAGACGGTGAATTTCGTGCGAATGTCCATCAAGGCGGGAAAGCCGCTAAAGTAAAATTATCACCACAGGAACGAGCTATTGCTGTCAGTGCTGCAAAAACTATGGGGTTAAAAGTAGCAGGGGTTGATCTGATTCGTTCAAACCACGGACCACTAGTTTTAGAAATAAATTCATCGCCAGGTTTAGAAGGCATAGAAAAAACGACCAATCTGAATATTGCTAAAAAAATCATTGAATACATTGAAAAAAATGCAAAACCTATCAGTTTAAGTCATCGTTTTCACGGATAGTTTTATTCGTATTTTAATTGGAATAACTTGATTTCATCCTGGTATAAAACAATTCGACATGTTCATTGGGGTGTGTTGTTAACACACCCTGACAGTTAGATGATGAAAAAAGGCCCTTGCGAAGCTTAAACTTTGCTAGGGCCCTATCTACAATAGTGCATAAAATGCCGTGCAAGAAGCAACAAATAATCAGGAGCTCAGAATTAGTGCGCGTCTGATTTTGAGTCACTTTTGCCAAGCAGCCAATCTGCATTTACCTCAAGTTCCTGCACCAGTATTGCTAACACAGCTGCATCAGGACTTGTAGTGCCGCTTAATAATGCCTCTGCCTTAAATTTAGGAATTTTAATCAGTTTTGATAGAACCTCAATACGTTCTGTAGTCTCTTCGGGTACCCCAATACTATCAAGTTCCTTATTAAGCCGTTCTGAGAATCGTTTATTAAGCATTGTTCGCTCCTGATAGTGACCTTGGTAATCAGTGTCCTGTCTTATTTTAGGTCTAATTGAATAAATCCGTATTTATTTGATATAGCATAATAATGAGTTTTTGCAATGTAATACTTTTGGAGTCGAGGGTTCAATTTTGAAATAAGCAAATAAATCATCGGAGTATGGTTCTCGTTTTGAAAAATTTTAAATTTGATTGACGCTTGGATACAGTGATGTAAAATCGATGAAAATTTAATAAGGAAGTATTCATTCATGGACAGTTTGCAAGAGAGAAGCTCTCTTGATGGATAACGTCAGCAGAATGAGTCAATGTTTAGGATAACAAATGCTCGAAACGGCGGCTTCAAACGCCCCTTGTGATTTCATCTTGTTTGGCGCGTTGGGCGATCTCTCTTGTCGTAAATTAATCCCTGCATTGTATCGTCTTGAAGAGCTTAATCTTCTTCATATTGATGCGCGCATCATTGGTTGCGATCGAGAGAATCTGACGTGTCCCGAATTTCTGAAATTAATAAAAATCAGGGTGCAGAACTTACTCACTGAGAGTATAGATGAGTCGATATGGGCACGCTTTATTACTAAATTTAATTATTGTTCTCTCGAGCTGACCCTCCATGATGAATATCTGAAGTTAATTCATTATGTAGCGCCTGCTAAAAAAACGGTTATTTCCTATTTTGCAGTTCCTCCGGTATTGTACTCTTCAGTGTGCCAAGGGCTTTCTCTTATTGGATTAACCTCGCAACCCTCTCGTGTGGTTTTAGAAAAACCCATAGGTCATAATCTTGAATCCTCGCAAAAAATTAATAATGAAGTCGCTCAATTTTTTGCTGAGGAGCAAATTTATCGCATCGATCATTATCTCGGTAAAGAAACAGTATTAAATCTATTGGTTCTGCGGTTTGCGAATTTCATGTTTTTATCTAACTGGGACCATCAGGTTATTGATAAGATTGAAATAACGGTAGCGGAAGAGATAGGTGTTGAGGGACGATGGGACTATTATGATAGATCAGGACAAGTGCGTGATATGTTACAGAATCACGTGTTACAGATCTTATCATTAGTAGCCATGGAGCCCCCGTCAAGCCTTTCTGCAGAGCATATCCGCAATGAAAAATTAAAGGTATTGCAATCGTTACGCCTTATCAATCAAGGCAATGTGTGTGCGCAAACCGTTCGTGCTCAATACGCCAGTAATTTTATCAACAATAAGGTAATCCCGGGATATTTAGAAGAAAACGGAGCTGTTGCGCATTCGGTTACGGAGACCTTTGTGGCCATTAAAGCGTACATTGATAGCAGGAGATGGTCGGGGGTGCCTTTTTACTTACTTACAGGAAAACGGTTGGCGAAAAAACGAAGTGAAGTGGTTATTTATTTTAAGCAACAACTTCATAATATATTTCATCATTTTAAGAATGAATTTCCTCCCAATCGGTTGGTTCTTCGTTTACAGCCTGATGAAGGTTTAGAACTGCGGATTCTGAGTAAAGTTCCAGGGCTTGGTGAACACCTCACCGTACAAGAAAGCAAACTGGATTTGAATTTTAACCGTTTATCTAATAGTCCCAGAATCGCTGATGCTTATGAGCGTTTATTGCTGGAGGTAATGCAGGGCAATCAATATTTATTCGTGAGTCGAGAGGAAATTGAACAGGCGTGGCAATGGATAGATGGCATAAAAAATTCATGGGATGCAGAAAACTCCCCACTTCATACCTATCCGTCAGGCACCTGGGGACCTGATGAAGTGCGGAAATTATTTAATGGTCAAGCACATATATGGGATGAACAAAATGCAACTATATAGTTTCAGTGATGCCAATTTATTAAATTGTGATTTGGCGGATCAAATAAAAAATATTTTATGCGAGGCAATTGCTCTGAGGGGACTGGCATATCTGGTTGTTTCCGGAGGAAAAACTCCTGTTGAGCTGTTTAAGCTATTGGCGCAATCTGATTTGCCCTGGGAAAAAGTCGTGATTACTTTAGCCGATGAGCGCTGCGTTGCGGTGAACAATGCAGACAGCAATGAACGATTAGTTAAGACCTTTTTATTACAACATTATGCTAAGCAGGCAACATTCATCGGCTTGTACAGTACCTATGCCGAGTCATCAGAGCAGTTGTCGGTAATTGAATCACAAATTGCCTCTTTGCCTACTTTTGATGTGGTTCTTTTGGGTATGGGAGAAGATGGACACACTGCCTCATTGTTTCCTTGCAGTGAAGAGCTTAAGTCAGGATTGGATGATGAGGCTAAATCGCTTCTTTTGGTACAACCTAAAACGGCACCCCATCAGCGTATTTCTTTGTCCAAGAAAAGACTATTGGATAGTCGTATCATCTTTTTACATTTAGTCGGGCAAAAGAAACGCTCAGCATTTAGCCAGGCAATGGCACATCAAGATCCTTGTGTTATGCCTGTTAGCGCTTTTTTAAATAACAAAAATGCGAATCTACAGGTGATGTATGCACCGTAATAAGGAAAAAATATGCATCCTGTTGTAACTCAGGTTACTGCCAATATCTGCGAGCGCAGTACCAAAAGCCGAGGTTTATATCTGGAGCATATTGCTAAAGCCCGGGTAAAAGGACCACAACGAAGCCTTTTACATTGCGGAAATCTTGCTCATGGATTTGCTGCGTGCACGAAGCAAGATAAAGTAAATTTACGGGGCGTGAGTAAAGCAAATATCGCCATCATTTCTTCCTACAATGAAATGCTGTCTGCGCATCAACCCTATGTCTCTTTTCCTGAGTTGATTAAAGAAGCAATTAGCGCATCTGGTGGAGTTGCTCAGTTTGCTGGGGGAGTTCCTGCCATGTGCGATGGTATTACTCAAGGCCAACCTGGTATGGAATTGAGTTTATTAAGCAGGGATGTGATTGCCCTGTCTGTGGCAATTGCTTTATCGCATAACATGTTTGATGGAGGGCTGTTATTAGGGATTTGCGATAAAATAGTACCAGGTCTTCTGATGGCTGCTTTGAGTTTTGGCCATTTACCGTTTGTATTTGTTCCAGCAGGACCCATGCCTTCGGGCATATCTAATCTGGAAAAAGCCAGAATTCGTCAGTTATATGCTGAAGGGAAAACAGACAAAAAAGCATTGCTGGAGGTTGAGGCTGCATCCTATCATTCTGCTGGAACCTGCACTTTTTATGGAACGGCCAATTCTAATCAGTTAATCATCGAACTGATGGGGCTGCAATTGCCCGGCTCGTCTTTTATCAACCCCAATACGTTAATGCGAGATGAGTTAACCAAAGCTGCTGCAGCTCAAGTAGTAACACTCACTGATTTAACCAATAATTATATGCCTATTGGTCAGATGATTGATGCCAAGAGTATTGTCAATGGTATTGTGGGGTTATTGGCTTCGGGCGGTTCTACAAACCATACCATGCATCTGATAGCGATTGCCTCGATGGCGGGATATACCGTTAATTGGGATGACTTTGCTCAGTTATCAGCAGTTACGCCGTTGATTACCCGGATTTATCCTAACGGTCTTGCTGATATCAATCATTTTCAGCGAGCAGGTGGAATGGCTTACTTTATCAGGACCTTATTGGAAGCTGGTCTGGTTCATCCAGACGTCAATACGGTGATGGGATTTGGTTTGGATAAATACACACAACAACCTGTTCTGGATAATAATCAACTGTTTTGGGTTGATGGCCCGTTCAGCTCAAATGATAAAGACGTCTTAACTTCAGTCTCCAGTCCTTTTAAATCTCAAGGTGGCTTACAGGTTTTAAGCGGAAATATTGGGCGAGCAGTAATTAAGACTTCGGGGCTGGCAGAGGGGAAAAGTGCTATTGAAGCTCCGGCGATTGTTTGCTCCAGTCAAGAAGAGTTTGAACAGCTGTTTAAATCAGGCGCATTGGATAAAGATTGTGTTGTTGTCGTGCGATTTCAAGGTCCAAAGGCGTGCGGGATGCCAGAACTTCATCAATTGACCCCCAAATTAGGTGTTCTCATGGACAAAGGATTTAAGGTGGCATTGATCACTGATGGTCGTATGTCTGGAGCTTCGGGTAAAGTTCCCGCGGCCATTCATGTAACACCGGAAGCGATGGATGGTGGTCTGTTGGCTAAAATAGTAACCGGAGATTTGATTGTTATTGATGGTGAACGAGGGATTTTGCAGGTGCTGGTATCCGATGAAGAGTTCGCTAAGCGAACGCTAACTACACCAGATTTAGACGAATACATGCAAGGAATGGGACGCGAGCTTTTTGGGAGTTTAAGAACTCAGTTTACCGGAGCAGAACAAGGCGCGTGCAGTTTGTTTATGGGAAAACAATACCGTTATGACACATTATGATTTAAAGCACCATGCAATAGTTGCTGATATTGGCGGCACTTTTGCTCGCTTCAGCCGTGTTAATCTCGCTGATTTGCATATGGATAAAATTGAAATTTATCCTTGTGCTGAATTCAGTAGTTTTGAATCAGTTTTATTGACTTATCAAAAGCAACATTCATTAGAGTATGTAACGTCTGTGGCGATAGCAATTGCTTGTCCTGTGATGGGTGATTTGATTGCCATGACGAATTGCCATTGGCAGTTTTCAATTCAGGACATGAAAACAAGACTGGGTTTAGCCGAGTTTAAGGTTATGAACGATTTTACTGCCCTCGCCATGTGCTTGCCGGTTCTGAATCATCATCATCTGGTTAAAATTGGTGAAGGTTCTGTTGGAGCGAATCAAGTCAAGGTTGTTCTTGGGGCTGGAACGGGATTGGGTGTCGCTTATTTAGTGCCGACCCAACACACATTTCGTGCTTATGCTGGTGAAGGTGGTCATGTTGATTGGGGAGCAAGAACAGAACAGGAATGGTTTATTTATAATTATCTTAAAGCGCGTTATTCCCATGTATCCATTGAGCGTATTTTGTCAGGTCAAGGACTAGAGAACTTATATCAAGCAATTGCTCTTTATAAGGGACTGAACAAATCCCCGTTAAAAGCTGCGGAAATAATTACTTTGGCTGTGAGGCAACAATGCGTCATTGCAACAGCTGCGGTGGAACAATTCTTTTCCAGTTTAGGGGCTTATGCCGGTGATCTGGCATTAACCATGGGGGCCTTCGGTGGTGTCTATATTGCTGGCGGTATTGTGCCTCGTTTAATTTCTTTGATTCAGCACAGCGAGTTTAGAGCTCAGTTTGAAGCCAAAGGACGGTTTACTGAATTTAATGCGCTAATTCCGACCTATCTCATTACAGCTGATCAGCCCGGTATCTTAGGGGCAGCAGTAAGCCTCAAGCATTCATTAATAGGAGAGTTTGATGTCGTTTCCTGATTGGCAAATACTGCCAAGCCAAGTGTTTTCAGCAGCTAAAGTTGTCCCGGTGATTGTGATTCATGAATTGGAACAGGCAATACCTCTCGCGACGGCCTTATTTGCTGGAGGAGTTCAGGTACTTGAAGTCACCTTGAGAACGCCCATTGCTCTGGAGGTTCTTGAATTACTCACTCAAACTTTTCCAGATGCTTTGATTGGTGCGGGCACGGTGATAACGGCTGAGCATTTGCAACAGGTTAGTGATGCGGGTGCTAAATTTGCTATTAGTCCAGGTCACACGCGTTCCCTATTAATGGCGGGTCAGAAGTCATCTATCCCGTTAATTCCAGGTATTGCTACTATTTCCGAGTTAATGCAAGGGCTTGAAACCGGTTACACCCATTTCAAATTGTTTCCTGCTGCAGTAATGGGAGGCATTCCCTTGTTACGCGCTATCTATGGCCCATTTCCTGATGCACGATTTTGTCCTACAGGCGGCATTAATGAAAAAAATTATCACGAGTATTTGGCATTGCCCAATGTTTCTTGTGTTGGCGGTTCCTGGATAGTCCCTGATAGTGCGATTAAAAATAAGGATTGGGCTTTAATTACTGAATTAAGCTCATCAGTTAATAATGAGCTTAATCTGGTCTAAGGGGTAGGAGTCATATGGATATCTCGATTTGCCATGTTCTGGCGAATGAGTAAGTAGAGTAAAAAAAACGTGGTAATGCGCCAGGAATGGGTGCCAATGGATGGATTAATTTTTAAGGATAGAATCAAGGAGTAGGGTATGGCTTGGATTGTCGCGATAATAGGATCTGTCGCTGGTTTTTTGTTTGGTTATGATGAGGGGATTATCGCCGGTTCCGTGGATTTGGTAAAAGGCCATTTTGATCTGACGGCGACTCATATTGGAATTATGGCTTCTGCATTGCCCTTTGGCGCGCTGTTCGGCTCAATGCTTATCGGTATGTTTATGGCGACCAAAGGCGTTAAGCAATTTGGCCGGCGTTCATTACTGTCTTTTGCCGGCCTCCTCTTTTTCTTTGGTGCCTTGGGTGCAGGCTTGGCCGATTCAATTATCATCTTGGTATTGTCTCGATTAATTCTGGGATTGGCGATTGGTATGGCTTCTGTGCTGACTCCTTTGTATCTGGCTGAAACCGCAACCATTGAAGCACGAGGGGCAGTGGTCGCTATTTATCAATTAGCCATGACTATTGGTATTGTTTGTTCTTATTCGGTGAATTATTTACTTATTGAACAGCAAGCCTGGCGTCTGATGTTTGCCTCAAGCGCAATTCCTGCCTTGATTTTAAGCATTGGTATTTTATTCATGCCAGAGTCTCCGCGATGGTTATGCAGTATTGGACGCCGCAATGCGGCAGTAAAATCCTTAAAACGATTACGCAAGACACACGCCATTGAACATGAGTTATTGGATATAGAAACAACGTTGGCTAATGAACCGCAAAAAGGCAGCTGGCTGTTATTATTTAGCAAGCCATTGTTGCCTGTTTTAATGTTGGGAACGATTTTATTCTGTTTGCAACAGCTAAGCGGAATTAATGTAGTCATCTGCTTTGCCCCAGAGATTTTTAAGAATTTGGGCCTTGATAGCACTACGGGACAAATTTTGGCGACTATGGGGATTGGGTTGGTGAATTTATTGGTTACTGTAGTTGCTATTTTATGTGTGGATAAAGTTGGACGTCGTAAATTATTGTTGTTTGGATTTTTTGGAACCTGTATCAGTCTTGGCGCTTTATGTCTGTTTTCATTAAATCAGGTGATGTGGTTGCCCTATTTATCGGTGCTTTGTTTAACCGTATATATTTTCTCATTTGCTATCAGTGTAGGACCTATTCCTCATATCGCAATGGCAGAAATTTTTCCTCTTCATGTTCGTGGTGCTGGAATGGGATTATCTGCAATGAGCAATTGGACTTTTAACACCATCGTTATTTTTAGTTTCCCACTGCTGCAACAGATGTTTGGCATTGAATATACTTTTGCTTTTTATGCCTTTATTTGTTTTCTGGGCTTAATTTATACTTATATTTATATGCCAGAAACCAAGAACATCAGCTTGGAGCAGATTGAAAATCACGTGATGACAGGCAAGCCGTTACGTTATTTAGGAAGAGAACGTGAGGCGTTGGAATTACCAGAAGCTAAAGGAGAACCTGGCTATTTAGCTTCGGCAAACTAGTATGAAGACCATATGGTAAGAGAATCGCCGGCAATTAAGCAAATCCATAATTTAATTGTAAGCACATAGAAATATTTATAGTATCATTCAGGTCAAAGTTGTTTAAATTACTGACGGCATTTTTCTCTCGACATCATTTCTATGAGAAAAGGTTACAACCCATATGCAGTAAGGGGTGTAACCTTTTTGAAAGTGAGGTGTCTCTTTGCACACGTATCCTGACTTACTCCGTATATCCAGCTACATTTAAATGTGACACCAAGCTGTTTATACGACCTGGCAATTGATTAATTGGTAACCGCGCGAACACAACGAAGCCGATAGTGCTTGTTCTTAAACTCAGGAATCCCGAAGTTGATGCTGCTACCCTTGAAGTCGAGTAGCAATCCGCGGGAATCGTCGACCTCAGTAGAGCTCCAATAGTAGGTGCTGGTGAAATTGCCGATAACGTCTTGATTGTTATACATACATTCCAATTCACCGTATGCGGGTGCATACCAATCCTCGTAACACACACCACTATCATAAGGGTAGCATGAGCTACCGTCCTCATGATCTTGATAGGCCGAGCACAGTGTTGCAATATCAGACATTCCGGAGGGTGTTGCTTGCACAATCATTTGCGTGTTGCTAGCACCATCATAAGAGTTTATTGCACCTACGTACTTGTTTGTAGGTCCCCATTGAATGCCTGACTGCGAAGTATCGGCCTTTGGTGTCACTAGATAAAGCGTTGAGAAGTCCATCAGACTCGAGTCAGTACACGCTACTATGCCACCTTGTGAGGGCGACCCCACAGAAGGTACTGTCGTAACCGTGGCAAGTACTAAAGTACCCGTTTCCTGCGTTGTATTGCTTCCCGAAATCGCAAAACTGGTTGCCGGGATATCAGTAGCTCCTGCAACAGCAGCCGTTTTTGTAACAATAAAGCGCAAAATACAGCTTGCTCCAGGAGCTACTGAAGTACAATTACTCGCATTTGGAATAATGCGTTCATTTAAAGCGGTTGGTGCTAAATTAGCGGTGATGTTGGTTGCGGTCACAGTGGCTGAGTTGTTTTTTATAGCCATCCTGCCCACTGCACCGACGTCATTAGAAAACAAGGTCATCGACTCTCCTCCGGTTATTGCAAGAGGAGCCAATTCAGGGTCCACCGAAATACCTTCAATCAGTGTATTGGTGTTGCTTCCAGCAATCATGGCCTTGGTTGTGCCTGTCGTGCTTCCGGAAGTAAAGCTCAGTTGGCAGGTATTATTGGGGGCCGTATAAGGTAATGATGCAGGGCAATTGTTGCTCACGCCGACACCTAACCCTGGGGGGGTAAGAACCTGGATGTTATAGGCGTCAACCGAACCATTATTCGTAAGCGTCACAACCTGGGTGGTACCGCCAAAAAGAAAACCAAACGAGGAGGGGCTGGCGCTAATCGCGGTTATAGGACTATTGCTTTTCACAATGTTTAATTCTTTGAGGGATGGTAACACTGACTCGGATTATCTTGCTCACAAAGAATTGGACCTTCCTGAATCCCGCCCGCAGGAACGGCACTGCCATTGATGGTCACAGTCAGAGTACACTCACTGCCCTTCGTGGCCAGATAACAGGGCGAAGCACTCAAACCAGCGGTCTCTCGTAACTCCAGATTTTTTGACCTACGGGAGACGTTGGTCACCGTGTACTGGACAGTCTCTGTGCTGCCTGCCGATACGGTCACACGCACAGGGCTCGGCGCTGAATACTCCCATAAAGGTCCTCCAGCATGGCCCGGTGCACTTAATAATAATCCGATTGCTGCGGTAAGAGCCGCTCTTTTTAAATGAATCCTCTTCATCTGCATGTCCTTATGCTATATCAGTCTTAACATCATCCCAGTGGGGCAGCGATGATTCCTCCTTAACTCTCCAGAATAACATGCAAAAGAATAATCACAAAATGCCCCACGCCGGGGGGGAGCGCCATTAAGTTAAGGATTTAGCCGTCATCTTGAGGAGCTAACGACGAAGGATCTCCCTGGATTCAGGAGATCCTTCGCTATGC
>NZ_CALMPD010000298.1 GCF_937871865.1 uncultured Legionella sp.
GACTCCGAAGCAGGTTAAGGGCATGGAGTCTCCTTGTGTTATTGGTTATCAGTTGTTTGACCGGGCGTATTTTAAACAAGCGAATACCTTATTGGGGCAAGCATCTGAAAAAGTGAATGTGAATCGAGCGAAATCTGGTGAGGCCCGTCCTGCCTATGCACCAGACTTCAATGGCGTCTTAACTGCATTTACCCGGACGCAAAAAGCCTTGATTGTTGTGGAAGATAAAGTCAATGACTTGCCGCATCTTCTTGCTCCAATTAAAAAAATCATTGACCAGGCGAATCAAAAAACACCGCAAGCCACCAAAACAGTGCAGCAGTCGGTTAAAACCACAGTAGACGATTGGAAAAAGCAAGTGGATGGCCTCTTGGCTCAAGGCAAACATCAAATGGCAGAAGAGGTATTTAATCAACGATTAAAGGCAACTCTCCCATTAAGCTTTGCGGAGTATCAAGCAAGGTATCGTTCTTCTCAAGGCAAGATACTGAACCCAAGCGTAGATCTAGAGAGTCATCCCAATAAAGCCGAGCCTAACAAGTCCCAACCTGAAACCAAAATAACACTGCAGATATCTAATAAGGCTTGTGACAATAAGAATGAGAATAATAAAGGCGCGCAAAAATTGCCTTCTATTGCGAAAAAGAAGAAGAACAAGCAGTCAGCCCTGGCAGTAATAAAGGGCATTCCGCAGCCCATACCCTCACGAATATTATCGCTACCACTGCCAGCGTCACCACAACAGCCCCAGTTTTTATCGGCCACGCAAGTATTAAGTAAAAAAGAGGGATTGATCAACAAAGCAAGCGGTTTATTAAACCGGTTTACTGAGTCGTTTCTAGGGGTATTCTTTAAGTTTGAAGAGTTACTTCATTATCGCTGGCTCCCACTGCCTGAGTTTAATAACCTAACGCTTCTCGATGCAGTGTTCACGGATAAGAACAAAAGAGTTATATTTGAACATTTTCTCAGCAAAGAACCACGGCTTATCAGAAAATTCTTTACTAAATTCGAATTAGATACTATTGATTTTGTTGCATGCCAGCCCAGGAAAAGCAAATGCATTAAATATCTATTTAATGAACATACTGAGAATTTAAAGGATTTGTTATGTCAGTTTAACGATTCAGGCTTCTTGATTAACAATCTGGTTACAGGCTATGGGCATGGCCTGCTTGCCTCTGCTGTGCACAAGGAAAATGAAGAATACGTTGCTTTTCTTCTTAAAATCAAAGATCTTGACGTTAATAAGTCTGGCGCGGTTCATGCCTTTGCACCCTTGATGATTGCAATTGAAAATGGGAATATGAATATTGTCGATTTACTGCTTAATAGTCCGGGTATTGACGTTAACAAGGTGGATAAAGAGGGGTATTCCCCGCTTCTTATCGCTCACAACAATCGGCGTGTTGAAGCGGTTAGACGCTTATTAGATCACCCAGGCATCAACCTAAAAAACGGTAGCTTATTGCGTATTGCCTGCCAAAATGGGCATGTTCAGGCCGTCGAACGATTATTGATGGCTCCATCTGTCAATATTAATCAGACATCCCTTGATGGCAGCACATTGCTTCTGCTTGCATGTGAGCAAGGGCATGTTGGAGTGACTAAGCTCTTATTGGGCTATCCCGGTATTGACATAAATAAGGTAAATAAACACGGAGTCTCTCCACTTTATATCGCCTGCCAAAATGGGGTAGTTGAATTGGTGCAGTTATTATCAGCTTATCCTGAGCTCAAGGTTAATGATACCGCGTACTGTGGTGTTTCCCCATTTTATATCGCTTGCCAAAAAGAGCATATTGAGATCATTAAATTATTAGCAGCTCGTCCTGACATCGATCTAAATAAGGCCAATGAGCATGGGATCGCTCCGCTTAATGTTGCCTGTCAGAAAGGAGACATTGAGACGATGACGCTATTATTAGGGCGTTCTGCTATTCAAGTCAATAAAGCAGATACAGTATATGGAGATACCCCGCTTCATATCGCATGTAAAAAAGAAAATTTAAAGGCGATTCAATTATTAATAGCTCATCCCGACATTAAGGTAGATGAAGTTAATAAACATGGGAGTACTCCTCTTTATATCTCTTGCCAAAGAAGAGACAGTAAGGCTATTAAGTTATTATTAGAGCATTCTCCTGTTTGGATAACAGAAGGGCGAGATAACGACAAGTTGTTCCGTCTTGCATGTCAGGATGGTAATAGTGAGATGGTTAAACTCTTTTTGGAACATTCGAATATCGAGGTAAATAAAGCTGGGGAACATGGAGAGACATTACTTAGCACTGCATGTGCAAAAGGAGATGTCAGGTTGATTAGATTATTATTAACTCATCCCACTATTGATGTAAATAAAGCAAACAATAATAAGACCACTCCTCTTTTAGTTGCATGTGCAAATGGTCATGTTGCGGTGGTAAAACTCTTATTGGCTTATCCCGGCATTAAGGTAAATGAAGCAGATGAGGATGGAGAGACCCCACTGTTTATCGCATGCCACAATGGGTTTGTTGATGTGGTTAAGCTCTTATTAGCTTGTCCAGGTATTGAGGCAAACAAGGCAGAGAAAAAAAATGGAGATACACCGCTTTTTATTGCATGCCAACATGGAGTGATGGGAGCAGTTAAGCTATTAGTAGAGCATCCTGAGATTGAGATAAATAAAAAAAGTAAGGATGGAGTTACCCCATTTTATATGGCATGCCAAAGTAGCTTCCTGCCTGTTGTGAAGTTACTCTTGCACTCTAATCATCTCGATGTGAACCAGGTTGAGCCGGAGCAACAATACACCCCCTTACTTGTCTCATGTCTTTCTCCTGCAACTCGAAAAAACAGGGAGTTGTTTCGCTTGCTATTAGAGAACAAGGCTAATTTGTATCATAAAAACTCTAAGGGTGAGACTGCGCTTGATATCGCTTTTTCACAAAAAAATAACGCAGCGGTGGAAGAAATTCTTTCATATGCAAAAAAAGAAAATTTACCATTGGTCTCGCTGATGTCTTCTAAAACACAAGAGATGGCAAGAGATTGGGCATTTTCTTTGGATTTATTATTAGCTGATCACAATCGCTTTTTTGCTTCTCATCCTTTATTGGCTCTAAAGCAATTTGTGCAACAGCAGTTGCCTGATATGGAACACCTTTCTGTGGCACAGCAAAAGTCACAAATATACGCAAACAGTTGATTTAATTTCCTACTATTTTCCAAAATAGGGTCTATAATCATCTACGAGTTTAACTTTATAAGGAAATAAATCATGTATAAAAGATTTTTATGGATAGTTGCTTGTGCTTTTTCATTGGCGCTTAGCCAGTCTGCTTTTTCTGACTCTTGGGGTTGTGGGGAAGGATTAAACAAGATGTTGCAGGAATTAAAGCTTGATGATGCGCAACAAGCCAAGCTTAAACCGATTATGGAACAACAAAAAGCGACCATGAAAGATTTAGGTGACAAAATGAATGCTCTGGATACTAAAATTAATGAGCAAATGAATGCACCTACTGTGGATCAAGCGGCACTGGATGATTTAGTCAATCAGAAAGTAACATTAATTGGAGCTATGATTAAAGCAAAAGTGATGACTAAAGTTCAGATTTATGGTCTGCTGACTCCAGCACAAAAAACGACTCTTCAAGATATGATGACAAAGCTGGAAGAGAAAGTTGCCGCTAAATTTAAAGCCTGCCATCAAGATGATTAATCTCTGAGTTCTTTATACGGTACCTGTTTTTCAGGTACCGTACCCTGATATGTTCTCTTTAAACTATCATTTGATTATTCAACATATCTCCCAGATAATGGATTTTATTAGGGACTGTTAACATGTAATGTTGTAGATACTGCCTTTAATGAACGTTTATCTTGCAGTATCTACTCTTTTTTCAATAGTCAGTTAGAGATGTGGTTCATAGAACCTAAAACCTATTCATTTATTTTGGAGAGCTTATGGCTAAAAAATCCCATATTCTTTTAACATGGGTTCCTCATTTGTTTTTATTTTATAAAGAAAAAGTGTTTAAGAAATTAATGCCAATAATGTTGGTATTAACTCTATATGCCATCGTAATAGGTACCTTCTTTCAAAATGCATCAGGTTATAGTCTTGGTCAATTTCATCTTATTTTCAGTTTTATTTTAACTATTATTATCAGTTTCAGGGTAAACAGCAGTTATAATCGCTGGTGGGAAGGGCGTACGCTTTGGGGAGCAATCGTAAATAATTGCCGCAACCTGGGAATGAAATTTGATGCTTATTTCGGCCTGAGGCACCATCCGGATTTTTGTCAATTACTGGAAAAGTTACCCATTATCATTAAAGCGAATTTACGTAAAGATCAACGTTTGCTAAAAGAAGAATTAGATTCATTGGGTATTACTGATTATAAAGCGCAGCAACCAGTAGTGCTGGTGGCGCAACGCATGTATCAAATTATTAATTCATTTCGTGATGGAAGTCGGGATCGAGTACAACAATGCGCCTTGCTTGAGAATCATCTGGCGGTGTTGATTGATAGTTCTGGGGGCTGTGAGCGTATAGCAAATACTCGAATACCTCCTGCGTTTGCCTTTTTTGTGAAGCAGGCATTATTGTTTTATTCTTTAATGTTTCCTTTTGGCTGGGTCGAAAATTTTGGTTTTTTAATTATTCCGATGATGTTGATGATCGTCTATGTTTTGCTGGGTCTGGAAATTCTTTCTGAAGAGCTAGAGGAGCCATTCAAGATTTGTGATAATGGATTAAACCTTGATGTTATTTCCAGAAATATTGAACTTAATATTGCGCAAATTGCTGGCAATGATATAGAACAGGCTAATCAAACCCCATGACTATTCAAAAAACAAATTATTTCTTATTTACAGGTGGACCTGGAGCCGGAAAAACTACGGTATTGGATGAGCTTGAACGCCAAGGGCATCTGGTTGTTGCGGAGGTAGCACGAGCTATTATTCGCAGACAAAATGCCACCGGGGGTAATGCAACACATAACGGTGACAGGGTAACTTACACTGATTTAATGTTACATGACTCCATCAATGATTTTAATCGAATGCTGTCTGTTGAGGATACTGTATTTTTTGATCGAGGAATACCTGATTTATACAGTTACACCAATCGTTTTTGTGGTGGGGTTACTTCTGACGTGCTGAAACAAGCAAGCCAATATCGATATAATCCTGTCGCCTTCGTTTTTCCTCCCTGGCAAGAGATATATTGTCATGATACTGAACGAAAGCAGGATTTTCAGGAAGCGATAGAAACCTATCATGCTGTAAAAGAGGGTTATCAGGCTTGTGGCTATCAGGTTATTGATGTGCCTCAAGGAACGGTACAAGACAGAATTATTTTTATTTTAAATGTTACAAAGTCGGGTGATTTTACAATCATCTGATATTAATGATGCTGCCCGGTATGTCTAAAAAATTAGCTGCTTATGTTAGTTTATCGCCTGGTGTTACGAACTCAATAAACTCACCCTCAATGTCCAGAGAGGGCTTTATAATATCTAAAACTGAGCTGTTTATTTTGAGGAAGTTAAGAAATCTTGCCTACATCTCTGTATTGTTGTATGTAATGTGATCAATCAAGCCCATTTGAATGAGGGTGAGCAAGATTATGAACATTATGAAGAACCTGCTGAAGTATGGATTAAATTGACTTTTATCTATGTCATGATTCATCGACTTCATCCTGGCTAGATAGACAGAAATAAGGAAAGAATACTGGAGGCATTGAGTCTCCAGTAGATAGGGTTGTCTTGCAAGGCATATGGAATTCATTTTTTATGAATTGCTCTGATGTACCTAGTCTTAGAGCGTGTTCTGGTGACCTAAGTGGTCAAATATAATCCACACAATCCTGGTTCAATCTATGTTTCCGATTTTCGGATATGCTCTAAGGTCACCCATGTTTCGTAGCTTTAGTTACAAACTAACTCGAACGCCGACTATAGCATCATAAGCCTTCCCCCGACCATTCAAATAGGTTTCATGGGCTAAGGTACCGTACAGCGCGACTCGATCATTGACTTGTGCCGTAATACCTAAGTCCGCTTCGAACCAAGTGCCGGCCAATGTTGAAGTAAAAGGCACCAACCCGTCAGCCGAAGAAAAGGTTGTGGTAGATTTTCCTTTACCTTCGTGCCACACACTTGTGGTTAGCCAGGTACGTAATTTGGGAGATTGCATGTTTTCTGAATTATTAAATAACCAATCCCATGCGAAACGAGTCCCTAGACGGCCCACCAAGGAATTAGTACGATCCAAATGGATGTTCGCCGCGATATCATTTGCTTTCGTACCTGAAAGTTGTTGATAGATAATTTGAGCTTGAGGTTCAATATTTAAACGAGGGTTGATTTTAAAAGGATAGCCCCCCTCTAAGGAACCACCATAATTCTTGATACTGGAAGAATTTAATAAGGCCCTTCCTGAATTCGATTTAGGTTTATAGTGATTGGATTGGAAAACAGCATCAATATACCAATCATTTGGGCCTAAATGGGTCCAATAAGCTCCGATACCGTATGCATCAAAGGTAACCTGTCCGGCATAAAGTCCCGTGTAATGTTCTACATCCCCCTTATTTTTACCTGCGGTTCCCGATAAACCAGCAAAATCACGATGTCCCGCTCCGTTTTCTCGTTGAAGTAAATCTACACCCAGCTGCAAAGCTGTTAAATGGTTTTTAAAATTAGGCCCCTCATCAAAAATACCGTTATTTTTGATGGTATTATGATGATTAACTATTCGCAGCCAACTTCCATCTACAATCCTAGCCACATTATTGACCTTTCTATCCAGCTCTTCAGCTCCCACGCGTTGGTGGAACGTTCCTAATATTGCACGACTATAACTTAGGGCCATAGAATGAATTGCTGAATTTAGGGAGACTTCTCGGCGGTAATCAGGTTTAGGATTTGGGGGTGGAGTTGGAGTTGGAGTTGGAGGCTCAGGTTCCTGCATTGATACTAGATACCAATTTTCATCTGTGTCGCCACGATGCAGGGTGTATTCATACGGGCCGGCAATGACCTCATGTGATAAGAAAAACGCATCGTTAGCTGTTGTACCGTTATTAATTGCATCTACTAGTAAAATTCCCTTGCCTTGGGTCAATGCTCCTAAACCTCCATGATTGTTGATGGCAAGCCCAGTTGATCCAGTAGCACTGCCTCCGTCAATGACTAATTTATCCGTAGGAGAATCATCCGCTTGTAAGAATGTGTTAAGTTGGATAAAGCTATTTCCTCCTGCATAATTATTTACTGTTAAAGTCTTATAAAGATTATTAAGTGGCGCAGAGAAAATAATTGAACTTGCTGTGTTAACTAATCTTGTCAAATTCGAGGACGCGGTCATACTCCAGGTGGAACCATTACTTAGTTCTACATTTGATAGAGCGCCTTCGGAAGTAAATGCACCACCAATAAGTGTTGTGTTACTGGCAAAAATATTGGTTGTAATTGGTGTTGGAGCAACGAGTGGGTTATTGTCCTCTTTTTGCGGCGTTTCAGTTGCTAAAAAAAGAGAAGCTCCGACTCCTTCGTCGTCACCTGGCTGCTCTAAAATTAAGGAGGAAGGAACGGCAGTAATTCCAACATTCAACCAGTAAGAAGCGCCCTGAACGAAAGTGGAGTCTAAATTAATTTGGCTAATCCCACCTGTGATTCGAACTCCTGCATCATGTTTACTAATGATACTACTGTTAGTTGCAAAAACAATATTAGCAAAATCAGAATCGGAGCCTATAGCTAGTCCTGGAGAAAGAGATCCAGATGCCATCGCGCGAACATTATGAATGTTTAGCGTTCCTCCTTTAAATATAGTCAGCGCAGCAGATTCGGAGCCTAATGTTTCAATTACAGTGTTCACAGCCGTTGCTGTAGTTAAAATAGGATCTAGATTTAAACCTGCCACATAAAGGCCAGCAGAATTGGTGCCATTGGTTAGTATATTAGAGTCAGTGATGTTTATTGTTCCTCCTGAATTGGCGATCACACCATATGATCCTGTTCCTTGTGTTTCGATAGTCACTTGCGACGCATTAATAATTGAGTTCGATTGATAAGCATATAAACCTGAAGACGCGTTATTGAACGTTTTTATGGCAGCATTATTAATATCCGCTTGTGAATTATTAAAGGTAACAACTCCTGAGGCGGAATAGCCGTGGGTTTCTAATATGAGATCTTCCCCCGAAAATAAGGGTATTTCTGAGCTAGTACCGCTAAGGCGAATCGCGTGACCAACTTCACCGTAGGTTTGGATGGCGGAGTTATTAATAGTCGTGTTGCCAGTAGTTTGCGTATTCGAACCGAAAGCAGAATAACCACCCGTCTTGATATTAAGATGGTCAGCTATCAGTGTTCCTGTTGTAAAAATACCTGTCCCATAATCCCCGGTATTATCAATGCGAACATTGGATGCATAAAGAACAGAGTTCTCTTGAGGGTTCATTCCATAAGCCCCAATGATTGTTCCAGTAATACGACTGGCAGTTGTTTGAATAAAGGCGTCTTTAATCACACCGACGGCATTATTAAGCATGATTGCCGCAGAGCTCAGGCCATGAGTATAAAGATTAATGCCATCAAAATTAAAAGACTCTAATCCGTTAGCATTTCGGCCAGATGCTATTACAGCATATGATGTATTACCATATGTGGTAATGGTTGGAGAAACACCGCTGCTAGTTATAGAAACTGAAGCCCCGGAACTTGCTAACGCATAAATTCCGTAAGCCCAATTGTTCGTTGTATTCGAGGTAATAACATTGATATTAGTGCCTTCTAAACTAATACTGCCATTGGTCGCTAAAATTGCGTGACTATTAGTACCCGAGGTGTCGACTGTAACATTATCCAGAATGCGCGTGATGTCTCCTGATGATTGTACTATAGGTGTAGTACGAGTTTCATCGGGGCCAACAATTACCTCTGCCATTGCTGATAATGGAAAATAAAACGCAATACAATAAAATGTATTAGAAATAACGTTCATTACATATCCTTATGTTTATTAGTTCCGATTTAATTCAACACATCACTTAGAATGGTGAGAGTTCCAAGTTTTGATGCGGAAGTACGAACTTTAAATCAAAACAAAAAAAACTCTCATCTTGAATAGTAACGTTAAAATCATTCAACATAAAGTGATCTTCCGCGAAAAAAAGGACATCTTGCTAAGCAATCTTTTTGATCTCAAATAAGTCTGGAGATTTATACCTTATCATCGAATGAAATCGTTTCGATGATAACTCACCTTAAATGCGTAAGGTGAGTTAAGATGTATAGTGTTGGTTTATGTTTACGCCAGAGAATCCAGTTGTGTTGGTTTCAGCGTTGTCTTATTTTTTACTTTAAATTGGATAATAACTATAAGAAACATCCCAGCTAAAGCGCAAAGAGGTATTAGTGCTAATGCATGCTGAAAATGTTCGAGGCTGTATTGCCTGATGCCTTCCTGGTTTAATGTACCATTCCAGGATAAATCCATTATTTTTCCTATCAGAGTGTGGAAAAAAGAACCTCCCAGCATATTGATACAGTTTAAGAAGGCTACGGTAACCCCCAATTGTTGAGGAGAAACAAGAGCAGAACCTGCCGCAAAGACGATGACCTGATAGCAACACATGATGCCTATGGTAAAAAAGAGGATGCTCAATGACCAACTGCTGGTAAAGACATTAGAGAGAAGGAGTGCAAAGGCAATGGCCAGACCTGCTCCGCAAGCACCAATAACTCCGTAATTACCTGCTCTTTTACTCAGCAGGGCTAGTATTGGTCCACCAAAGAGCATGCCGATAAAGATACAGGAGACCAGTGATGCAGCTTCTGCTTTATCAAAACCATAAGCAGTTGTTAAATAGGGGACTCCCCATACATCGGCAAATCCTTCCAAAGCACCTACCATTAATAAGTTAGCGAAGGCCAGAGTCCAGATAATACCTGATGAAAATAGAGTGGACAGCTGAGAGAATGTGATTTTATTTTCTTGTTTTTGTCCAACTATTTTCGGTTGACGAATCACCAAATAACAACACAGGCCTATAGTCATGGCGATAAACGCCAGGGCAAATCCCACTTGCGCTCCATCATAACTCTGGATCCATCGAGTTAACGGTTTCCCGCCATATATCGCACCTAAGAGTCCGATACTAAAGGAAAAACCGATCATTCTGGCGTAATGCGCACTATGGAACCATTCTGAGACTACTTTTGAGACACCAAGAAATCCGACTGCTGAACCAGCCCCTATCATCAATCGGCTTAATAGGGCCAAATAGAAATTATTGGTGTAACTAAAGAGGAGAGCTCCGATGCCACACAGGAGAGCAAAGGCAAACAGTACACTTCTGGCGCCAAACTTATCAAGTAGTAAGGCCGTGGGAATTTGCATTCCCGCATACCCATAATAATAAAATGCAGCAAGAAGCCCAAAACTACCGGCATCAATGGCGAATTGGGTCATGATTTCCTGCATCATTAAGCCAGGCCACAAGCGCAGCATGAATTGAAAGGCAAAAAAAGATAATGGAAATAACCACATTAAAAAAGGGAAATAATTGTTCTTTGGGTAACGCATTTTGAACCTCATATTTAAGTTCTGTTGACATCTCAGTAATCCGTTTTACCTCCCTAGAGGGTACGGAATATGGCAACAGCTGACCGCTCTAGGGGAATGAGGGCAAAATAATAATCACTGTACGAGTTTTTATGGAGGAAAAATGACAGCATAGCAAAAGAGTTACATCAGTATCTGCAACGAGTTGATTGCTTTTTTTAGGGGGATTCTGCTTCATGCTGATAGTAAATTGATTAAATTATGTCTCGTGATTAATTAAAATAACAAACTGGCTTGATATTTGTCAATAGCTGGAATTAACGATTTTATATGAGGTCAATATTGGATGCAATATTATACAAGCGGTGCATAATACGGATTTAGGTTATTTATATGCTACAATGTGGTCATTTTGTGTTCCCAAGACATTCCTATGCCCTTACCTAAAGAATTTTATTATGAAGTAAAACAAAGCAGTGTCAGTTATTCACACAATTATACTGGCAATCTGGATATCGCAAGAATGATTAATGGTGAGGCATGCTGGATTGAATCCTCCTCTCCTACAGTGAAACACCCTAAGAAACTGATCCTTACAGATTGGCGAAAATGGGATGTCCGTCAGAGAATAGAAGTAGTCGCATTACTTAAGTCGTTAAGGGTACAAGGTTTTGCTCTTTATGTTTGGTGTTCTGGCTCTATAAAACCATTGGAAAAAACATGGGATATTTTAGATATGGGGCAACTCCAAATAAGACCTGTTCCTCAAGAACAAATTTTGATTAAGGCGCAAAATAAATTAAAAATTGGTTCTGACAAAATACTGCTTTTAGATTATCATCGAATAGATTGCTTGCTCGCAAACAATTTTAATCTACCTCGCCAGCTGGATTTTAAATATATCTATCGGCAAGCAGCTGTAAATGAGTTGCATTGGTTGGCAGACATCATTAGTAAAGATGAGCCAAGGCTAAGTTGCATTGTTGATACCGCTTATAATGTTAAGCAGATGAAGGCGCTTGAACTTTTGCGAAAGGCCTTGCCTGACGTAAAATACACCACTCAATTTCATGCACTGGAATTACCTGGAGAACAGACTAATAACATACTGGATAATCCTCCAGAAGGGCTTTTACTTTCTAACATTAAATTTCTAACTACCAATGCTCAATTTGACGAAGCCAGGTTAAAAAAACTGCCTCTTCTTCGCGAATTTATATCAATCTCCCGTATAAATTTATTTGCAGAATGTTTTTTCGAGCAAGGTGAATTATCTCAATTAGAGGTTGCTACGTTTAAAAATAGCCAATCAGGCACAGTCTATGGTCCTGGTTTAGTGAATTTTCTTCGCGCAGCTCCTAATATGCAGCATTTCGCACTTCATTCCTCGATAATTAAAGACGAACTGCTTTTGAAGCCAGGTGAATTGAACGTATTACAAAAGCTTTTTTTGCTTAATAGTGTCATCTCTCCTCATAACTTGCAAAGACTGCTTTCTGCAGTCCCTAAACTTAAAGTTTTACGTTTACCGCGATTAGAAGGCAGTGCTTTGGTTTTAAAAAAGGGATGTCTTTCTGAACTTAGCAATGTTTCATTTGATGCAAATAGCACAAATAGTGAGTTGCAAATTATTTTAGAAGCAGCACCTAATATTAAAATTCTTCATCTCACTGAATGCAAGTACATTACTTTGGATTTTGATTGTATCCATTCTAATGTGTCAAAAATTGAAGATTTAGACTTAAGTTCAAGTGCGGTTACCTGGAGCTCTTTAACACGATTTCTTAAGCTGATGCCTCAAATCAACAGACTCTCTTTGAAAGGGTGTACTCAGCTCAATGAAGAATCCATACTGCCTGAATTATCGAATCTTTTGGCTCTTAATTTATCCTACGAGAATCTTAGTAATATACAATTAAATCATTTTTTAAAGGCTGCTCCGCAGCTTAAAGAGCTTCATTTAAGTAAAGAGTTTCTTTGTAATGGTTCTGCTACAGATACTGGTATTTATCCTAATGTGCAAAAAATTATATTTTTTTCTGCATCAATAATTGATAGTAGAAATTTGATCGACGGGGAGTTTTTTAACAAATTTCTTCATCAATTCCCCAATCTTCATTGTCTGCAGGTTGAGCAAATCACCTTAAATTCTCCTCTTTATTTAGCCCCGTCGCTTCAATCATTAGTTATGAGATACGGTCATATAAGAGAAGATGAGTTTGCACGAACCCTTAAATCGGCACCACTTAAAAAGCTGAGCATAAGTAATTTAAAGATAGATAAACTGTTTCTTGAGCAGGGCTGTTTACCCTCACTAAAACATTTGACCTTACTGTCTTGTATTTCTTATCCAAAACATATGGTGCAAACGTTAATAAAAGCCGCTCCTAATCTTAAAGTACTTATTTTAGGCGAGTGGAATTTAAAGCAGAGTCTTGAACTTAAACCAAATCAGTTACCCTTACTTCGCGTTCTTAATTTGAATATGTCTCAAATTGGTATTGAGTTCTTAAAGAATCTTCTTAAAGCAGCACCTAACATACAAAACATTGTGGTAACGAAGACGGAGTATCAAAATCTGATTTTGGATAATGAGTTAAGGAAATTTTTCGCAAAAACTCCTATTACATTTATGAATACTGGTTCTGATTCTGACATAGTATCAACACCCCTCTCATCGAATATCCGGGTACCTAATGATCCTGCACATAATCCTCTGCAACATCGGGAATATATACCTAAGCCTAAAGAGTTAGTTTTTAAATTTCAGGGAACGAATAAAACAAAAAATCAAAGCATGATTAAAGAAAAACTGCTGCAGTATCTTACCCTGATAAAAGAAAATCCTGCTCTTATTTCTTTGATCCCTGAGGGGATTTGTTTTGCTTTATCGCATTATTTTATTTCTAAGTCATCGGCTGATTGGACGCGCTTTATTGATAGTGTGGGTAATTGGAATGGCGATGAGTCGACCCTGTCCGCCGAATTAAAGCGCTTATTTGGTGAATTATATAGTGCTGTAAAATATTTTTATTTCACCTCTAATCTTAACCAGTATTATCTGGGGACTAATTACCAGTCTCTCTTAAATATTTTGGAGGAGGGGCAAAATTGTATTTTATATAACCCCTGGCATGCTATAGCGGTTCGCCGTGATACGCTCGGTGATTGGGCTGTCTATGACCCCAATTATGTTGATGGAGTCAAGTCAGTTAAAAGCGAACATTTGTTTCATACTATAGAGGCATCTATTGGCCATTTAATTGCTATAGAGTTCTGTTTTCTGGGCGCGTTGATTCACGATCCTAATGCTTTTCTTCGGGACGGTGGGCTGTTATTCCTTTGTCGAGCTAACAATAATCGAGAGATAGTGGATCAGCTCCCTATGCCCCATGGTTTCACGAAAGAAGCTCTGTCCGGTATATTATCCAGAGATGTATTCGGTGTTCCTTCCTGGGCTTGTGGACTAATAAACCACGATCCAATGGTGCAAGAATATACGAAATATTTAGTCATCGCATTTATCAGAGCACATCCTTTTGATTTTTTTAAAATGCTGCAGCATAGCCTGGAAGTGTACACTCCTTTCCAAAGACATAAACTAATGCCCCATGTCCTTGGGCTCTTTTCAAAAACAGAGGATGAATATTTTAAAACTGCTCTGGTTGATCTCATGCGTGCTCCCTCCATGGAGGCGCTTTATTATGAACAACAGCTTAGAACCTGGGAGGCTAAAAAAACACTTATCAATACAGTGAATGAATATTGTCAGCAGTGCTTTAGGATTGATGGTCCCAAAAAGCGACTCATTACCCTGCAATCTCCTGCTGCTGTGGATCATTTAAGTTATGCTTTACAAACTTATGGTGCGCATACTTCTGTTGCGGTGTTTTATGTCGATAACCCAGAGGAGCTCATTTGCTCTGCCTCTTATATTGCCCGTACTGGTGATAAAGGAGAGATGAGAAAAGGACCAGGAGGGCCTCTCTATGATTTTTTACGCTCCCATCAGCAGCATAGGGCGGTACTCATCATTAACTACGAGCGCTTCACTAGTGATGATCTGTTGCGTTTTGATAGTTTATTGAATGCGCATAGCCCCCAAGTAGATGGTATTCTCCTTCCAGAACATCTCTTTCTTATTGGTCTTACCCATTCTCATATACCTCAAGGTTTTGATGTGGTTGAAGAAAGTCCATTATCTTGCGAGAGGCTAAAGGAGCAAGTGCCGCAATTACCACCTATTTCAGCTGCAACTAATATGCCTACGCTTAAAACGATTATCAATCTGTATCATAGTGCTGATTGGGAACGTCGTTTATTAGGGCACTGGCAGCTCAATCGCACCGGATTAACCTATATCGAAGGTGAATTGACTCAAGCATTAAGGACGCATCTGCCGATTGAAATTCACAATGGTTTATGGAGTGACGAACGTTTTGTACGATTTTGGCAACAATTAAGAACAAGAGGCATTTGGCGTAGTGGGCAATTAATAGGTATACCTGCCAATACTCCTTTGAGTTATAGAGAGGGGTATGATTGGTCCTTGTTAGTCCGGGCTGTTTCAGTGCATTCAGGTTTATCATCGGAAGTACCTCTGGTTCTTAATCCCGCTACCCTCTCTGATTTTTTTAATCGTTCTCTTTATAATGATACTCAGAGCCTTGAACCCTGCCCAGGTTTGATAGAAGAAGCAAGAGGAGGAATTCTTGATGTCAATGTGCCACAGGAATTAAGTGATGATGTTTTTGCGATGGTTCTTGCTAAATGCCTAGAGCAGAATGTTACCTTAAACGCTTATTGTGCCTTCGGAATTGTTTTGCCAGAGCCGTTAAATAAGGAAAATAGAAGAGTACATGAAGTAATTGATCTGGCTCCTTGGAAAGGGGATTCTAAACATCTTACCCAAATTATCATCAGTACCGATGTAGATACTACCGTGGCTCAGTTAAGTGTCGCCTCTACCTGGCAACTGATTGATATTTCTGAATGCAAACCCCATGATTTACTGACACGTATGGATGCTCGTTTTAATAGTGGCGAGTTGACGTTTGAATTAAAACAATTCGATGGGGCATTATTGACTGCTCTTAAGATGCAGCAAAATATTATTCTTAAAGGTACTTTTTCTGCGGAGTTAGGCGCAGCACTTGCACCATTGATTCTTAAACGGCAGCAGGATGCTACTGTAACGAGTCGCTTGATTTTAGTGACGCCAAGCGTTGAACCCTTTGCTTATGCTTCTTGTCTTTACGCACATAATGTCAGCCGTGAAGAAAAATTACACTGTCTTGACCAAGGCTCTGAAGAACTGGAGGCATTTTTGCATGAGCCTTTAGCAAGGCTTCGTGCCCGGCAAGCATTTATTGCCCATCATCCGAATATATCCAGTAATGAGAGTTGGCAAGGGCTGCAAAAATTGCCACATGATTCATTGCTAAACGCGCTGGATGAATCCGTTTCAGCGCAAGAATTTACACAACGTCGCCTACAAATAGTGAATGGTGTATTGGCCCACCAGCCCTATGTTTTCATTACCGGACTTTCGGGGGTTGGTAAATCAACTTTTGTGGAAAGGGAGCTGTGTCAAGAAGGCGATGCATTGTTTTCAGGAGTCGAGCAAATGGAAGCCTGGGCGCTGTTGAGCGGACCCGGGAGGAAGATTCTCTTTTTGGATGAGGCCAATTTAAGTCCTCGCGAATGGAGTGAATTCGAAACTTTATTTCATAATCCTCCCAGCATCTTGGTTAATGGTGTTGTAAGAATGCTTAGTGCCGAACATCGAGTTGTTTTTGCTGGTAATCCGTTGAGCTATAGTGACGAGCGTAAAATCCCGTCATTTATTCATCGCCACGGAAATGCCCGTATTTTTAATCCTCTTCCTTTAACGGTAATTAAAGAAAAAATTATTACCCCGATTTTTAGCAAGCAAACTCAGATTGCTGGTGAAGACATTGAATTCATTTGTACTTATCTGTTAAAACTGTACCGTTTTATTTGCCATTGTTCGACCACGGAGATTCTTATTTCCCCGCGTGAATTGGAGGCTATGGCTTTATTGGCTCTGGTTCAGCTAAAAGAAGGGAGCGAGCAGTCGATAGCTGATTTGATTGGCCCTATAGCTTACCAAATCGCCTTTCCTCTGGTACCCAAAGAGCGGCGAGATGCTTTTGATGATTTATTCAAAAAAGAGAGTCAACCTTTATATTCAGTCCATCCTATGGTCACTGCTTCTCGGCAGCCAGTGTATCAGCATTTGCTTCATCTGCTTGCTCTTCGTGAGTGGCGTACCGAACAGGAAGGAGGCCTCAATGAGGTGCAAAAATATGGCGGTTTGGGTGGTTTACTCATTGAAGGTAAATCCGACATGGATGGGGAGTGGATGATTCATTCTCTAGTGACACGAGGCTATAAACAAGAGTATCAGTTGGATGAGCCTTCTTTAAAAAGGAAATTATTTTATATTGTACCGGTGAGCATGGGATTAATCGAAAAGCAAAATCTGCTGCTGAAAGCCTTTCATGAAGGTGCGGTGGTGTTTTTTAAGAACATGAACAGTTCCCCAGTGATGGAACAATGGCTTAATGATCTGTTAATGGGGAAAACTCCAGACAAAAAACGCCCTCTCAAGCCCGGATTTATGTTGATTGCCACGACTGCTGAAAAGGTAGGGGCTCCTGCTGTCAGCGTTGCTTTAAAACGACGTGTGGTGACTGACATTCTTCCTGAACATAATGAACAGGAATTAAAGGAGATGCTTGAGGCCAAAGGTTTATCACCTTTTAAAGCGAGCGAGCTTGTGGATGTTTTTCAAAACCAAGTGAACTACGCACGAGAGCATCAATTGCAACCAGTTCCGTCGTTGTCTAATCTTTTGGTTTTGGTGGAACAGGAACTGCTAAAAATCCAGCAGGAGCTTTTGGCTGACAGAAGGATAACAAGGAGCACTACATCATCGAAGAGAGATACCGCTTCAGTAAATGATAGTTTAAAACAAAATATTAATTCAGTGCCGCCATCGCCTTTTGCTAATAGCTTGACGTCAACAGTAAATACGATCACTGCACTGAATATGAAGCGTAAACGAACCCCTGAAAATCGTGATAAGCCTTCAAAGAAGACAAGATATACACCACAATCTTTAGGGAAATTGCGTGCTCTTATTCCCATCGAACGCCTGCCTGAATCAGGGGAAGCTGATGTGTCTTTGTCGTTAGAACAAGGCGAACAATTGAAAAAAATTATTAATCCATTACGCCAACACGTCAGTAAAGTAAGCCTACGTAAAAAAAATCAATGTTTTATATTGAAATTGGATGCGGGTTCTTACCGACAGTGGTTAGCTAGCACCCTGGCGACGCCTGAGCCCGATGTGTTGAAAACAGAAAAAGAAAATAATGCGATTTTTTCTTCAGATATCGGCAATGAAATACTTATAGAAGAGCACGATACTTTAGTTAGGAAATGTGATTCAGTGCCCGTTAATGATGAGGCATCAAAAATGGTATTCACATTTCAAGAGGGGGAACGTAGACTTCCCACTTCCATATCGATTGGGCGAAATCCCACTGCCTTTTTTTCGTCTCAGCCTGTTCTTCCCATTAGCAAGGGGGCATCGAGCGAATGCCTTAATGTTTCAACATTCGATCCTAAATAATCCAAGGTGTGGCTATTGCCACACCTTGGAGCAATAAACCCTATTTCTTTTTTTATCCGCTCAGTGGCAGCCATCAAGGTGCTGAACAATTTGCCTATATCCGAGGGATTCATCAATATGTAAGCAAGGATTGTTCTGATTAATGAGTTTATCAAGCCAGTTGTTCTCCTAATCTATTGATAGAGCACTTGTGTCCTCCTTTAGGTTTAAAATAGGTTTAGAATTAGCTGCGTGCTTTCATACTTAAATTTACTATTTTACTTCCTTGGGGTTCTATGCTAGAAATTAATAATACCCCGGACGAGATGCGCCGTACCCGGTTAAGACAAGACGACGCCTTTTTATTAATCTTAAAGGGGATATATCATGTTATTAGCCTGGGTTTATTTAATTATTGCAGGAGCCTTAGAGGTTTGCTGGGCGATTGGATTGAAATACAGCGAGGGATTTACAAAACTAAATCCGACTGTATTTACTCTCATTACTCTCGCTGGAAGTATGTTTTTGTTAGCTAAGGCCGTTCAGATTCTTCCAATTGGTTCGGCGTATGCCATCTGGGTCGGAATCGGTGCATTGGGTACCGCGCTTTTGGGAATCGTGTTATTACACGAACCCGTGACCTTCATTCGAATATTCTTCCTCATCTTGTTGCTTGTCTCAATTATTGGCTTAAAATACACCTCTTGATTGATGATAGAGCATGGGGTTCAATAAATGAAAGTTGTTATTAAAGTTGGAACACAAAGCATACTAACAGCGGAAGGAACCCCCAATGAACCCATTATGCTGCATTTGGTGGAGCAAATAGTTAGCTTGCAGAAAGCCGGACATCATGTGGTTTTAGTCAGCTCCGGCGCGGTAGGTTTTGGGCGAAAAACTGCTCAGCAGCTGCTAGGGCGTGAGTTTGGCAGCTCTTTGGGAGAAAAGCAGGTTTTGGCCTCCTTAGGGCAGCATGAATTAATTCATGTGTATTCCGCTATGTTCAAAGCTCATAATATTCTTGCTTCACAGTTATTGCTGACCAAGCAGGATTTTCACACCAGACATCATTATTTAAACATAGCCAGATTGTTGCGGGTTATTTTGGAGCATAAAAACATTGTTCCTATTATTAATGAAAATGACAGTGTGGCTATTGAAGAGCTGATGTTTACTGATAATGATGAATTGGCTGGGCTGATTGCGGCTCAGATGAATGCCGATAAATTAATTATTTTGAGTAATGTTGATGGTGTTTATACCGGACATCCGGAGGAGCCTGGGACTCAGTTAATACCGTTGATTAATCCTGTGGAGGGTTGGCCAGAGGTATCTGCTGTCAAAAGCATGCATGGGCGGGGAGGGATGCTGAGTAAATTAGGAACCGCTCGCAAGATGTCCGCTTTAGGCATTACAACCCATATAGCAAGCATTGAAAAGCCATCTGTAATCAAGCGTATTTTAGATCAGGAATCAGTTGGTACCTGTATTTTGCCCAGTAAAAAGAAGTCAAATATCAAGAAATGGATGGCCTATAATAGTGATAAAAAAATGGGTTCTATCTCGATTAACCCCTGTCTGCATGAGCTTTTAAAAGAAGGGAAACGCGCGATCAGTATATTGCCAGTAGGTATTGTCACATGCTGTGGAGAATTTAAAAAGAGTGACCTGGTCGAGATTATTTCACCTGATGGCCATGTTATTGGCGTGGGACTTGCCAAATACGATACGCAAAAGTTAATGGCCTTTCTTGGGCAGAAAGAGCAGCCAGAGTTTATTCATTACGATCATTTGCATCTTTTTTAGGAGTCGTACGAAATGGAACAGGTTATGAATCAGATCAAAGCGGTTAAAAAGGCGAGTGCCAGTTTAACGCTTTTAGATGATAGTCTTCGTAAACAAGTGCTTAATAGTCTGGCTGATTTGTTACGGCAGTCAATTCCTCAAATTCTGCAGGAAAATGCCAAAGATTTAAGTTTGATGGCAAAGGATGACCCCAAATACGACCGATTACTGCTTACTGAAAAGCAAATTAATGGCATAGCCGATGACGTAGCGTTGGTTGCCTCACTTCCAACGCCGGTGGGAACTGTTTTAGAACAACGAGTGCTGCTTAATGGCCTTGAACTGCAAAAAATTACAGTACCTCTGGGGGTTGTCGCGGTGATTTATGAATCACGACCTAATGTGACCATCGATGTATTTGCTTTATGTTTTAAAGCCGGTAATTCATGTATTTTAAAAGGGGGCAAAGAAGCTGAGTACAGCAATGCTTTTTTTGTTTCTTTAATTCATCAAGCCCTGCAGCTTCATGGCATTGATATCAATGCAGTCTATTTGTTACCTGCTGAGCGAGAAGCGACTCATGTGCTTTTAGGGGCAGTTTCTTTGGTCGATGTATGCATTCCCAGAGGCAGCCAGGCTTTAATCAATTTCGTGCGGGAACACGCCAAAATCCCGGTGATTGAAACCGGAGCCGGCATCGTCCATACCTATTTTGATTTAACTGGTTCAGTGGAGAAGGGGCGATTAATCATAGAAAATGCCAAAACAAGGCGAGTCAGTGTCTGTAATGCTTTAGATACTTTGGTTATTCATGAGCACTGTCTGGATAAGCTACCTGAACTGGTTGCATTGCTTGCTGATAAAAAAGTAGAACTTTTTGCCGATGCAGCAAGTTTCCAAGCACTTAAAGCATCTTATCCCTCCGATTTCTTGCATCAGGCAAAAACTGAGGATTTTGGCATCGAGTATTTATCCTACAAGATGTCAATTAAAACAGTGGCATCACTTGAGGAAGCTGTAGAACATATCA
>NZ_CALMPD010000299.1 GCF_937871865.1 uncultured Legionella sp.
ATTCTTTATCTGCTCTAAATCTAAACCTTCAGAACAAAACATTTTGTAACCGTTTCTGGACTTGCTACATGGTTGGACCTCCAAACGAATACTTTACGTTCATAACTTTTTTGTGACAGAGGGTGTTTTTTTACAAAAATAAGGTATTTTTACCTTCCAGTTAAAAAGTTATTTAAATTTATTGGTTAATTTAAGCTGCAACGGCTGCATTGTGTACGCAAACACAGGGATTAGATGACGTGAACAAACAATTGGCTTTTATTACTGTTCTATTGGTGTCCATCAACTGTAACGCAGCCGATCTGATGAATGTTTTTCAGAACGCATTAAGCAATGATAATGTTTATCAAGAAGCGTTGCTTAACGCCTCAGTCTATAAAGAAAATGTAGCTATTAGTCGCTCCTATTTATTGCCCAATGCACAACTTGAAGCCCAACCATTACTTGATCGACAATCAAACTCAGGGGCTATGGTGCCACAAATCCAACCACCGTATAACTCTGTTCGTAGTTATGATATGCGTTTAAGCCTGTCACAACCTATATTTAATGTGGCTATTTTTTCACGGTACAAGGCAGCTAAAGTTAATGCCAGATCCGCTATGGCACGTTTGAATGCAGACTTACAGGATTTAATGATTCGTGTGAGCGAAGCATATTTTAATGTGCTGCGCAGTGAGAAGAAGGTATCTTATTTTCGCGCAAACAAGCAGGCTTTGGCACAGCAATTGTATGATGTTCAGCAAAAATACCAGACGGGTAAAACAACCAATAGCTATGTCTATACTGCCAAATCCTCATACAGTGCCGCGGAATCTGATCTTATTTCTGCTGAAATTCAATTGGATGCAGATAAAGAATATTTAACGGAATTAACCGCCACTGATTATCATTCACTCGCGGAACTCAATAATAAAATTCCTTTGCTGTCTCCGCAACCTGCAAATGCCGATAAGTGGGTCGAAAAGGCCGTGCAGGGGAATTGGAATGTCAAAGCCAATCAATTAAAGCTGCAGGCAGCACATGAAAAAATAAAACAAAGCTATGCGGATCATCTGCCGACAGTAAATGCTAAATTATTGTATGATGATCATCCTCTTCACTATACGCAAAGCAGCCTTATTGTTACTGCTGGCTCTAGTCGATTCCGCAATTCAGTGGCCATGCTTAATGTGAATGTTCCTATTTTTTCTGGTGGTCTGGTGGTCGCGACCACTCAAAAGGAACGATATCATTTCCGCATTGCTCAACAGAAATTAGAGCATTCACTCCGTAAAGTAAAATATCATGTGCGGGACAATTACCGACAAGTAGTTGCCAGTATAAAAAAAATTCAATACCAACAAGATGCCATTTTATCCGCGCAAAGTTCTCTTGATGGTTTAAAAGAGCGTTATGCGACGGGTTCAGGGAATTTAACTGATGTGTTGACAGAACAATCGAAGTTATTAGAGGCGCAAATGCAATATGAGTCGGCACGCTATGATTACATTATGTATTTATTACGACTTAAAAAAGAAGCCGGGACATTAAGCACTCAGGATTTGTTAGCCGTGAACAATTGGTTGCATAACATGAATGGGAAGAAGGTATAACTTAGATTGATTCGCTTATTAAGTATTATTCACCCTAATCCAGCGTTTTACGATAAAACTTATAGCTAATCAGAATCATTACGATCGAAAAGAGTACCATGGGCCAGATATTGGGCAAAATATCTCTAAAACCTGATGCTTTTAACATGACATCGCTGCTGATTTTAAGGAAATAAGTGCTAGGAAATAAATCACTTAACCATTGGGCCCATATGGGCATTGAATCGCGTGGAAATAAAAATCCTGAAAATAAAATAGCTGGCAAGGTATATGTTCCTGCAATTTGTGCCGCCTGGAACTGAGTTTTTGCTATACACGAAGTTGCGATACCAAAAGATAAATTAGCGATAATGAAAGGGAAGGCGGCGAGTGATAATAACAACACACTCCCATAAAAAGGCACGTGGAATAAACTATAAGAAATAATAATAATCGCAAAAAACAGGATATATCCTAAAAGGATATTGGGGAGTAATTTACCAATGATTACCTCCAGTGGATTGATAGGGGTAATTAATAACATTTCCATCGTCCCACTTTCATATTCTCCGCTAATTGAAATAGCCATAAGCAGTGCGAGAGAGACTGTTAATATAGTTGCTAACAAGCCGGGAAGAGTATGGTATTGCGCTTTTACAGCAGGATTATATTTGGCATGGGTATCAATGACAAAGCTGCCATTTTTGGTTGCTAAATAATGGAGAGGACCTTCGGCAAGCCCATCTAATGCTCGTTTCGCAACCACCGATGACGCGTGGAAAGCATTATTAACAATTACCGGATCACTGGCATCGCCTTCCAGAAGAATATGAGGTGATTCATTTCTCACTAAGTCTCGGCTAAAATGCTCCGGGATATGGATAACGAATTTAACTTCACCACGTTGTATGGCACGTTCTGCTGCATGTTCATCTTGAGTAATGCTTTTGACGTCAAAATATTCTGTATTACGAAATGTCTGGATAATACGATCTGTAAATGGGGAACTGTCTTTGGCTACGACTATTGTAGGAATATGTTTGGCATCGTTATTGATGATGAGGCCAAACAGCAAGGCTTGGATAAAAGGCGATATTAGAACAAAGACATAAGTACGGTAATCACGGCGTATAACGGTTAATTCCTTCTTGAACATACTCCATAAACGTAATGAACGATAATGTTTAAAGCGCATGTTCTAGGTCCTTGATTGATTTTTAGTGATCCATACAAATACATCGTCTAAAAGTGGTTCAATAATGTTCCAGCTGAAATTGGGATTGGCTTGATAGGGTTGAATTGCTTTATTAAGGGCCTCATGATCTTTGCTGCTTATATGTAAGGAATCACGCAGGATAGTCACTTGATCAACTCCGGCGGTGATTTCAAGTTGTTTTGCCAGCAATAAGAGATTACTGCCTTGCACTTCCCAGGTGAGTAAATTGATGTTTTTAATAATTTCTTTTATATGGCCACTTGAGAGCAAATGGCCATTAGAAATATAAGAAATGCGATGACAACGTTCAATTTCATCCATGTTATGTGAACTGAGAAGAATCGTCATTCCTTCTGCGGATAAATCACGCATAATTTCCCAAAAATCCATGCGTGATTCAGCGTCAACGCTAGCGGTTGGCTCATCAAGCAAGAGTAAAAACGGCTGATGAATCAAGGCACAAGCCAAGGCCAGACGTTGTTTCCAACCTCCTGATAATCCACCTGCATGGTGGTCTTTTTTGGCGCTAAGTCCCAGGTGTTTCATGAGATTTTGGGTTGCTTGCTCACGATCTAATACACCGTAGAGTTCAGCCATGAATAAGATGTTTTCATAAACAGTAAGTTGTTTGTACAGGCTAAAAAACTGCGGCAGATAGCCTACGTGTTTTCGAATGGTTTTTGATTGAGTCAGAATGTTATAGCCAAGACACGTACCAGAGCCAGAATCAGGTGTTAATAAACCACAAAGCATGCGAATAGTTGTTGTTTTTCCAGAGCCATTAGGGCCTAAGAAGCCATAGATTTCTCCTGGCTTTACCTGGAGGTCTACTCCTGTAACAGCAGTATGACCTGCAAATTTTTTACTTAAATTTTTAACATTGATAATAAGATTATCATCGCTCATTTATTTTGGCGCCCCATGATGAGCAGGGGCAAGCAGTACGGTAACTGGTTGGCCTGGATGTATTTTTAAATGAGTGTTGTTGGTTAGGGGGCGTGCTTCAACACGGAATACTAATCGTTGTCGTTCTGTTTCACTGTAAATAACGGGTGGGGTGTATTCTTCTTTAGGGGAGATGTAGGTTATTTTCGCTTTAATAGAGTGTTGAGAACCATCGAAAAGTACCGTTATTTCTTCATTTAACTGTAAGGTACTTAAATTATTTTCCGGTATAAAGAAAATAATTTTTATCGCATCTGTTGCGAGTAAAGACAAGATGGGCTTTCCTTCACTGATTTTCTCATAAGCTGAGTAGTAGGTATCAAATACCAAGGCATCTATTGGTGCGCTTACCGTTTTTTGTTGTGTAAGCCACTCAGCTTTGCTTTGATTGGCTTGTTCGGCACTCAAATTGGCTTGAGCAGCCTTTCTAGTGGCTTCAGCCGAATGAAAATTTCCCGTACTTTGTTCTAATTCTTCTTTTGAAATGACCTTCCTTTTGAACAAAATCAGATTGCGCTGATGATTTTCCTTTTGCACGCGGTAATTTGCTTCGTGCTTATTACGCTCATCCATTGCTTGTTGCACATGTGCATTCGCAGCCCGAAGCTCTGCATTTTCTGGATAAGGTTCAAGCATAAATAATACTTGTCCTTTTTTTACCGTATCACCGGGATTTACGCTGATGCTTTTCAATATTCCAGTATAGTATGTGGAGATGTAGGTAAATTTACCTTGAACATAGCCAGGAAATGATACTTGTTTTTCTTTGTTGCAATTCGCAAGCAGGGCACAAGTACCTAAAATGATGAGTAGAATGGCGTATCTAGTCGTTGCTTTCACACGGAATTTTCCTTTTCCAATAACGAACCACTTTCCTGGTTAATTTTTTTAAAACCAACGTTGGTTTTGGGGGTATTTGATTGGTAATTAAATCAAGATCATGTATCCCCGTTTTTAACATATCGTCTAAGTTATTTTTAGCATTAGTTTGTTCAAAAATCATCTGTTCTCTGAGAGAAATATTGGATTCGGTTTTTATGGTGTGTGGGGAGAGAGCATCAGGAGACCCTGTGTCGTTCTCTTCCTGATGTGCAGTGAGAGGTTGTAACAAGGAAGCAATCTGTGGTTTTTTATGGATTAGGTATTGAAATAAATAGTTCTCACTTGTTTTTTTCAGTGCAGGGTAGATAGAACCATGTTTTGTCAGGAAATGATAAAATTTGAATAGATCCATATAAAGTAAGAGCATTGGAGATAAGCTGGTGACCGTTGTGTTATGTCTTCCATTTTGGCCGAAATAACCTGCTTCTCCCAAACCAATAGCATGTTCTGGACCTAAATTGACAATGTGCTTCGGATTTGTTTTTTGGATCCTTTTTAGCGATCTGGTGAGTGCTGCCTGTCCTGAAACAATCAGAAAAAATCCATTGAAGTAATCGCCTTCATGAACAATAACCTCATTTTCAGCGACATGAATCTCTTCCATTAATAAGGCCAATTGGTTTACAGACGTCGGACTCAATAAGCAAAAAATAGAATGCTTGGTAATTTTTTGGATGCGTTCTTCACGAGATATTTGAGGAGGGAACTTTTCTTTTACATCGATACGTTTCATTGATTATACCCATACTAATCATGCTTCTTCCATGAAACGTTTAATTTAATAGCATTTATCAAGTATAGTCCAATTTTATCCATTATGGTTTAAAATTTTTCTTTTGGATTAAATGATAATCTCTTGGTTTGTATTTACAAGCAATGATCGTTGTCAAGTAGGTGAGAAAACGACTTCTGTCTCCTTTGGAGGGATGAGGATCTTGCAGCAGATATTCAATTCTGTTTGTGATGCATCCTGCCAGACAATAACTCCTAAAGAAATTCGGCGTTATTGTCTTGTAAGGAATTATGAATAATTAAAAATTTTCAATATATTGGGCGTAAGCCATATTGAATTCAGCTGATTTTTGGAATTGCAGTAGAGCTTGATTGATGTTGGTTAATAAATTGTTCTCAGTAGGGTTTACTGCTATACCTAATCCATACCCATATAAATAAGGTTTTCCTATTACTGTGAAGGCTCCTGAAGAATTTGCTTCCCAATACAGGGCGGTAGGATTATCGAAGAGGACATAATCTAATTTTTTATTTCTCATTGCTTCGAGCATCACTTCTGTATTAGGGTATTCAATAACCGTCGGATTAATTACCCCCATATCTTTTATTTGCTCTTTAAATACTGTGGCTACTACTACCCCGATTCTTTTATTTTTTAATAATTCCAAAGTAAAGGGCTGGTGTGTCTCCTCGGTATGAATGGTAAGAAATCGAGAATAGCTTAATAAATAAGGAGTGCTAAAATTTACATCTTTAGCTCGATTAGCCGTTATTGTGATGGAACTGACCGCAACATCTACTTTTTTAGTAGCCACTGCATTAAGAAGATTTTCAAATTTCATCGGGACATAATGACAGGTTCTTTGCATTAATTTGCATAGAGCAGTCATCATATCGATGTCAAAGCCATAGAGTTTTTTGGCATTGCCCTCCATGACAAAGGGGGGAGTATAACTGTCGACACCAACGTTTAACGGCTCTCCTGCAGCATGTACAGAAGACAATAAAAAAATAATAGTTAATAACAATATTCGCTGGATTAATTTCATATTGATCTTCATTTAGTATTTGATCATATATTTTAGTATAGCGAGTATATAAGAAGATATTCCATAAGTTTTTCGAACTGTTTCATTTGTTTTTGTAAGCAATAAAATAAATCAGCTCGATGGGGCTGATACTTGCTTGTATTCAAGCACCAACCCATAAATTGAATGTTGATGAGGACGAGCTATTTATTTTAGGGTAAAAGATGAATGTTCTTCAGCATCCGGTTCTTGAACTTCATTTAATTCGCTTTCTTCTGTCGACTCCAAAGTATCAACAGGCAGGGGTTGTTGCGCTTTATATTTTTCTTTATACGAGGCAAATTTTTCTTTATTTTGCTGTTCTTCTGATTTTCCTATATTCGCAAAAAAATTCCCAATACTGGATACAATATCTGATAATGCAGATAAAAATTTTTCAATGATATTCTGATTTGGTACAAGTTCAACCAGTTTTGATGCTCTCGACTGATCTAGAACGGTCTCAATACATTTTAGAGATATTTGCAATGCGCCACCGGCAATTTCATATTCAATGCTATTATTTTGTGCTTTTATCAGGCAAGCCTCAACTCTATTTAATTGACTTATAGCTGAATTAATTGCACCTATTATTTTACCCGCGTCATTTAAAAGTAATTGATCATCATTTAGGTTATAGGAAATTCAAAAGGCAAAAGGATTAATTTTACCCAGTAAAATTGGTATGTTTTATCCATGTTTTTGTTGTGATGCCAGGAAAAGGAATAGACCGAAGAGTAAATTTAATTCAAAAAGGATTACAAAAGGACGGATTTTTGAAAAAAAGACGGAGTTATCCCGTTAGTTGATGCGAATGTGTTTTTGCAGGGCGATTTGCGAGGTGTAATTCATGAGCTGTTTTGACGAGAGCTTAAAGAGCAGGAAAGACAAACGCATAGTGTTTTTACAAAGGATGCAGTCGAGCGGATTGGTTCCGGAGCGGTGTTTTACCCGCAAAGGCCAAGAGAGTTGTTTTGGATTGGGTTGGTGGTCAAATAGAGACGAGACAACAGGCAGTAATTTGGCTCGTAAGCGATTAGCCAGAAATCCAAAGTAGCGAATGAGTCGAAAACCTTTCTCAGGCAGATGTTGAATAAATCGGGTAATAAAATCAAAAGGATGAAGCTCGGTGTATTGAGTTTGTTTGGTGCGATGATTTAGAAACTTAAAGAGCAGGGACGTTCCGTTGTAGTGAGTCAGGCGAGAGTTGGCAATGGCTGGTCGTTTAATGTAGCGCCCTAAGTATTCGATGTCTTTTTTAGGATTTTTATGGGGTTTGGCACAATGAACTTGCCAGTATTTAGCGTATTGTTGTGCCAGCATGAAGCTCATGCTTTGGTTTCCCATCTCTGGAGATTTAATTAGAGCTCCTTGCCGATGGTGTTGTCTTAAAAAAGTGATAAGTGCGTAGCGCCACATCGTCATCAGGGTATTCTTTTTGAAAAAGAGGCTTTTCCATTGCAAGTCATCAGTTAATCCGCCCTGCGTTGCAGACACGTGAAGGTGTACATGCCAGTTGAGGGTTCTACCAAAAGTATGCAGGGCCATAAAGATGCCAAGTTTAAGTCCTTTTGCTTTAGCTAGTTTATTCAGGATATTCCCGGCCAGTGCTGGCAATTGATTGAGCAGGCGGCGGTTTACCAGAAATAAATCACTTAACGCTTTGGGCATGGTAAAGGTAATATGCTGCCAGGGGCAGGGCGGTAGAAGTTCTTTATTCTTTTGTAACCAGTTATCGGTCGCTATTTTGCCACAGGCACTACAGCCTCGGTCTTTGCAACTAAAATGTACTCTTTTTTCATGCGTACACGATGGATTGGAGCAGTGGTAATGCGCATGCCCTCGCATGTAATGACGACAGCTTAATATTTTATTGATGCTGTAGTCCACGCTCTCTCTTATCCCTCCTTGCTCTGAATAAAACTGACGGTAGCGGTACCAGTTCTCATCTTTTAGTAGAAGTTTTTTGAGAGTAAGGTGCATACAAAGAAAAGCTTAAATACAGTGCCTTAGTGTAACACAGAACCTGACAAGTCGCCGACGTAGTCGGCCTGTGCGCCATTGGCGCCTTGAGTATTTGAGCATTAGTCTCACAATATTTAGAATAATCTAGACCTGCCTGTATATAATCTTGCCTCCGATTCTCACAGGGTGCTCCATTCTCATCATAAACTTGTATTGTGTATGCCCTTTCGATAAAGACTGAGGGCTTATCCCCAAATATTTTTGGCATTGGTTTAACAGGGCTATAATGTTCTGCACTGTCGTAACCTGCATCCAGCACTTTATAAAGCTCTGCTTTAAGTCCTTCCATATGTTGGCGAGCTGATGCGATGTACTCTCTTATTGCATACTTATTTGCTTGTACATCCTCTTTCATAGTATCACTTGGTTGATCCTGTTCTTCCTCCAGTAACAATTCTACGTCTTTGGGGATGGCAATTGCATCTGTTTTAATTTTCATTATATTAAAACCTCAGTATATGTGTACATTTTGATTATAATTGGTAATTATTAAATTAATATTAATAGTTATTTTTTGTTCAAATAATGGCGTCAATGGATAAGCTATCTATTAGATTTTAGACTGTTGGATATAAAAAACCGGTGCTTATATACCTGGGGAGTGTTTGCCTTTTATCTCATACATAAGATAATCTTTTATTCTTTTTATGATGATACCTATGTCCCAATTCGACGCAATCGAAGAGCTGTATTCTGCAAAAGCATGGTTTCTGGAAAAGCATGTTTCCAATTTAATACATCCTTTAAAAGAACAGGTTAAAAAACTGGCGTTAATCAGTGATTATGCCTGCAGGCAAATCAGGTTATTGGAGGTATTGTTACAAAATGATGAATGCCGTTCTTTATTTTCCAGGAGTGATTATTTTTCAATTATCACTCAAATTAATTTAGAGTTACCGCAGGCACTGTATTTGCGCGAGTTGCGTCATTATCGCCATACCCAGTTTTTAAGGCTCTTACTCCTTGAGCTTGCAGGGAGGGCCAGTACTGACGAGGTGATGCGCTCTTGGTCTGATTGTGCTGATGCAATCATTTTACATGCCCTAAACTATTGTAAGCACGTTTTATCAGTACGATATGGAATTCCGCGAGATGAGTTTGGTCAAGAAGTTCATATACATACTCTGGCTATGGGAAAACTGGGCGGACGGGAGCTTAATTACTCTTCAGATATTGATTTGATTTTTGCTTTTGATGCCGTAGGTTTGACCGATGGAGAGGAGTCTATTAGCAATCAACAGTATTTTAGCAAAGTAGCCCAACAATTTATTCAAGTAGTACAAAATGTTACTGCGGATGGCTTTGCCTTCAGAGTCGATTTAAGATTACGGCCCAACGGTGATAGTGGCCCTTTGGTTTCAAGCTTGGCAGCTATGGAAACCTATTATCAGGAACAAGGTCGGGATTGGGAGCGATACGCCATGGTCAAGGCCAGAGTGGTGTCTGAATCTCTGGATGAGATTGTTCCATGGTTTGAGCGTTTAATCGTGCCTTTTGTTTATCGACGCTATGTGGACTTTAGTGTTATTGAATCCTTGCGTAGTATGAAATCGATGATCGAGAGAGAAGTGCAGTTAAATCCTCGCTTGGATGATATCAAGCGTGGGAAAGGGGGGATTCGAGAGGTTGAATTTATTATTCAGAATTTTCAGCTGATTCGTGGAGGGAGATTGCCTCGTTTACAAGTTCAAAACACCATGACCGCTCTTGATGTCTTAAAGCAGGAGCAATTATTACCTCGTAGTGATGCCTTGAAACAAGCTTATCTGTTTCTTAGAAAATTGGAAAATGCTTTGCAAAGCCAAGGCGATCAACAGACGCATTCCATGCCAGATGATGCAACCAAGCAAGCACAAATCACTTTAGCTATGGGATTCATGCAATGGGATGAACTGTTGGCCAAATTACAACAATATCAACGTATCATTTCCCACTCATTTCATTCTGTTCTGGGTAAAGTAGATGCCTATGAAGATGAGAAAAGGCTTTTGGCAAATCAATTATCCAGCCTATGGCAAGGTCATGTAGAAAGCAGTATGGCAATTAATTTATTGACCAGTTTAGGTTTTGAAAATGCAGAACATTGCTATCAGATGATTCATGCCCTTAGACATGGCTCGCGTTGTAGGCGATTGCCTCAGGGGGCACGCATCAGGCTGGATCGTTTTATGGTGATGTTGCTTACCGAATTAACGCTTTTTAATAATACGGATGAAGTATTATTACAGGTGATACACCTTCTTGAAAATATTATGGGGCGTAGTGCTTATTTGGCTTTATTGACAGAAAATCCTCCTGCGTTACGTGAGTTATTATTCTGGTTTGCTAATAGCCCATTTATTACTTCCTTGTTTGTTAATCAACCGTTTTTATTGGAGGTATTACTTGATCAGGAGAGTGATTGGCGGCCTGGCTCTCTGGCCCAATTGGAGTCGAGCATTTCAAAAAAACTATCATATACGGAAGATATTGAACTGCAAGCAGATATTTTACGTCAGTTTAAATTAACTAATTGGTTGTTAGCTGCGCGTGCTGAGTTGTATGGCGTGAGCAATGCCGTTCGCATTGGGAAATTTTTAGCAGATGTTGCTCAGGTAATTGTAACCCGGGTATTGGATATTGCCTGCCAGCAGCTTAGTGTTCGCAATTCGGAACTGACGCACATCAAGTCGTCATTTGCCATTATCGCTTATGGTAAATTAGGCAGCCGTGAAATGAGTTATATGTCTGATCTGGATTTGGTTTTTCTTCATAGGGCTAATTCTTCTAAAGAAGCTTTGGTTACACGTTTAACCCAAAAAATTTTACATATGCTGACTACAAGAACTCAATCTGGAGTCTTGTATACTGTTGATACGAGACTCAGGCCTTCTGGTGCTGCTGGTTTATTAGTTAGTCCTATAGATGCATTTGTGGAGTATCAAAAAACACAAGCCTGGACATGGGAGCATCAAGCCTTATTGAGAGCACGAATCATAACAGGAAATCGCACAATAAAGCAGGAATTTATGCGTTTGAAAAAAACAGTGTTGTTGTCTTCAAATAAAAAGAAGGATCTACAACAAGACGTGCTTGCGATGAGAGCCAGAATGGATCAACATCAAGAGCCAGATCCTGTCAAACATATTCGTGGTGGTTTACTGGATTTGGAGTTTCTGATTCAATTTTTGGTATTGAATCAAGGAGATCCTGGTTTTGCTCGATATACTCATACTTTAAGCCAGTTGCAGCATTTGTTTTTAAGCCAGCGTATAACTAAAGAACAATTGATTCTGTTGATAAAGGCCTATGAGGATTATCATCATGTACTGCATCAAAAAATTCTTCAGCCAGGGGTGGAATATAATGGTGAAATGCAGGAGCAAGTGATTCGAGTATGTGAAGCGCTTTATCAGTAAACAGTTATTTTAAATTCGATTGCTTGATCTATGAATGCTCGCCCTCTCCCCAGCCCTCACTGCCATTTTAGTTAAGAAAAGTACGTCATCCTGAGCATGGCGAAGGATCTCCTGAATCCTGGGAGATCCTTCGTTGCTAGCTCCTCAGGATGACGGCCAAATCCTTCTTAATGGCGGGAGAAGGTAAACCCGATCCAATCGGGACTGACACTTCAGCATTCACCTGAATGCTGGGACTCACTCTTACTTTATTTCAGCATATAAGTCGTAATCGTCGCTATCGGTAATACGAGCTTCAACAAAATCACCTACTTTTATATTGGCAGTTAGTGGAAGATATACCAGACCATCGATTTCCGGTGCATCCGCTTTACTTCGCGCAATGATATGTTCCGCAGTTATTTCATCAACAAGCACTGTTTGAGTGCTGCCAATTTTGTTTTTCAGTTTCGTTCTGCTGATTTCTGCCTGCAGTTGCATGAAGCGATGATAACGTTCTTCTTTTATTTCCTCGGGAACAGGATCAGCCAAATCATTAGCTCTAGCACCTTCGACGGGAGAATATTTGAAACAGCCGACTCTATCCAATTGTGCTTCTTCAAGGAAGTCCAGGAGTTCATTAAATTCATCTTCCGTTTCACCAGGAAATCCGACAATAAAGGTGGAACGTAACGTAATATCGGGACAGACTTCTCGCCATGAAGCAATGCGCAATAAGGTGTTTTCACTACTGGCAGGTCTTTTCATCGCTTTCAAAATACGACTATTGGCATGTTGTAACGGGATGTCCAGATAAGGAAGAATCAGGTTGTCACGCATCAATGGGATGATGCCATCAACATGAGGGTAGGGGTATACATAATGCAAACGTACCCAAATTCCTAATTCGCCTAATTGCTCGCATAACTCATAAAAACGGGTGTTAATTGTTTTTCCTTGCCATTCAATGGGTTGATATTTAGTATCAATTCCGTAGGCGCTGGTATCCTGGGATATAACCAGAATTTCGTTGACCCCTGCTTCTTTTAGTTTTTTAGCTTCGGTAAGAATCTGAGTCATTGGATAACTTTGTAATTTACCGCGCATGGTCGGAATAATACAAAAAGTGCACTTTTGATTGCAGCCCTCTGATATTTTCAAATAGGCAAAATGACGAGGCGTTAATTTGATTCCCTGAGGCGGAATCAGTTGAGTAAAGGGATCCGCTGGTGGCGGTAAATGCTGATGCACGGCATTAACCACTTCTTCATAAGCGTGAGCACCACTGATATGAAGTACATCAGGACATGCTTCCTTGATGATATCGGCTTTGGCACCAAGACATCCGGTTACAATAACCCGACCGTTTTCTGCCATGGCTTCTTTTATCGTATCCAGTGATTCTTTGACCGCGCTGTCAATAAAGCCACAGGTATTAATGACCACAACACCGGCATCCTGATAGCTGGAAACTAACTCATATCCTTGTGCTCTTAATTGCGTAATGATTCGTTCTGAATCCACCAAGGCTTTTGGACAACCTAAACTAACAAACCCTACTTTATGATTCATAAATTTCTATCTGTAAAAAAAGTGAACGAATTATACCGCTTAACACCCGTGGTTGTCGACATCAATTCATAATTATTCGCTTTAAATCATATAAATACTCAGTGTTTGCCTGCAATTCAATTTAAGAGTTATACTTTATTAATCAGAGTCATATTGCCAAATACGGAGATCCTTTTGAAGGCTGTCATTTATGCAAGGGAACGAACTATGACACGTCAAACGATATGGGTGCTGCTCCTTATTTTATTTATTTGTCCATTTCTTAATTCGTGTAAACCGCAAAAACCATCATATCAAACCATTGCTTATGTCGAGTCAGCTCCCTTTTTTGTAACAAGCGGCACTGGAGGTCATTTAAAAAAACTTTTTGTTAATGAAGGCCAATCTTTGTCTAAAGGTGAGTTGATTTTAACTTTGGAAGGCCAGGCACCCATCAAGGCTCCTGCGAGTGCCACCGTACATGAAGTATTCTATCAATTGAATGAATTTGTTCCTCCTAACCACCCAGTGGTCAGTTTGTTACTTCCCTCTCAGATGCGGATTATATTTTATATTCCAGAACGTCATTTAGACCGAATTAAGTTAGGGGAACCCGTCTCTGTATTCATCCAGAAACAAAAATACTCAGTAAAAATTACTTATATTGCCAATCAGGCTGAATATACGCCCGATGCATTATTTAGTGAAAAAAACAACGATAAGTCCGTCTATAAAGTGAAAGCGGATGTTAGTGCTCCAGGTTTACGGCAATTATTAAAAATTGGCCAGACAATGGAGGTGAATTATGAATAATGCAACACAACCGGTTATTGATGTCACTGGTCTGGCAAAATCGTTTAATGGGATTAATGCGGTAGTTAATTTATCGCTGCATATTCAACCCGGAACTATTTTTGGTTTTTTGGGCGCTAACGGAAGCGGTAAAACAACCAGTCTAAGGTTACTCAGTGGCTTGATAGCACCAGACAAGGGAAAAGGTAAATGTCTTGGCTATGACTTATTGACCGAAACCAAAAGGATTCAGGCAAGCATTGGTCATATGCCGCAACAGTTTTGTTTGTATCAGAATTTAACGGTTTATGAAAATCTGGATTTTATCGGGCGAATTTATGACATCAAGAACCACAAAGCCCGATTAAAGGAGCTGATTGACTTACTTCAATTAACCGAGAAAAGTAATCAGCTGTCCTGTACTTTGTCCGGAGGATGGAAACAGCGCGTTGCTTTGGCTGCAGCTTTATTACATCAGCCGCGACTGCTGTTACTCGATGAGCCTACATCAGGTATCGATCCACAATCGCGTTTATCAATCTGGTCTTATATTCAGGATATGGCCGGGCAGGGCGTCACGGTATTATTAAGCACGCATTTTATGGATGAAGCAGAACGTTGCCATCAATTGGCTTATATGTCTTATGGGGAAATGATTGCTCATGGCTCTGCAGCAGAGATTATAGACTCAACCCGGTTATTTTCCTGGCGGATTAAAGGGAACAATTTAACCGAGCTGAAAACATTATTAAGCAAACACTCAGCAGCAATACAACTTATTGAAAAAGGAAATGAAATTCGGCTCAGTTCATTACATGCTGATGTATTGAGTCAGTTTGAGCCGTCTCAATTGAGTCATTATAACATTGAAGCAACAGACACTACCTTGGAGGATGTGTTCATTTTTAAAATGCAACATGAAGGGCGTGTTACCTCATGATGGGGTTCTCCATTCACCGCCTTTGGGCCATCATCCGCAAAGAATTCATTTTAATGAAACGCGATCCTGCTACTTTGATTATCATGGCAGTTTTACCCTTAATATTGGTATGCATGGCGGGGTATGCAGTGAATACTTATCCTGAAAAAGTACCTACCGTTTTAATTAATTTAGATAACAGCGAGGTCAGCAGGGAATTAATCCGGGGCATGGAACATACCGGATATTTTTCGTTTATTGGCTCAACCCGTAATCCTGACGAAGCCTATCATTTACTTAAAACTGGAAAGGCATTATTTATCCTGACTATTCCAGCCGATTTTTCCCAGGCTTTGTATCGTCATGAACGCCCTGAATTATTGTTAGAAGACGGCAGTATTGACTCACTTTCAACAGGACGCGCTCTTGTTGCCCTGGCCGGATTAAAGCAGCGCTTGTTAGAGCAATTATTTCCGCTGTCCCTGCATAATCAGCATCTGGTTCCTTCATTTCAGATTGTTACCCATCGTCTCTATGATGCGGCCAGGATTACTCAGGTTTATGTAGTTCCCGGAATGATTGGCCTGGTATTGATGTTGACCATGTTGTTGATCACGGTGATTATTGCCTTTAGAGACGTACAGGGTGGAACGATACACTATTTGCTGGCATCCCCCACCCGTCCTGCTGAAATTTTATTAGGTGAGATTATTTCTTATATTATTGTTGGTTACGTTCAATTAACGCTTGGACTGGTTCTTGCCCATTATTTGTTTCATATCCCTTTTGTCGGTAACCCAGTCTTGTTATATTTTTGTGCTCTGCCTTACATTGTTGCAGAATTATCACTTGGGTTAAGCATTGCTACCTTTTGCAAGTCGCAATTTGAAGCGGCGCAGGTGGTGAATGTTTTTATTGCTTTTTCAATCATCCTGACCGGTTTTGTGTTCCCTATTTTTGCCATGCCGGAATGGGCGCAAATTACGGGATTATTTTTGCCATTGACGCATTTTTTTAAAATTCTGTTTGGTGTGATGCTCAAAGGAAATGTGTTTAGCGACATCTGGATTTATTTATGGCCACTTTTGCTTTATTGCCTGTTCATGATTACTCTAGCTACGATTCGATTCAAACGTCAATTTAAATGAATCGTATTTGATATTCCTCTGCTTCCAGGAGCTGCTTACACGGTATGGAGCAACAGGCATGCCGTCGATTTAACTTTTGAGCTAAACTGTTCCTTATTGAGAGGGGCTCACGATTTTTATTCTAAAACGAGCTATTCTAGAATAGCTCGTTTTATTTTTGTAATGCACTGTTCTTCTTATTTTATAGTGAAATTTTTTCCTGGTACTGTAAAAAAACGTATATCTGAGGCCATGACCATAATACGTGCTGTTGATGTACTCACAGATGGGACTTTGATGTTGGCACTTCCTGAATTAGGGATCTGCTTGGCTAATACATATGGGAAGTTTAAGCCACCATTTACTGAGAGCAGAATATCAACGAAAGGTGCATTAACGGGAACATTGTTTGTATTAGCAACATCCCAAGTAATATTCTGATTGGATCCTTGATCCCAGATAATGTCGCTACGGTTAGGGTAAGTTAAAAGAAAAGGGCCTGAATTTGCATCAGTCGTTACTGTAACATCAGTAAACGCGTTGCAGGAGCCTGCGCCAGGTGAGGGGTTAATTTGGCGAGCGGTGAGTCTAAAGTTAAGTGTTCGTGAAACAGAAGGCAACACTTCCCAGGTAAAAGGTCCTCCTTTCGCCAAATCATTTGGGTTAGGGAAATAACGTATAGGTGACCCGCTAGGAATAAAATCTCTAAAATTAGGACCTCCTATGGCGCTGTTAACCGGTGGTTGAGGAGTTATTTCTATATCCATTTGTTCCCAAATATAATCTAAAGTCTGGGATGGTACTCCTGGAGTAACATTTCCTGCGAGAGCAAAAGGCGTATTTATTGGGATAACTGAATTGCCATTTGTCGAGTTAATCGTCGGAGCCGGTATAGGTAAGGCAGAGGTATTTGAACCGCATGTAGGTGGACTGGGGAGAGTAGCTAGATAAGCTGCAATTTCTTGTGTCGAGAAGGCATGAAAAAAAGAATACTCATTGTCAGTGACAAACGGAGGACAACGACGTCCAGCATAACTCATGAGAGTGACTCCGTTACCTGTTTCTACCGAAGAGTATGGGGAGCGTTTGCATTGATTATTTTGAGTATGGGCTGCGCCGAGTTGGTGCCCTATTTCATGTGCAAGGACGTACATATTACCAAAAATTGATGTATTACTATTTATGCTGGCACCACTAGCTTTAGTCAGAGGATCACAGGCACTCCTGAACCAAGCGAGGCCAATCGTTCCTGTAGTCGCATAGCTATTCGCTTGAGCAATGTCATAAGAGTTTGGGGCAATTGTATTATTAAAGAAGTTTTGATTTTCTCTTAGCAGAATTTGCGTATTATTTTCAGATGTATAAGGGTATGGCGGAGGTCTACGGCAAAGATAAGGTGATAGTAACTAATTCTAATATTACCTCTACTAGTACAGGTTTAGGTAGTGTTTTTGCAGTTAAAGCGGACCAGGATGCGGTTGTACTCACTTCTGTTTTGGATGTCAAAGGAACTAATTACGCAACCTTATTTGGAGTTTATGCGGAACACAATCCCAGCCTTATCTCGTCCATAATGAGTTTAGATGGGGTTGGTGTGCAATATGGAATCTATGCCCGCAATAATAGCACAGTAACTAACTCAGATATAAATCTTCAGCATACTCGATCACAAGCATACGGTCTTTATACTGGTAACGACAGTCTCATGACTCAAAGCGTCATTAATGTCATAGCAGAGCAAAGGTTTGCCCTTGTGGACGTCAATGCTTATGGCATCAATGCTTTAGGCAATGGAACCATTAATAATTCGATCATTAATGTTTCCGGAGCAGGAGATAGTACCTATGGAGTGTATGGGGGCAATAATTTGATGATAGGAAACTCTAACATAAGCGCTATTGGTAAAGGACAGACTGTCGGAATAGATGGGGTCAATGATGCCACTGTCATCAATTCTACTATTAACACCGCTAGTGAAAGCAATACTCTTGCGGTAGTTGGCAGCAACTTGATAATGGATAACTCTATTATTAATGCTGCTAGTGTTACCGGGACTGTTGGGATATTGAGTAAAAATGATGGTAGTGTTACTAATTCCATCATTAAGGCTGTTAGTGAAGCAAATGCTTTAGGGGTGACTGGAGACAATAATTTGATGATAGGTAACTCTAACATACAAGTCTTTGGTGCTGGTGATTTAACCCAGGGAGTACAAGCTGTTAACAAGGTCACTGTAGAGGGTTCTAACGTTCGTGCCATCGGCGAAGGAGCTACTGCTGGTGTGGGTAGCACTACTAATAATGTTATGATAAATAACTCCACCGTTAATGCAACAGGTGTTGGACAAACCATCGGTATATTCGGTGTTTTTGATGCTTTGGTATCTAACTCCACAGTCACTGCAAATAGTGATGATGGGTTAGTGCTGGGCATTGCTGCGTATTCCAATAATGCAACCGTTATTAATTCCACTGTCAACGCCTTAGCTGGTAGCGGAGAGGGATATGGCGTTTATGCCGCCAATATGATTGTTTTTGAAGGAAATGGGGAGTCCCATGTATCCGCATCTGGCGATATCGCAGCGATACCTATAGCATCGACTACTGCGGTCAATAATAGCTCGCCTAAATCACAATGCTCCTCTAATGGTGGTCCTGAATCTGATTGTGAAGAGTTTTAAAAGATATGGCTATGTAGCAATTAGGATTTTTAACTAGTTATTTATGAAGCAAGAGTATCGGAGAGCTTGGTGTTGTTAGAGAGGGGATTGGCTCTTGCTTCTCTTTTGGGTGATTTAGGATGGAACATGACGGTGTCATTCGCATCGCTTCATGCCGTATTTGAAAAAGCGTCGCGGAGTGTCTCCGCCACGCCTCTCTTTCAATACTCCTCAGCGCCATCAAGGGGAAGGAACTAACGCGCAAGACAATATGCCCAATACACCGGAAGTTAAGGTTTGTACATCCATCAAGCTGTTGTTGGCCATATCGGTTCCGCTGGTACTATATTTCGATGTATTCAATAATCAACTTAAAAATCACTCAGAATCTTAAGTGAGTTCTGGAGTAGATTAGTTCGTTAGTCAGGAAGCCTGTTCTACGTGATTTAGACTGTGTAAAAAGTCTTTTGCTGAACGTTCCCCTACCAAATTAGAGTCGTTTAACTGTTGTCCTTGAGCATTAAAAAATATAAACGTAGGTGGAGCAACGACCTTAAATTCTTTCATGATGGCCTTGTTTTCAGCATTGTTGGCCGTCACATCAATTTTTATGACTGTAAAACGGCTCAGTGCTTCTTGAACCCGGGCATCTTTGAATGTAGTGGCTTCCATTGCTTTGCAGGAGGCACACCAGTCAGCATAAAAATCGAGCATAACAGGCTTCCCTTGAGCATTGTTTATTTCTCTTTTTATGCTAGCAAGGGTTTGCGGTTTATTGGATTGCAGAGCTGCAGGAGTAACCGTGGCCGCCTGTATGTTTGCCAAGGGTTGTAACGGATTAGTCGAGCCCATGCTTGCTCCAACCAAGATCAATAAACCATAAACCAGCATGATTATCCCTGCTCCCTGACAGAATTTTTCCTGGCTGGTAGCAGAGTGAGTTAATGCCCCTGTATAGATGCCTGAAAATATCAGCAAACTTCCCCAGAGAGCCATGGTTACGCCTGATGGTATTATGCGCTCCATCAGGTAAATGGCGACTGCAATAAGCAGTACTCCGAAAAAGGCTTTAACCGCATTCATCCAGTTTCCTGACTCAGGCAGCCATTTGCCTGCTGAGGTGCCTATCAGAAGTAATGGAGTGCCCATTCCCAGGCTTAAAAAGAATAAGGTTAATGTCCCTGAAAGTACATTTCCGGATTGGGCAATGTATGTTAATACGCCAATCAACGGGGCGGTAACACAAGGAGATAAAATCAAGGTCGACAGACAGCCCATAATGGCAGCTCCGATATAATGTCCGCCTCTTTGATTGCGGCTTGAGCCTGTTATTTTAGCTTGCCAGGAATTTGGGAGTTTAAATTCATAAAATCCAAACATGGATAAAGCCAGCATTATAAATATCATACTAAACAAGCTTATTGCCCATGGAGATTGCATGCTGATTTGCAGATTGGCACCCAAGAGGGCGACCAGGGCGCCAACAATTGCATAAGTGATTGACATGCTCAGCACATAACTTAAAGAGAGGAAGAACGCTTTCTTCGTGGTGATGTCTTTGCCGTGTCCGATAATAATTCCTGAGAGTACGGGGACCATCGGTAATATGCACGGGGTAAAAGAGAGCAATAAGCCAAATCCATAAAAGATGAACAATACAGTGAGCCAATTATGTGATGCAAAGACCTGTGATATTTGACTCTGTGGCTTAATTTCTTCTTGAGGTTCTGCAGCGATGTGTTCTGGTTCGAGATCTACCATCGCTAATTCAAGTTTGTCATTAATAGCTACTTTGATTTGCCTTTCTTCTGGTGGGTAGCAAAAACCCTCGTTGGAGCAGCCTTGATAATGAAGATTGAGTAACGTTTCCCCAGGGGTTTCCCCTAATATAGCTACAGGTATTGATAAAGTATTACGATAAATTGTAAATGTACGTCCTTGTTTGTCGGTCTTTTTCAGCGCGGGGGGAAAGCGAAGTGCCCCTAAATGGAGATTGCTGTCTGGTTGTTCCGTTAATTTGATGCGATCTTTGTATAAAAAATAACCTTCTTTTATTTGCCAGTTGAGGACAAAAGTATTGGGGTCAATTTTATTTACACCTGCCTGAAATACTTCTGCAGCAGGTAATGGATCGGCATGAACTACCGAACTAAGAAAGTAAATTATTGATAATAATAGCCATTTTTTCATTCTAAGCCCAGGTACTATAAACAAGTAGCATCCATTGTAGTGCGAGTAATGGTAAAACAAAAATATTTTTTATTTTAACCCTTGAAAGTTTTGTTCCTGTCCCCATATGTCAGACATCAGGATTGTTTGTGTTCGAACAGGCAAAACTCGTGAATCATAGTTTAATTAAAATCAGGAGATAAAAGTATGAAAATTCGTCCTTTACACGATCGCGTTGTTGTTCGTCGTATGGAAGAAGAACGTACCACAGCTGGTGGTATTGTTATTCCAGATAGTGCTACTGAAAAGCCTATGCGTGGTGAAATCATCGCTGTGGGCGCCGGCAAAGTACTGGATAATGGGGATGTTCGTGCTTTAGCTGTGACAGTTGGTGATGTAGTATTGTTTGGCAAGTATTCTGGTACTGAAGTTAAAGTTGATGGCAAAGAATTAGTTGTGATGCGTGAAGACGACATCATGGGTGTGATTGAGAAGTAATCTAATCTAATTGTTTAAGGAGATTGAGTAATGGCTAAAGAATTACGTTTTGGTGATGATGCTCGCCTACAAATGCTTGCTGGTGTTAATGCATTGGCTGATGCGGTTCAAGTGACTATGGGTCCACGTGGTCGTAATGTTGTTTTAGAAAAATCTTATGGTGCGCCTACTGTAACTAAAGACGGTGTGTCTGTTGCTAAAGAAATTGAATTTGAACACCGTTTCATGAATATGGGTGCTCAAATGGTTAAAGAAGTTGCTTCTAAAACTTCTGATACTGCTGGTGATGGTACAACTACTGCTACTGTATTAGCACGTTCTATTCTTGTTGAAGGGAACAAAGCTGTTGCTGCGGGCATGAATCCTATGGATCTGAAACGCGGTATAGACAAAGCGGTATTAGCAGTTACTAAAAAACTGCAATCTATGTCAAAGCCTTGCAAAGACACTAAAGCAATCGCTCAAGTTGGTACTATTTCTGCTAACTCTGACGAAGCAATTGGTTCTATCATTGCTGAAGCAATGGAAAAAGTAGGTAAAGAAGGCGTGATCACTGTTGAAGACGGTAATGGCCTTGAGAATGAATTATCTGTTGTTGAAGGAATGCAATTTGACCGCGGTTATATTTCTCCATACTTCATTAACAACCAACAAAACATGACTTGTGAACTGGAACACCCGTTCATTCTGTTAGTTGACAAGAAAGTTTCCAGTATTCGTGACATGTTGTCTGTACTGGAAGGTGTTGCAAAATCTGGTCGTCCATTATTAATCATTGCAGAAGATGTTGAAGGCGAAGCTTTAGCAACTCTGGTTGTTAACAACATGCGTGGTATTGTTAAAGTATGTGCAGTTAAAGCACCTGGCTTTGGCGATCGCCGTAAAGCAATGTTACAAGACATCGCTATTTTAACCAGTGGCCAAGTAATTTCTGAAGAAATTGGCAAGAGCTTAGAAGCTGCTACTTTAGAAGATCTCGGTACTGCTAAACGCGTAGTAGTTACTAAAGAAAACACTACTATCATTGATGGTGAAGGTAAAGCTGCTGAAATTAATTCACGCATTACTCAAATTCGTGCTCAAATGGAAGAAACAACTTCTGATTACGATCGTGAGAAATTACAAGAGCGTGTTGCTAAATTAGCTGGTGGCGTTGCAGTAATCAAAGTTGGCGCTGCTACTGAAGTTGAAATGAAAGAGAAGAAAGCTCGTGTAGAAGATGCTCTTCATGCTACTCGTGCTGCAGTAGAAGAAGGTATTGTTGCTGGTGGTGGTGTTGCCCTGATTCGTGCTCAAAAAGCATTGGATGCATTAAAAGGCGATAACGACGATCAAACAATGGGTATCAATATCCTGCGTCGTGCTATTGAATCTCCAATGCGTCAGATCGTTTCTAACGCTGGTTATGAGTCTTCTGTTGTTGTGAACAAAGTAGCAGAACACAAAGACAATTATGGATTCAATGCTGCAACTGGTGAATACGGTGATATGGTGGATATGGGTATCCTGGATCCAACTAAAGTAACTCGTATGGCATTACAAAATGCAGCTTCTGTAGCTAGCTTAATGTTAACAACAGAATGTATGGTTGCTGATTTACCTAAGAAAGATGATGCGGCTGGTGCTGGCGATATGGGCGGCATGGGCGGTATGGGTGGCATGGGCGGCATGATGTAAGCGTCCCTGCTTCCTTTTAAAAACCCGCCTTATGGCGGGGTTTTTTTGAGAATCATTTTTAGCCTTTACATTCTGGAAGTAAATAAACTGTGCGAATTTATTATTTTAAACTATGATTATTATCATCATCAAAAAATAAGGGAAGAACGATGAGTACTGTAATTAATAAACTGGAAGTTGCTTTGGCAGATACTTATGCTTTATATCTTAAAACGCAAAATTATCACTGGCATGTAAAAGGTCCCCAGTTCAAAAGTTTGCATGAATTGTTTGAAATGCAATATAAAGAATTGGCTCTGGCTGTAGACGAAGTAGCGGAGCGTATTTTAATTATGGGACATAAGGCTCCGGCTACTTTTAACGAATACAATAAATTGAAAACGATAAAAGATGGCAATTCAAGTTTAAGCGCCAATGATATGGTCACTGAATTAGCGAATGATAACAGTGCACTGGTCAACGATTTAAACGAGGCCATAAAAATTGCTCAAGATAATAATGATGAGGGAACTGTAACCTTATTGAGTGATCGTATTGCTGCACATCAAAAAGCTCATTGGATGTTGGCGGCATCAATGGATATAAAATAATTATAATATGTTGTTCACAATATGATTTTAACCGCCGTTGTCATTAGGGCTGCGGCGGAACAATCCAGATGGTTTGGAATTATTGCACTCATCGCTTTTCAAATTACCCTGTTCAGGGTAGAACGCAACAAAACTATTGTATCCACCAATAACATTCCCTATGATATGAATCAGTTACAACAAATGTTTATGGATTTTTACTTTTCCTTTAATTTAATTTTTAGCGAAGGATTGCTCTGTGTTACGTTTTCTATACCCTACCTGTTTGTTCTTAAGCGCCGTTCTTTTATTCAGCATCCAACCGATGGTAGCTAAAGCAACTCTTCCTGTTTACGGAGGAACCCCTGCTGTTTGGACTGTGTGCATGCTTTTTTTTCAGGGAGTATTGTTAGTCTCCTATGGTTATGTTTGGTTACTCAGCCTGATTAAAAAACCAATTTTGTGGCGTTGGGTACATACCGCTTTTATTGCATTGAGCATTATTGCCATTCCCTTGTTGTTCCATCCTTCTATGATGGGGGAGTATCCGGAATGGAATATTTTATCTGATTTATTAAAGCAAGTAGGTTTGCCTTTATTAATTATTGGTTCATCTGCCCCTTTATTGCAATTTGCATACAGCCAAACAACAGGGAAGGGGGCTGCTGATCCTTATTTTTTATACATTGCCAGTAATCTGGGCAGTTTAATTTCTTTATTGCTTTATCCCTGGATAATAGAGCATTTTTGGGGGTTAACCTTACAATTCCATATATGGAGCATGGGGTATCTGGTTTACCTATTATTATTGTTGTTTGTTTTATATTGTTCTCGTTATAAACCGTTAGAAAACCGGCATGAGGATGCTAAAGTCTGGCCCTGGCGTTCGATGATGTATTGGGTCTTTCTGAGCTTTGTGCCTTGCAGTTTGATGTTAGGGGTTACTTTATATATTTCTACCGATGTAGCTCCTACGCCTCTATTCTGGGTATTGCCTTTGGCTTTATATTTACTTTCTTTTGTCTTCACATTCACGACGAAACCACTGATCTCCACTGCCTGGATTAATAGAAATTGTATTTTCTTTTTGGTATTTACCATTCTTGCCTTTATTTTAAATGCAAACCAGGCTCGGGTATGGCAAATTATACTGGCTAATTTAGCAAGTTTTTTTATATTAGCTTTACTTTGCCACAGACAATTATTTGAACGTCGACCCCAACCTCAACTATTGACCTTATTTTATTTTTGTCTGGCTTTCGGTGGTGTATTGGCAGGGATATTTAATGGTATTTTGGCCACTCATATATTTAATCAGATCTATGAATACCCACTGGCGATTTTATTAAGTCTCTTTGTACTGTCTTTACCTCTAACGGCAAAGGATTGGTGGGTACCCCTGGTGGTGCTCTGTTTATTACTTTTACATTATTTTATACCACCAATTAACTGGTATGCGGGATTTACTACATTTCAGATTACTGCTCTAATTGCCTTACTTGTTATTGTGTTAAACCATAAAAGTAAAACAGGGCTTATTCTGTCTTTGTTTATTTTATTCGCATTTCTTTATTCTCCAATTTTTCTGGATAAAAATATTTTATTACAAGAACGAAATTTTTATGGCGTGAAACAGGTTCTATTGAAACAGAACACACATGTATTTATCAGCCAATCCACTGTCCATGGTTATCAGTTACTTGGCGAGGAGAAACCTATCAACGGGTTCAGAGCCTATTATGGTGCTATAAAGCAAGCCGTTGAGGCTTTGAAAGAGGAGCATTCTTCATTATCTGTGACCATATTGGGGTTGGGAGCGGGAACGATGATTTGTCAATTCCGTAATGACGATCAAGTAAAGATTATTGAAATTGATGAGCAGGTTATTGATTTGGCATCAGATCCCAAGTTATTCACTTTCATACGCGATTGTCCTCCCAAAGCGGATATTATAAAAAATGATGGTCGATTGGCTGTAGATAAAATCCCGGATGCTTCACAACAGCTTATTATCTTGGATGCATTTAATTCAGATGCAATTCCTGTTCATTTAATGACTTTGGAAGCATTCACTCTTTATAAGCAAAAGCTTACTGACAATGGGGTTATATTAGTTAATCTGAGCAACAGGCATCTCAAAATACTGCCCGTGCTCAATTCAATAGCACGCTCTTTGGATATGATGCTGCTCAATCTGGTTCATAAGGGAGTTCCTAAATTAGGGCAATTCGACTCTGAATGGGGTTTGTTGACTAATGATCAGGTTCTGGCAAATAAACTAATGAACGGCAGTGGCTGGCGCTTTGTTGCAGATAATAACCAGTTATTATGGACAGATGATTATTCTAATATCATTCCATTGTTAAAGTGGTAATGTGATTTGTATGCTGGGCTAAACGAAGTGCAGCCCGGCATTTGGGGTATTCATGTTTGTGTGCTGGGCTTCGCGATGCTCAGCACCAGCCTATTGGTTCTCTCACTAGCCTACGTGAAGAGCAGTGGTATTGGTCATTAACAATCAGACTTCTGCAAGATTTCCTTTTGATTCTAACCAGATTTTTCTGTCTCCGGCTCGTTTTTTATTCAGCATCATATCCATAACGGCTTCAGTTGATTCCTCATTATCGAGAGTTAATTGCACCAAACGCCGGGTATCAGGATCCATGGTTGTTTCCCTTAATTGCATGGGGTTCATTTCGCCAAGACCTTTAAACCGTTGAACGTTTATTTTGGCTCTGCTGGTTTGGGTTAGATGATTGGTAATTCGTATTTTTTCTTCATCATCCAATGCATAATGCACTACTTTTCCTGCATCTATTCGATACAGTGGTGGCATGGCAACGTACACATGGCCCGCTTTAACCAGCGGTTTGAAATGGCGCAGGAACAGGGCACAGATTAAGGTGGCAATGTGTGCTCCGTCTGAATCGGCATCGGCAAGAATACATATTTTACCGTAGCGCAGCCCATTAAGATCTTCAGAACCTGGATCAACTCCGATTGCTACTGAAATATCATGAATTTCCTGCGAAGCCAGCACTTGAGACGAATCAACTTCCCACGAGTTAAGAATCTTTCCTCGTAAAGGTAATATTGCCTGGAAGTCTTTATTTCTCGCTTGTTTTGCAGAACCTCCTGCTGAGTCTCCTTCAACTAAAAATAATTCTGCCTGGCTTAAATCAGTTTGCAGACAATCAGCTAATTTTCCAGGTAAAGCCGGGCCTTGGCTGACGCGTTTACGTGCCACTTGTTTGGCTTGTTTCAATCGCTTCTGCGCTCGTTCTATCGCCAGAGCTGCGATGGCTTCGCCCTGGTTGCGATGTTGGTTTAGCCAAAGAGAAAAAGCATCTTTAATGACGTTGGAAACAAAAGCAGAGGTTTGGCGAGAGCTTAGACGCTCTTTGGTTTGTCCTGCAAACTGGGGCTCTTTCATTTTTACTGATAAAACGTATTGACACGGCTCCCAAAGATCATCTGCTGCAAGCTTTACACCACGAGGAAGCAGGTTTCTTAATTCGCAAAATTCAGCCATAGCATCGAATAAGCCAGAGCGTAGACCATTGACGTGCGTGCCCCCCTGAGCGGTAGGTATTAGATTGACATAGCTTTCATTCAAACTGCTGTTCACCACCCCTGACCAGACTAAAGCCCAATCAACAGTCGCTTCATCACTTTTAAATTCACCAGAAAAAGGTTCTTCAGGCAGGTACTCAGAAGGAAGTGTTTGGATCAGATAATCCGTTAGCCCATGCTCATAGCACCAATGTGTTTGCTCGTTTGTGGCTTTATTAATGAAGGTCATCGACAGACCAGTACAAAGTACCGCTTTTGCCCTTAACACATGAGTTAAGTGTTTTAATGAAATTTTCGTGGTGTCAAAATATTTTTCATTAGGCCAGAATCGTATTATGGTTCCTGTATCTCGTTTTTTGGCAATTCCGGTTTCTTGTAATTCACACAGTTTATCACCATTAGAAAAGGACATCTGATAGATTACGCCATTACGTTTTATGGTTACATCCAGCCTATCCGATAGGGCGTTTACTACTGAAACCCCCACTCCATGTAATCCTCCGGAGAAGCTGTAGTTTTTATCGGAAAACTTACCACCAGCATGCAGGCGCGTCATAATAACTTCCACACCACTTAATCCTAATTGAGGGTGTAAATCAACAGGCATGCCTCGGCCATTGTCTTCCACTTCGACCGAGCCGTCTTCATGAAGAGTTACAATGATTTTGCTGGCGAAGCCGGCAAGGACCTCATCCACGCTGTTATCGATAACTTCCTGAGCCAAATGGTTGGGACGTGTGGTGTCGGTATACATACCCGGGCGTCGTTGAACTGGCTCAAGACCGTTTAATACTTCAATCGCTTCCGCAGTGTAGTTTTCTGACATAGATATTCACTCAAATAGTAACTAGAACCATTTTAGCATACATCATTAATAAACTGGGCGGGATAGGCGAAAATTGGAAAAAATAATACGAATATTTGAGGTTAAAAGGGAGTTTATCTGATTTTTGTCATCATTTCAGATATCTTTTAATGCAAAACGGCACTCATTTTATCTTTTGTTGCAACGCTTAGGCTTCGACTATTTAGAGTCGACATCAAGGGGTTAGTTGCCAGTTACTCAGTTCTCTTGGTACAGTGTATGATTTTCTCTTTACAGCTTATTTTATGCATAATACTGCTGAAATTAACCAGTTATCAGTTGCGTTTCAAAGTTCAGCCAAAACGATTTTGGCTTTGGATAAAGTCAGTTTCAATTTGTATCCAGGAGAAACTCTGGTTTTGCTCGGAGAATCGGGATGTGGCAAGTCGTTGACATCGTTAGCACTGATGCGGCTTTTACCCAAATCAGGAGTGTACGGTGTCGAGAGCCAAATCAATGTTGATGGTGATGATATTTTAAATCTACCGGAACAAATGATGAGGCAGTTAAGAGGACGCAAATTGGCTATGATTTTTCAGGAGCCTATGACTGCTTTGAATCCTGTAATGACGATTGGAGCTCAAATATCTGAAGTATTAATAAGGCATAATGCTTTAGCGCCACCAGCGGTTAATGAGGCATTAATTTCATTGTTAACAGAAGTTGAGATGCCGCAACCTCATACACGAATTAATCAGTATCCACATCAATTATCTGGTGGGCAAAAGCAACGGGTAGTCATTGCAATGGCTCTGGCATGTAATCCTGATATTTTAATAGCAGATGAACCCACTACTGCCCTTGATGTCACTATACAAGCACAAATACTCGCTCTGTTAAAAAAATTGCAAAGCAAACATAAAATGAGTCTGTTATTAATCACTCACGATCTAGGTGTTGCCAAAGCTATGGCTGATCGAGTTTGTGTGATGTATGCCGGTCAAGTGGTAGAGCAGTCCAATGTCAGTGATTTTTTCTCAAAAATAAGACACCCTTACGTGCAGCAGTTATTAGCTTCTTTACCTTCATTTGCCAAGCGCGAGGAAAAGTTATCTATTATCACTGGAAGTGTGCCGGCGTTAGATGTTTTACCAGCCGGATGCAGATTTCATCCTCGCTGTATTTATGCTTTTGACCGATGTCGAAATGAAGAGCCGCAATTACAGAATATTACAGATAGATCTTTGAGATGTCATTTATACCCTGATTTAAACGAGCTTCCTCTGCTGGAAAAAAATAAATTAAGCTGGAATGTTTCTGATGAAAAAGCCGACACTATTTTTACAGTGAATAATTTATCCGTTCAATTCATCCATAAAAAAAGAGTGTTTAGCCGCAATCACTCGGTGTTTAAAGCGGTAGATGGCCTTGGATTTAATCTACAACAAGGTAAAACACTCGCGATAGTCGGAGAGTCTGGCTGTGGGAAAACCACTGCCAGTCGAGCATTACTTCGATTGATTCCAGTCGCTGGAGGAGAAATTAATTACCGAGGAGTGGATGTTTTGTCTTTGAGAGGTAAAAGGTTAAGGCAGTATAGAAAAAAAGTACAAATTATATTTCAGGATCCTTTTTCTTCGATGAATCCGCGTATGACCGTAGGCGAGATATTGGCAGAAGGTATGTACGCCCAAGGAATGAAATCCTCTGTCATTTCTCAAAAACAAAGACAACTGATTAACCAGGTCAATCTGCCTACTACTAGTTTACATCGATACCCGCATCAGTTTTCAGGAGGGCAGCGACAACGTATTTGCATCGCCAGAGCTTTAGCTACAGAGCCGGATATTTTAATTTGTGATGAACCAACCAGCGCGTTGGACGTTTCTGTTCAAGCACAAATTTTAAATTTATTAAAGGAATTACAGCAAGAAAATGGTATTTCCTATTTGTTCATTACCCATAATATGGGGGTGGTATCTTATATTGCTGATGAGGTGCTGGTTATGAAAGACGGTTTAGCTGTAGAATACGGCGCTTGTGAACAAGTATTAAAGCATCCAGAACACCATTACACCCGGCAATTATTATCCGCTGTTTTAGATGTAGTTTAAATCCTTCAGGTTTACTTAAGTATTGTTGTGTTATATTTCGCGCAATATAAAATAATAGCTAGCACCTCATCCTTATATATTTTAGGAGATCTTGTTGCATGAAGAGCGTTGTAGATAAATTATTATACAAGAATGTTGTTGAGTTCAATGAGCAATTACGCACTTTAAATGAACAGGATACAACCCTAACTGAGGATTTAAAATGTACCGTAAAAATTTTAATGACGTTGGGTAAAGAGGCTACTGAAGATCAGTTGTCGTTATTAACTGAAATTAAAAACAATCTTAAAGTTCACCGTGTTTTATTGCGAGATATTGCCAGCCTTCTTGACTACTTGCCATATCCTGATTTAGATAATTTTGCTGCTCAACTTAAAAAAAATTCATTACAGCTGCAGAGCTATCTTGAACTGTATGATAAAGATCCCAAAACAGGCCGAGCGCCCCAATTAAATAAAAAAGACAGAACTGCCAAATCAGCGGAACAGATTCTTGAAGAACAATTTGATACCTCTTCTCTTAAACATGTAATCGCAGGTGTTCAAAATTTGGTAGATGGTTCAAATTTATCTCCTCAGCAACAATATAACCTTACGCAGCAGGTTATTTACATTAATGCAGTAGGTAAAGAGTTTCCGCTTACGATAAAACAAAACAATCTTTTGGATCTGACTGCTACAAGTAGAGAGTCGTTAAAAAAACTATCTGGCGTGTTAATCAAACAAGCCAATGATCCTGTTTTGGGCAGAAATGGACGTATTAAAGCCCAGCTCAATATGCTGGCTGTAATGCGAGAACAGTATTTCCGAACTACAGGTGTATTTTTGAATACGACCCAACTGTTATCAATTTTATTATCATTAAACAATCTTAATCATAACGGTTTTGTTGAGCTGGCGGCTGATAAACATCAATTTCATACAAAAGCTATTCTGGCTGCAATGCAATGGGCATTGAACCATGATCCTAACGAATTACTTGCTAAAGACTTTAAATATAAGGGAACGAAAGATTTTTTTGCATTCATCGGTATGCCTGCACAGATACTTGAGGCGAATATAAGTGAGGAAAAACCTAATACCGGAATTGTTAAACCTGAGTTGGCTGGATTGAGTAGAAAAGCAGATGTTGAGCAGGCTTATAGAGTGCCGGCACATAAAAAAAGCAATCAACAGGAGCTAGTAAAATACAGTCAGGACTATTTACAAAGAATATCAATTGCTTTAAATATGGTGGAACCAGGACAGCCTGTGTTGCTGATAGCAAGAAATGAAACTCAAGCTAAGAAACTGAATGAGGATTTAGCCCTGTATCTGAAAAATCAAAATACAGCGGTTGAGATGGATGTTTTTACTGGAGTTGAATCTGAAAAAATCAGACATCAATGGTTTAACGACAGTAAATCAAAACATCTAAAAATTGCAATTACGATTCCAGAACTTGCTAACAATAAGGAATTTAATATACATCATTCTGATGGGTGTCTTGCTATTCAAACTTATATGGATGGCATTGTTGACGCGAAAAAAATTATTACTAATGTTTCGAGTTTTGGTAAAAGTAGCCATTTTGTAGCAATTCATGAAGAAAATGGAATCCTGTCAGTTCTGTCTCGTTCCTTGGCATCTGAAGACGATAAAAAGCATATAATTGAGTCGATTGGTGCAGACAAACGGAACAGAGCTCAAGAACAAATAATTGAGCAATATTACCTTCAATCAGTAATAACCATTCAACGAGTTGCATTAAGTCAGTTTGATGAATGGCAGGCATTTTTACATTTGATATATCCTGCTTCAGAGTGGAAACAATTAGACAGAGAACTGTTGCTAGCCCGTCAGGACTTCATAACAAAAATGGAATTAAATTGGGCTCAACTTTTAGTAGCAACAGATCCTGGGCAAACTTACCCTAATCCTTACATTCGTAGAAATGCAAGTAATCATCTGGATACGGTCATTTTAGATCAGGCTTTAAAGGCTTATGTAGTTAATACCGATAGTTTATGGAATTCCGTTCGAGGACTTCTTAAAGAAAAAACAACCGATAAAATTACTCCTGATTCTGTTAATGCATTACGGAGCAAGTATCTGGAACAAACTAATCTTCAAGAGCAATTGGCACTTGATAAAGTAATAACAAGAGAAAGTGTAAAAAACTTACAGCGTGATAAGAAAAAAGCAAGTCGATTGGTAAAGTCGGCACTTGATGTTAATGGTGCACTATTTAAATACGCTGAAGGTAATGTCGATTTATATCAGCACTCGTTCATTAATCACCAACTTAGGTTACTTGCATTGGATATCTGCAAGCAAATAAACAGGTCCTCTTTATCCTCACAAAATAAAGAAACTTTGAGGAATAGGGCTTTGAATGCAGATAATCTGTTTTTGTTGGAGCTGGTGTTAATTGATTATGAAGAGATATGGTCCCAGTCAGATACTAAATCTGATAAATACCTTATGCAGCCTGTAATCAATGAATTATTGCGTATCCATCAATTTGCCGGAATAGAAGCAGACGAGCAATTATTGGTTTTAAAAAATATTTATTTAGATAATGCTGCGAATGATCTTATTGAGGACTTGGATCATGCATTGTCATGGGCCAGAAATGAAAACAGAGGTATTTGGTATCTTATAGAGCGCTCTGAAGTCCAGGATGCGGCTATTGATATACTTAATGCGGTTGATGATGTTAAATATGCCCCAAATCAGGGAATGAAAAAAACGGCATTAAAAAATCTGTACAGTGTTTTGATATATCACCAAGCTCAACTGGAAGGGAAATGGATATTTTCATTTGGGCATAAAAATACGCGCACTTTGATTAATCAAACTCTCCAGACTTTAAATAACTTGACCGTTATTGGAAATGGCAGGGATGAGTTGAGTTCAGATTTTATGCATGAGTGTAAAGAAGAGGCGCATAGCAACTTAGCCAAGCAACGATTTAATACTGCTATTAAAAAATTGGAAGAGCGTAATAATTGGTTAAAAAATAGTAATGAGTGGAAGGAGATTATTGGAACACTTGAGCGCATTCAGAACGAGAACCCTTCGTTGTATGCTATTAATGAGATGTATCATTTTATATCCCGAAAATGCGACGAGTTGAGTCAATCTCAGTCTCAGATCATCAATCCCTTAATTCATGCAAGAGGTACTTTACGCAGCCTTTGGCACGATGTGATGCATCAACATAAAGAGTTGTTGGATGAGTCGGTGCATTTTGGGTTTAAAGCAGAACAAATAAGAAATAATTTGGCACAGATTCCTGGTTATGAGGTGAATAATATAGAGTTGTTGGCGGGGACTAATGGTGTAAGTGAACATTATGATTTAGTTATAAAGGGCAAAGGAACAGTACCAATATTAGAGCATTTTACGAGTTATAACTCTCAGCTGCAGGAGCTGCAAGAAGAGAGAGCCGCAGTACAATCACTGTTTGATTTACCTAAATCTGAACATGTCAATGTAGATGAACTCATTAAGCAACAATTACCATTGATTAATGCGGGCAAATGGCAGGAAGTAAACATTGGTTTATTTCCTCAGAGCATGCAGGATAATATAACTGTAATTCTGACATTGCAGAGCTATGTTACGGGGGAAACACCTGCACAAATGGATGAGTTTTCCCCAGAAATCCAAAATTTCTTTTTTGACCGAGAAGTAATTAACTCTTTGGATACGGAACAATTTTTTAATAGAGTACCTGAGGACTCTAAAGGCGCAGAATTGATATTGCAGCAAATAGACACGATAAAAAATCAATATTTAAGAACTGAACTTAAAGCGTTATATAATAAAGTACATCCTCCAATAGTAGAAGAAAAACCATCCTCATCATGGTGGCACCCAAAAACATTGTTGTCTTATGTTGCCTCAGGTGCTTTGAATCTTGTTTCAGGTATGTCCAGTACTTTGCGATTATCGGAATTTGAAGAGGATTGGAGGCATTTATTTGCTGATTTGAAAGCCACACCACAATCTCATCTGGCTGCATTTTTTAAGCCCTACATTAGTGCTCGTCTTGAATGTTTAACTACTGAATTAGTAAGAGAACACCAGATTGAGGTTGATAACCTTGATATTCTTGACCAGAAAATCGCTTTTCTTGACGAAGCAATTGAAAGAGAACGCATGAGAAGTAACGGGACTATCATTCGACGTTTTGATTCTATAGGCCAGCTTTATGAGTTTGAGAATAATTTAAGGCAGTATGTTGAAACAGCACCGAAGGTATCTGTTAAAGAGCCTGTGTATGGAGCTGGGGGTGATAAGGAGCACATTCATTCTGACGAAGATGTGGTGCTTATTGATGAAGATGACATAGCGGTTCGGCCTGGATTCTGATTAAAAAATACTCTTAATGTTCGCATTTGAGTTAATTTGAATTTTATGTGTTATTGAAAACACTTACGTAAAAAGTTGTTTAGAGTCATTTCTTAGGATTGCTGACGCAGCCAGAGCTTAATATAGGTGATGGTTTCTTCATTCACTTTGATGATTTGCTGATATAAAGGTTTGAGCAATTTGCGATGGCCAGTTTTGTAATAACGTTCAAAGTATTGGCAGGCAAAATGCATTTTCTGTGTACCAAGGTATACAGAACCGCCTTTTATTTTGTGGGCTGTTTTTTCTACGTCCTCCCAATCATTATTTTTGTAGTGTTCTTTCAACTGATGTATGTCTTGTTGCATTGAATCTGAAAGATAGGAGTGCAATAAAGAAATGAGCAAAGATTTATCAGCAAGTTGCTTTAACGCTAATTCTTCATCGAATAAAGGGTAGTGGTCTAATTGAAATAATTCATCCTCAGTATCAAGTAAGTCCAGAACTACAGGACATTTTTGCTGATTGTTTGATAATTCATTTTGTAATGGTTGTGCTGAACGATGCGAGAGCTTTTGAATGCATTCGTGTAGTACTTCGCTTTGGGTAGGTTTGGATAGGACTTCATCAATCCCACAGTTGTTATATTCTTCTTTAGCTTCCTTATTCACATGGCCTGTAAGGGCAATGATGGGAATGGTAGATTGAGCTCGAATACGCTGGCTTAATTCGCCTCCTGAAATTCCAGGCAATCCTATATCCGTAATGATTAAATCAAAAGAATGTTTCTGAAATAAAGCAATGGCTTCTTCTCCTGTGGTTGTTGAATGAAATGTGTATCCTTTCTGTGACAGAAGAAATTCCAGCGTTTTCAAGGAGATGGCATTATCTTCTACCAGTAACAAATGAAGAGATCTTTGCTGTTTTTCTACATTGGGTTCTTGTAACTGTATGGAAGGGGATTTCGCAGCAGGGGAATCACCTAACTCACATTCCAAATCAAAACTAAACGTACTGCCCTGACCTTCCTTACTGGTTAATGTAAGATGGCCACCTAATAAAGCGACATAAGACTGAACGATGTGTAAACCTAATCCATTCCCTGTATAGACTCCTTTGTATGACGAGCTGACTTTAAAAAAACGATTAAACACCTGGGATTGAGCTTCTTCTGGTATGCCTATTCCTGTATCTGAAACACTAAATTTCAAGTGTGCTTTTGTGTTGTCCTTCTGCAGGCATTCAATAGCCAGGGTAATACTGCCTGTTTGAGTGAATTTTATAGCATTACCCAGTAAATTGAGTAATATTCGATGGATTTTATTGCGGTCACTGAGTAGATACCGAGGTACATCCGGTGCTATATCTGCTTTAAGCTCCAAATTCTTTAATGTCGTGGTGGGTAATTCCAGGCGAATTAATTCATGGATGCATTGATATACATCAAATGATTCTTTTTTAATATCCGTTTCCCGTAAATTGCCTACGCGTGCAGCATCTAAAATTTCATTGAGCATATGCAGTAGTTCTTTACCACTGTCATGCAATAAATGCACTTTTTCCCTGTCTGCATCATTTTCCAGAGAGTGTTCTAACAGTTCTGATAAGCCTATAACTCCTGTAAGTGGGGTGCGGATGTCATGGCTCATGTTAGCGATGAATTCGGTTTTCGCAAGGCTCGCTGCTTCTGCCTTATCAATTGCAATTTGCAGTGCGTCTTGAGTATTTTTAAGCTCTGTAATGTCAAGAGAATTTCCTAAAATGCCAATGATGGTTCCCTTTTCATCCAATAATGGCATTTTAATGACCGTAAAATAGCGATTTTCCTGGTCGTGGATTGTCACTTTTTCTTCTAAAAATAAGGTTTCTCCCGTTTGGATGACTCGCTGATCGTTTTTCTTCAGAATGTCTGCTTGTGCAGGCCATAAATCTTTGTCTGTTTTTCCTATAATGTCTTTGATAGAAGTAAGACCTAATGTTTTAAGTAAGGTGTTATTGCATCCTAAGTATTCAGCTTCTGTATTTTTCCAATAGAAATTCCCTGGAACACCTGCTGATATTTGTTCTAGTTGTGAATAAAGAGTACGGAGATGAGTTTCATTATTTTTCTTGTCCGAAACATCACGGCCTAAGAGCAGCCAGCCAAAAGCATCCGTTAAAGGAATGACAGACCAGGACAGGTAAATTTTAAGACGGTTGTGGTGTACAACGGTTTCTATAGATGTCCCGTTGTCTCGCATGCTTTTATAATCCGGAAAAGTAAAGGGTGTCACCCTATCCTTTTTTAAAAATAAATGAGGGAATTCAATTCCTTTCATTTCGGTTAAATTCCAAGAATAATATGCTTCTACTTGAGGACTTATTTCATCAATACGTTCATCATGGGATAAAAAAATAACCACATCGTTTGAGTTTTTGAGTAAAAATTTAAGATACACCTGTTGTGATTCGTTCTTGTTCAAAAGCAGCTCTCCATTCTATGGTTCTTTTAATCGATATTAATGATTCAGAGAGGGATTTATAAAGTCTTCTTTTTCCAGATAATTAAAATAAATATCCAGGAGTTTTTTATCTAATGGGGGCATTATTTGTCCGGCCTCATTAAATGCATTATTTGTATTATAGCTGTTGGCGCGAGAAATGGTGGCCAATCCTTTCATCCAATCATCATTCTGGTTGTTAACGTATAATGAATAAAGGCTATACAGGGCATTGTCCTCTTTGATAAATCGAATATGTTCTTGCTTCCATTGTTCGGGATCAATTAATGATACCGAGTAACCTCGTTGATTGATATAGTGAATTAACTGCCTCCAGGAAATTTTGTTTGGATTAATTAGATTAAAGACACTGTTGGTCTGTTTTTCCTGAAGGGCTGTTTCTACAATGACGTTACTGAGAGTATCTACAGGTAACATATCCAGCATGAAATCCCAATCAGGAGCGACTTGAAGTTGAATGCATCCTTTGAGCAACATGAACAAGTGATTGCTTTGCGCGTTAAATGCCCCTGTTTTACTATGACCGACAATCCACCCTGGGCGGTAAATATTAATCCATAAGCCTCGATGTGCTGCTTCGGAAAGAAGCTGCTCTGCTACCCATTTGGTTTGACTGTACCCATCTTGGGGTGGGGTGATGGCATTGTCAGCTTTCATAAAATCTTCCAAGATGCATTGTGACTCATCGAGAAAATGACTTGCAGCTGATAACGTAGAAATAAAATGGATGGGTTTGACTTTGTTTTGCATGGCAAAAGCGATGAGGTCAAGAGTGCTTCGTACATTAGTTGCGCGCAGCTGCTCATAGGGGTACAGATGATTTACTGCAGCGCCATTATGAACAATGACATCAATCGATTCAGACAGTTGTGACAGATGAGTAGGAGAGAGACCTAAATGAGGACTTGCTAAATCTCCTACCAAGGGAATAATTCGTTCGTTACAGTGTAAATCAAAATGATATTTGGCCATGGTTGCATTGAGTTTCTCTACAGCTTCGTGTTCATTTTGGGCTCGAATCAAGCAATAGATGGTTGCTTTAGAGTTGTGATACAAACTGTGCAGTAGGTGGGCGCCAAGAAAACCAGATGCTCCCGTCAGTAACACATTATTTGTTGTATAAGCTCGTGAAATAGACGCAGATATGGATAATTCTTTGGGTAAAAATCTATCATATAGCATGTTTTGATTGGTGGTACTGCGTGTCGATGTATCTCCGTTAATCAATTGATTTAAGTGTCTGATGGTTGGATTTTCAAGGAATTCAGGCAGAGAAAAATCGGTGTGATACAGTTCTTTAGCTTTTAATAACAATTGAGTCAGCAATAAGGAATGGCCGCCTAAATCAAAAAAATTATCTTCTACACCAATCCTTGCAATGCCCAGTAACGAGCTCCAAAGATCCACTAATGTGTGCTCTATAGGGGTTACAGGCGCACAATAAGTGTTCCCCAAAGACGTTTTGGTGATATCCGGTGCTGGTAATTTTTTATAATTGACTTTGCCATTAGGTGTTAAAGGCAGCTTATCCAGACGAACGAAGAAGTTTGGAATCATGTATACGGGGAGTTCATTTTTTAAGAAGGTACGAATTTCCTCATCGTTAACTTCCTCAGTACATACAATAAATGCAACCAAAATTTTAGTTCGATTGGTACATTCTTGGGCAATGACGGCACATTGGCTGATGGCATGATGATGTATTAAATGAGCCTGTATCGCCTCAAGTTCTACTCGAAAGCCTCTTATTTTAATTTGATTGTCTTGGCGTCCTAAATAGTCAATGGCCCCATTGGGCAGCCAACGAACATTGTCCCCTGTTTTGTAAAGAATAGAAACAGTACTGGTCTGAAAAGGGTTTTGAATGAATTTTTGTGATGTTAATTCCGGTCGATTTAAATAGCCGTGAGCTAATCCATCACCACCGATATAAAGCTCGCCAATAGCACCTACCGGAGTAGGTTGCAGTTGTTCATCAAGGACATACACAAAGGTGTTAGCAATGGGTGTTCCAATGGGGATGGTTTCATGTGATGAATCCTGTTTGGTGATGGGATAGGTTGTAGTAAACGTGGTGCTTTCTGTAGGGCCATATCCATTTAAAACATATTCAGGAGCGCCTTGTTCACACTGAATCACACTCATAATACGCTCTTTATTCAGCACATCACCTCCTACAAGAAGGTAGGTGAGATGACGGAACATGGCGACGTTCTGAGCTGCAAGTTGATTAAATAAAGCGGAAGTGAGCCACAATACAGTAATGCGTTTTCTTTCTAAAAAAGGGGCAAACTTGCAGGGATCGAGCAAGACCGCATGAGGTACAGCAACAAGTTCCGCACCATTTAAAAGAGCCCCCCAAATTTCAAACGTTGCTGCATCAAAGCTAATACTGGCAGCTTGTGCCACCTTATCGTGTTCCTTAAGTTCAATGTAATTGGTGTTTTTTACCAGGCGAGTGACGCCTTGGTGGGGAATCATCACGCCCTTCGGTTTGCCTGTGGTGCCGGATGTGTAAATAATATGTGCAATGCTTGAGGGGAGTATGTTTACATGGTCCAAATTTATTGATGATTGTTTTTCCATAAATAAGGCCAGTTCATCAAAAAGGACAATAGGAATATCCAGTTCAGTACAGTCGTCCTCAATACGTTGGCTAAGGTGATGAGATGCCAATAACAGATTGGGTTTACTATCATGCAATATGGAATAAATATGCTGTTTGGGATAGCTTGCATCGATTGGAATGTATGCTGCCCCTGCTTTTAAGATAGCTAATAAACCAATAATTAAGTGAAGTTCCTGAGTAGTACATATGGCTGCATAAGTATGGGGCATGACGCCGTGGCTTTGCAGACAGCGTGCTAATTGATTGGCTTGATGATTCAGTGACTCATAGGTTAGTGATTTTTTTCCATACACCACCGCAGTGTGATTTGGGGTGGCTTGAGCCTGCGCTTCAAATACCTGGACTATTGTTTTATCTCGAGGATACGCAAAGGGCTTGGGTATTCCCATATTCAGCATGCGGTGACGTTCGCTCTCGTCCATCAGCGACAGTGTATCAATGGGATGATAAAGCGTCATCTTTAAATTGTGCATCAGGTAGTTTAGGTGCTGTGTTGCATTTTTTATCACCGAAGTAAGTGGCGCTTCTGGGGACATCAACGATTCTTTAATCCGCCAGGTGATGGTGTTTGTATCTGATGCAATTGTAATAAGCACCGAAGCACTAGAGGAGCTTTGTGTTGAAGCGCATTGCTCGTCTGTGCCTACATAAAGGGCTAAAGAGTATTGATGTTCCGCTTGAGCAAGTTCAGGGTAACGATAATAGACATCGCGTAAAAAAGGTCCTCTTTTTTTGTATGATGTTCGCATCAGATGAATCTGTTGGATGGTTTGCTCATAAGTATAAGAGTTATCAATCGGTAATGAACAGGGGACGAATGGTGCGAAAAATTCTGTGAGCTCATCAGGTAACTCGCATGTGTGTGGTTCACGTAACCAAATACTGCATTGTTCCTTATTTCCCAACCGATACAGATAAATAAACAAGGTCGCTATAAGCACATCCGCGGCCTCAACATTTTCTGGTAATTTCGGCCATTGTGATATCAGTGTGTTATTGACAGCGAGCTGCGAAATGGGAATTAAGGTATCATGAGTGCATTGCTCGTTATTTTGTGGTTGAAATGGTAAGTGTGCTGGTTGAAACGTTCTTAATTCCTGTACCCAGTAAAGCTCTGCGGGTGCGTATTGTTCACTAAAATAATGAAATTGATTGTGTTGATGTGGGGTAGGGGAGGAGAAATGAGCCCCTTTTTTGAGCTGATGCTGCGCGGCTACATTTGAAAGTGTGCAAGGCGTTCCATCAAGCAGCATTACTTGTTCTAAACTGATGAGCTGTGTCTTGGTGCAAATATGCCAGGCATGAGGATGCAATGCTACTACTGTCCCTGGACGCTCTTCTGATATCCTGTCAAGCAAATGCATCCGTGCAACAAGATACATGGTGTTGCCAATTTGAATTTTTGGTGTGGCCAGGCGATTATGATGATAGTGGCCTAAATCCAATGCATGTACTATCCTCATGATGTCGCACGCTGGTTGTTCCCAACTCAGCCATCCGTTACCTGGTGGCTTTTGCCTGAAACTGTAATAACTGCTTTGTGAGATGTTCTGGGGGATTGGAGTAATGGATGCGTATTTCAGCTCATCAATCAGTTCGTTAAATAAAGACAGTGAATGAGCGTAGCATTTTAAACTTAAGCTCAATGCTGTTTCCTGTGCATCTATAGCAAAGTGGATTTGTTTGAGTATGTCTCCGCCATCAATCTGTTCATTCATTACATGCCAGGTGACGCCATGTTCTGATTCATTGTTTAAAATAGCCCATGACAGTGCATGAACACCGGCGTATCGGGGCAGTGGTGCGTTATGAAAGTTAATGGCTAGGTGGCGTGCACGCTCAATGAGTGTTTTGGGTATAATGGTGCTATTGATAATACTAAATAAATAATCAAAATCGGTTGCAAGTAACGATTCAGTTGCCTCATGTAAACAAGTGTAGTGCTTGATATTGTGCGATTCAGCCATTTTTTGAGCGGCATCAAGTGCTGAAATGATTCCTAAAATGCGACACTCTTTTTTCAAAAGAATTTCCGCACACTGGATCAGTAAATGATCATCGCCTATGAGATAACAGGAAAAGTTCTGCATTTTGGGTTCCATTGTTTACTACGGTCTTGTGCCTTGCAGCATCTATTGTACCATAGTTTCCTTTTGGATAAATATAGTTCATTTTATAGGAAATTTACATCACCTCTTTTACGTTAAGATGATTCCAAAGCAGCTAAACCAAGTATTACTGCACTTTGCTGCGTGACTGTTAATCGCGAAGAAATATAAAAAGAAGCAAAAACAATTAAAGAGAGGTCCTGTTGCAGGGGACGGCAAGCAACGTCTATCACGTAGATACAGACGAAGAACTGGTGAGTGTTTTTAAATTAATAGATCCCGCGCATAGGGCGCGGGACGTAGATTTGGCATGAAGAACTAGCCAGTTTCAACGCTATTACGTCAGCGACTGTTTAATGAATTCCACTACGCTATTGATGCTTAGCTGTTGTGATTCACTGGCTGATCTTGCTTTATATTCCACACAACTTTGTTCCAGATTTCTATCGCTGACCACCAAACGATGAGGAATACCAATTAAATCATTGTCCGCAAAAAGCACGCCTGGTCTTTCGTTTCTATCATCAAGCAACACATCTATGCCTAAAGCGGCAAATTGTTGGTATAAACTTTCTGCCTGCTCTTTAACCTGTTGCGATCTATGTCCATTGATAGGAACTATCACCAGTTGAAACGGCGCAATCGCTTGGGGCCAGATGATGCCGTACTCATCATGATGTTGCTCTATGGCTGCGGCAACAACGCGGCTAATTCCTAAACCATAACATCCCATTAACATGGTCTGTAGTTGACCTTGTTCGTTAATGACGGAAGCATTCATGGCTTTTGCGTATTTATCGCCCAGCTGGAATACATGACCAACCTCTATACCACGGCAAGAACGAAGAGTACCTTTTCCATCAGGGCTGATGTCCCCATCTTTTACATTACGTAAATCAAAGGCTTCATCATAACGAGCATCTCTATCCCAGGCAGCATTGATGTAGTGCTTGTCTGATTGATTGGCCCCACAAATGAAAGAAGGCATTGCTAATGCATGATGGTCTACTATTATCGGAATGTTCAGGCTAACTGGTCCTAACGAACCTACAGGAGCGTTCAACGCTTTTAAAATAGCTTCCTCATCAATCATGATTAATGGCGAATGAATCAGAGGATGTTTTATTGCTTTTACTTCATTGAGCTCATCGTCTCCTTTTAGTACCAATGCGACCATTGGGTGTTCTATGCCTTGAACAATCAAGGTTTTGATGGTTTGATTGCTTTCAACATTCAAGAACTGTGCTACTTCCGCAATGGTTTTTTTATTGGGGGTATCAACAAGCTGAATGGGTTCGTCAGTACTTGTAGTCTTGGCTGGTTTTAGACTGGTTGCCTGTTCAACATTGGCAGCATAATCACTCATATCGCTATAAAAAATCAAATCTTCGCCTGAATCGGCCAGTACCTGGAATTCATGGGACGCTGAACCGCCAATTGCGCCAGTGTCTGCTTCAACAGCTCGGTATTTTAATCCCATGCGATCAAATATCCGACTATAAGCCTGATACATGTCATTGTAGGTCGACTGCAAACTCTCCTGACTTACGTGAAAAGAGTAGGCATCTTTCATTATAAATTCACGTGCTCTCATCACCCCGAAACGAGGTCTTATTTCATCACGGAATTTGGTTTGGATCTGATAAAAATTAGCGGGCAATTGTTTATACGATTGCAGCTCGTTACGCATAATATCGGTGATGACTTCTTCATGGGTAGGTCCGAAACAATATTCTCTTTCATTGCTGTCACTCATTGTCAGTAATTGTCCGCCAAAAGTTTCCCAACGCCCTGTTTCTTGCCATAATTCAGCAGGTTGTACAGCCGGCATAAGCACTTCCATCGCAAGAGAGCGATTCATTTCTTCGCGAACAATCTGTTCTACTTTGCGCAGTACTCTAAGTCCAAGAGGCATCCAGGTATAAAGTCCTGAGCCCAGTTTACGAATCATACCTGCTCTTAGCATTAATTGATGAGAAGTGATTTCAGCGTCGCTGGGTGTTTCTTTTTTGGTCGCTAAAAACCATTGGGATGCACGCATTTCTGCTCCTGGAGTAGTCTAAGTTCTATATGGTGCGCTATTATATACTTATCATGAGATAATTGGCGATATGTTTAGGAATACAACATGAATACCCTGGGCTTAATTCAGACATTTTGTAAGGTAGCTCAATGTGCCAATTTTAGTGCTGCCGCAAAAGCGTTGGATGTGTCAGCTGCTGCTGTAAGTAAACAAATCAGTTTATTAGAGGAAACCCCAGGGGCTTTTCATGACTAGAAATTAGTCACATAAACAGTATAATCCTGCATT
>NZ_CALMPD010000300.1 GCF_937871865.1 uncultured Legionella sp.
AGAATTTTAATGAGTTTTAGTTAGGAGGCAAGGTGCTGTGCGTAAGGTGAGTGATTAAAAGCAAACCTATTATTAGCTTAAGTCTCATTTTATCTCTTTAATCGCTATATTAACTGATTATAGGAGTGCGATAGAGAAAAGTAAAAACGGTACATAATTTTTATTGTTAATAATAGGCTGCATGTACGTGCAGCGAGTCTGGCTTACCAGCATTCAATTCTATCTAATAATTCAATTTGTTCATTTAGATCTGCCAACTGATTTTGCCAATGGGCTGGAGTATTAAACCACGGAAAACTCAAGGGAAATGCAGGATCATTCCAACGCTTGGCGAGCCAACCTGAATAATGCAGCATTCGTAGTGTACGTAATGGTTCAATTAAATGGCGTTCGCTAGGATTAAAATGATGAAACTCATTATAGCCTTGTAGAATCTTGTCCAGTTGTTGTTCCATGTGCTCTGGTGTGCCTGAAAGTAACATCCAAATATCTTGTATTGCAGGTCCCATGAGACAATCGTCCAGATCTACAATATGAGGTCCTGATTCGCTCCATAACACGTTTCCAGCATGACAATCGCCATGCACGCGGATTTGAGTCACTTGACCTATTTCTTGAAAGATTTGCTTTATTTTTTCCAGGGCGGTTTCGACTGTTTTGCAAAAATTGTCTTTTAAATAATCTGGAATAAAATTGTTCTCCAGGAGCAGTGTATACGGATTATGTCCATAATTTTGAACATTCAATTGGCTGCGATGCTGAAATGACCGGCATGCGCTTACTCTGTGCAAACGTCCTAAAAAACGTCCCATCCACTCGAGTTGTTCATTATTGTCCAATTCAAGAGCGTGGCCACCACGTTTGGGAAAGAGAGCGAATCGAAACTCACTATGATGGTGTAAGGTTTGATCGTTTATAAGCAGAGGAGCAATAATTGGAATTTCATGGTGTGCTAATTCTAATGAGAATTGATGTTCTTCCAAAATAGCTTCTGAGCTCCAGCGATGAGGCCTGTAAAATTTGGCAATGAGGGGGTCTGAATCTTCTATTCCTATTTGATAAACGCGATTTTCATAACTATTGAGTGCAAGCAAGCTGCCTGAACAACGGAAACCGATATGCTCTATGGCATCCAAAATGAATTCAGGATTAAGTTGTGCATAAGGTGTTTGATTATCGTGATTCAAAAGTGAATCCTCTACTGGATAAATATAGAAGGGTATTATACCGGTTGTTAGCTGCAATCACAGTAACTTCATGTTTTAGTTAAGTACCTCTTTGTGGATGAATGTTTCTGGCTTAGGTGCACCTTGGGGTTCTTTGCAGAAAGGTACGAAATTTCCCAGCATGCCCTTATAACCCTTTACCAGCCTAAGTTGTAGCCAATAAATCGATTTTTTCATTAGCTATCAAACCTTGTATAACCTCATGTAAATTAGAGCAATATTTTTTTTATAAAATTCATATATCTCACTCAAAAAAAATTAGTTATTTGAATAGAATAAACATCAATAAAGTCTCTTTTCTCTGCGCCTATTTTTTGATAAAAGTTTTGGCCTTGCTCATTGTCCTTCATGCACCATACATTTAAACGACCAATATTTTTATTTTTCGCTATCAATGCGAGCTGATGAATCAAATTATAACCAATTTTTGCGTTCCTATACTCAGGACTTATATATAAATCATCAACCTGTATCATGGGGCTCAAATTAAAGGCTCTATTGATATTGGCAAAAGTATAGAGACAGAATCCAAGTAACTGTTCGTGAGGGTCAACTGCTACCAAACAATTCCAATCGGCATTAATGCCAAATAATTCATTTTCTAAACGGTCTCTGGTTAGTTTAAAACGCTCAAAAGAGCCCTCATGTTTCACTAAATCAATTAACATGCTAAATAATTGATCCAGATCTACTGTTTTCACTGGCCGAATTAAATACCTAAGATCACCTATCTCCATCTACTCCTCACATGACTCTTGTTGTTCTTAATTTGTATCTTAGTAAGCTAATCTACCACTGGACGTAATTGCCGTTTTCTTATATAGGTATTTAGACCGATGTGGTTGGTATAGCCTAAAAAAATCGCAATTTTTCTAACTGATAACCCCAAAACTAGCAATTCTTTAATTTTAACAACGTCCTTATCAAATTTACTTTTTTGAACGGTACCTTTTGGTTTACCCAATAGGACTCCCTGTGCTTTTTTACCAGCAAGAGCCTCTTTAGTTCTTAGACTAATCAAGTCACGCTCAAGTTCAGAAAATAGTGAAAACAACGTAATCATAACTTTTGAGGTCATGTCATGTTGTTTAATATCCAAATTTTGTTTGATAGCGATTACTCGCACTTGTTTTTTTATCAACTCATTAACCAATCCTATGACTTCTGCAGTACTTCTACCAAGGCGACTGAGTTCAGTAACGATAAGTGTATCAGCATCATCCAAAACTGAGAGCATTTCATCAATGCGGCGCTCTTTATTGGTTTTCCTGCTTGAGATGGTCATCTCAATAAAATCATCGACCTGCAATTCATTTTTCTTGGCAAACTCAAAAATCTCAAGTTTCTGATTGTTCAAATCTTGCTTGTCAGTTGAGGTGCGAAGATAAGCAATTGTTTTAGCCATAATTTACTCAAAAAATAGTCCGTTAATGTTTAACCTAAAATAATAGGTTTAATTATACAGTTAACTATAAATATATAAAGTGTAATAGAGCAACAAATCTGATGTATAATAACATCCGTTTTAATGCATACAAAAGTAACCAGTGGCGCGACTAAAAATACTCTCAAGTGATGATTTTAATAAATTATATAAATTACCTTCACTTGGAGACAATGACAGACCTTTTGTGTTTGAACTGGATGAGGAGGATAAAGCATACCTTGATTCTTTCAACGATGTCCCTAAAAAGATTGACTACATTCTGCAAGTTAGTTTTTTTAGAATCACGCAATTTTTTTATAAGTTTACGTTCCAGGGAATTAGACAGGACACCTGGTATGTTATCAAAACATTTTTTCCAGCAGAGAAATTTCCAAAAAAGCAGGTCAGCAAGCGATACCAATATGATAATCGCAATGCTATTTTAAAAAAATATAACATGTCGATTTATTCGAGTCATAACAAAGCTAAAGCGGCTCGTTATGCTAAGGAATTGACTAAGCAACACGCTACACCCAAATACGTATTTGATTCGCTATTGGAATATTTCCATCAACACAAAATTATTAGACCATCGTACACAACATTGCAAGAGATGATCTCGGAAGCCCTAAATGACGAAAAAACCAGATTAAGCAATAAAATATACACTTTAATGGACAAGCCACTCAGGGAGTCATTAGCCAATTTCCTAGAAAAGGATAAAATGTTTTATCAATTGACGACCGTAAAAAAAGATCAAAAAGATTTCTCTACGAGCGAAATTAATGCCTCAATTAAAAATCACTTGTTTTTATCAACGCTATATCAACGATCCATCGAAATAATCAAAGAGCTGGATATTTCAGAACAAAATATAATGCACTATGCTGATCTGGCTGTGTACCATACCGTTTACGGTCTGCGCGCTATGAAACAAAAGAATTTATCCAGACTATATCTTATGTGCTATGCACATTATCGTTATTTGAAAATCAGTGATCATGTTGTTAATAGTTTTTCTCACAAAGTGAATTACTACAAAGGCGAAGCTGAAACTTACCAAGCAGAAGCCATTTGCAATGTTAGTGACATCCTCTTTTTGTATATAAAAGGATGTCTTTGATATTGATTAAAATTAAAACAGCAACGTGCAATCTGTTTTTATCAATTAAATCGAGATTCTTTGGAAGTCATCTAT
>NZ_CALMPD010000301.1 GCF_937871865.1 uncultured Legionella sp.
GTGAGCTGGCGCTCTTGGTTAACTAAAAAAATAATCAATCAATATTTGAATAATAAAACGAATTACCTGGAAATTTCACGAGTCTACGATGATATTGATAATCCGGAACAACGTATTCAACAAGACATTGATTACGTTGTGGAGTCTGCTCTGAACTTATCTTTAGGATTTATTGATAACTTATCTAATCTGGTCATCTATACCGTACTTTTAAGCTTAGCTGGGGGGACTCTATCCTTTGTGCTGTTTGGGAGTACTATTGTAATTCCCGGGTTTCTGGTTTTTGTGGCGCTGGGAGTTGGTACCGTAACTTCCCTTATTGGCTATCTTATAAATGGTTCATTGCGTCAGTCGACCAATGAAGAAACTGTTGCGCAATCCAATTTGCGCTCGGATCTGCAGCATATTAAAATATTTTCTGAAGAAATAGCAATCGAGCATGCGGAGAAGTATTACCAAAAGCGATTAGAGAAGGAGATCGATGAATTAAATAAAAAAACAGCGAAACGCTTATCTATTCAAAATGATACTGCATCGTTTAATCTCTTTAATGGGACACTACAAGCGATTATCCCTTTTGTTGCAGCCGCACCTTTATATTTTACTGATCTTATTTCTCTAGAGGTATTTTATTCTGTTGGATATTACTTTTCCATGATGACGCGTTCTTTAAACTGGTTTATCGATTCTTTTGAAGAGATTAATACATTCCAGACCAGCTTGAGTCGTATCATGCTTCTGCAGGATGCCCTGGATAATAATGAAGGGGAATCTGCCAGGAAAATTATGCGTACGATAGGACATCAGGATAAAAATCTGGTGATAAAAAAACTGAATCTTAATTTACACAGCAAGAATGAATTGGTCATCAAAGGCCTTAATTTGCACTTTACACCTGGCGTCCATACCTTAATCCAGGCACCATCAGGATCTGGGAAAAGCAGTCTTTTTAAAGCAATAGCAGGGACCTGGTTATCGGGAGAAGGTGAAATCATTATTCCTAAGAGCTTGGACTCTGTTTATTTTTTACCGCAAAAGCCAACACTACCCAATGATACCTTAAGAAAGGTACTTGCCTATCCAGATGCTGAGTGCTCCTATTCCGATGATGAATTAATTTCAGCCTTAAAAGCAGTTAACCTGGATGCGCTTACGGATAAACTTGATAAGCACGTTGGTTTTAAATCATTAGGTGAACAACAAAGGCTTGCTTTTGCTCGCGTATTGTTAAGAAAACCTGACTGGGTATTTTTGGATGAAGCGACCGCATCTCTGGATGAACAGGTAGAAGAACACGTTTATTGTCGCCTTAAGGAACTCCTGCCGACAACCACAATCATCAGCATCGCACATCGTTCTACAGTAAAACGCCATCACGATAATATATTATTCTTTAGCATGAACGATGAGAAAGAGGTGCAGGTTGAAGAGCACAACATATTAGAAACCAGAAGCCTGGTATCCAATTTTTAGAGTCTGTAAACGTAACGGTGGAATTATTTTAAATCCGATTGACTGGCAATACTCAAGTATTGGGCCTCTTGGCCCTGTACCTATTATTTTCTTTCATCTGCTTTAATTATGAATATTTAAGAGCGTCTTTAATTCGATTTTGTTGTGCACAATGTCGGCCAAGGTAAATTGATGTAAAACGTTCATAAATGCTTTTTGAGCTTCATAGAGAATATTTTTAAGTTTGCATACTGGAGCAATACAGCAATTCGCTTTTTCTTTGTTAAAACAAGGTACCAAATCAAAATTTGATTCAAGTTTTAAGATTAAGGATCCCAGATTGATATCCGCCGGGTTTGCCAACATAGCAATTCCTCCATTTTTACCGCGAGTAGTCTTTATTAGCCCTAGTTTCGCTAAGTTATGGATAATTTTAATCATGTGATTGTTTGAAATAGTATAAGCCTCGGTAATATCTTTGATAGTACAGACATCTTTTTTCAAAGTGATATAGATTAGCGCTCGTAATGAGTAATCAGTGAATTGAGTTAATTGCATATAAAAATACCCACGAAAATTTATTGACTCCAATTAGTACTTTTTATAAGATGTATTTTGAATATACCTTATAGCCTATGGAGTTAGATTATGCCTGCATCCTTATATGAACGTCTAGGTGGCCAAACTGCTGTTAATACTGCCGTCGATATTTTCTATCGGAAAATTCTGGCCGATCAACGTGTAAATTATTTTTTTGATGGCATCGATATGGATAAGCAAATTATCAAACAAAAAGGCTTTTTAACGATGGTCTTTGGTGGCCCTAATCATTATACAGGTAAGGGAATGCGAGAGGGGCATCGTCATCTAGTGCAAAGAGGGCTAAATGACTCCCATGTAGATATTATTATCGAGCATTTAGGAGCAACATTGATGGAATTGGGGGCTGGCGACAAAGACATTCAGGAGGTAGCTGCAATTGCTAATAGCGTTCGTTCAGATGTCTTGGATCGCTAATTATGAATACCATCATTTTTAAAGATAAAACTTATTCGTTGATGGCTGACGAGAGCATTCTTCGCTGCTTTTTACGCCATGGCATCGATTATCCCAATTCATGTCAGGCGGGGATTTGTCAGTCTTGCCTTATTAAAGCAACTGATGGTGTCATTGACTCCTTCTGGCAAGAGGGCTTGCCAGAGACGTTAAAAGTGCAAGGGTATTTTCTGGCTTGCATGGCAACGCCAGCAACAGATATGGAGCTTTTATCTCCTGATGCTTCTGAATGTGATGTGGATGCCAAAATCATTGATATTGAACGGCTCAGTTATAATGTATTAAGACTTAAGTTGCTGGTTGATAATCTTGCTGATTGGGTTCCTGGTCAATATCTCAATCTGATTAATCCGAATCAAGTAATCAGAAGTTATTCTATTGCAAATATACCTGCTCAGGACGGTTATATTGAATTACATATAAAAAGTGTCGATCAGGGGGTAATGAGTCAATGGTTGCAAAAAAACGTGGTGATCGATACATCAATCAGGCTTAGAGGTCCTTTTGGAACATGTTATTACTTTAATCCTGATAAAAAATCATTTGATATACTGTTGGCTGGAACGGGGACAGGTTTGGCTCCTTTAATCGGTATTATAAAGAGTGCACTGAGCCAAGGGCATCAAGGTGCTATTACTTTAGTACATGGTGGTCGTATAGACGATGATATTTATTATGTGGAGGAGCTTGAGACACTCGCATCAGTATTCAAAAATGTTCACTACGAGCCTTGTGTGCTTCGTAGTCAGGGACGCTATCCTGAAGCGTCAATTGATCATAGAATTCTTGCTTACCTCAATAATCCCAATGATACCTGGGTCTATGTTTGCGGACCTAAAGATACAACTAATAAGCTGAAAACAGCTGTTTTTCTTGCTGGCGTGCCTTCTAAATCTATTTTTAGTGATGCATTTTTATAAGGATAAGGACAATAGATTCTCGTTGATATGAGCCATATGATATAAACCCTGTATTGCTGCTGAGATTATATTGATATTCCCGAGAGTTTATTATTAGCTAAATGATAGTGTACCAGCGTGAGTGATTATGAAATCAGCCTGGTTTAGGGAGAGTTCTGACAATGAAAATGAGTATTGCTTACTTGTTAGGGTAAACATTGTATTATATTCATGCCCTAAGCTCACTAACGGAGTGATTTTCTGCATGGATATGCCCAAAATGAGTAGTTTGCGAAAAAGTTCTTTGTTTGTTTTTTTACTGCTGATAACCCTTATTACTCTTATTGTCGGTGTAATTGAATATTTTAAATCGCCATCCGACATGGTATGGATTCCTGGCGGCGAATTTATTATGGGGAGCAGTAGTTCATTAGCCAATCGAAATGAACAACCTCCTCATAAGGTGCGGGTAAATGGGTTTTGGATGGATAAGACAGATGTAACCAACGCACAATTTGAGTCTTTTGTTAAAGCAACCGGCTATGTGACCACTGCGGAAAAAAAAACTGATTGGGATACAATTAAAGTTCAGGTTTTACCAAGAACTCCTAAGCCTTCAGATGATGCTCTTATTCCCGGAGCTATGGTTTTTGTCGGAACGAAAGAACCTGTTTCTGTTAATGATCCGTCACTTTGGTGGCGATTTGTTCCGGGTGCAAATTGGCGGCATCCGACTGGGCCACAGAGTAACATTATTGGAAAAGAAGACTACCCTGTGGTACAGGTCTCCTATGAGGATGCACTGGCTTATGCTCAATGGGTCGGCAAGCGATTGCCTACAGAAGCGGAATGGGAATTTGCGGCTCGGGGCGGTCTGGAGCAAAAAGACTACGTTTTTGGGGGGGAATTTCAATCTGGCGGCAAAAAGATGGCCAAGATTTATCCGGGCAATTTCCCGGTAGTTGAACCACAATATAAATCATTGATACATCCATCCAAAGTAGGAAGCGACCCTCCTAACGGATATGGATTGTATGATATGGCAGGGAATGTCTGGCAATGGGTAGCTGATTGGTATCGAGCAGATGCATTTGTTTTGCAAGCTAAGCGCCCTGTATCGGCAAACCCGCAAGGGCCTGAGGATAGTTTTGATCCCTCTCATGCGAATGAACCCGCTAATGCGCCTAAACGGGTTATAAGGGGAGGCTCATTTTTATGCGACCCTAATTTTTGCATGAGCTACCGGCCCAGCGCACGAAGAGGCGTAGCTCCTTATAATCCTATGGCACATATTGGATTTAGATTGGTTAAGTCGCAGCACCAGTAGGAATACAAGGTTGTTCAACGTTAATAGGTTGTAGTTTGTCTTAGCACCGGGGTGAGTGCAACCGACCTTGCTGATAATTATTTTTTCGTTAGCTCAAAAGGGAACAGTACTTTCCAATCGTTCTTCATGCTAACAATGTTCCAATTATTTGCATGAGCTTCATTTAATAAAGAGTCTGAAAAAGTACCTATTTTGGAATCGGGACCATAGGCATATTCTCGTACTGCATCATCATGATGAATAAGTATCATTAACTTTAATCCATCTCCTGATTGAGTCCATTCCAGCATCTGTCTGTCCCCATCAGAATTTCCAAAGGCAATAATAGGTTTCCTTCCGATAAAATAATTGATTGCTTCGGGTTTTCCGTGTTCATCATTAAAGAGCAAAACAGTCGGAATTTTTATCAGCTCGGGTTTGTTATTTTTGTATTCATATTTTGTTTCACCCACAGTGCCAATAACACGATCCGAATTGATGCCATAAACTTCATCAGCAAAAGCGCGCACAAATTCTTGTCCGCCGCCAGTAACAATATATACTTGGAATCCGTTGTGATGCAGGTATTTAATCACTTCTAACATGGGCTGATATACCATGTCTTTATATAAGTGGTGATAGCGAGGATTTTGTGTTGTTGCCAACCATTCTTTCGCTATTTTATGATATTCCTCTATATTCATACCGGTGTGCGTTGCTATGAGAATCTGTTTCAGATCATCTAAAGAGAGCTGCGCATTGGTTGGATGCTCGTTATTTAAAATCAAACTGAATGGTTTTTGTTTTTTCCACTCAGGGTGTTGTGGTGCCAGCTTCCTATCTATTGCGAACAGAATTTGCGTGTATAAGGGCTGTTCAACCCATAAGGTTCCATCATTGTCGAAGGTTGCAATACGATGTTCAGGAGGAATATAGGAGGTACTTGATGGATTGGTTACCGTTTGTACAAAGCTAATCATCTTCTTTTTTATGGGGCCATCATTCCAGGAGGGTAATGGATCATCAGCGTGTACTATAGGCGTGCATAGCATTCCCATTAATAAAAACAGATTCAAACATCCTTTAGCCAAGTGATTCTCCTTATCGTGTCTAACTAGAGTCTATGCCAAACAAGCTTATGTAGAAAACAAAAGCCTGTACGCATTGAACATGATAAACAAGAAAAGCATCTTTCTAAAGAGTATTCGTATCTCATCATTTTCTTGCATTTAAGTTGACTCTCCAATACTCTTTGGAGAACTAAATTATCCAAGGAGTGGTTATGCAACGAGATGAGATCCAAACAGATGATATTGGAAAAACAGGGGCATTAATTGGGCTTGGCGCTTTGCTTTTGTCTCCCTTAATCTGGGCCGATTCCAAAATAGGACTTTCTGCACTAATTGTAGGAGCAACTGCTCTATTATATGGGGCTCATGAGGTAGGGAAAGAAAAAAGGCCTTTGGAAAATAAAATAAATCAGGCCAATACCTTTTTTGGTGGTATGACAGGGGATAAAAGCACCGAAGTACATAATACCCTTGCCAATATTACTAAAGGCGGGGCCGCTCTGTTTGATGAACTATTTCCAGAATCTCAAATCAAACCTAAATAATAGGAATTTGATATTAAAGTCTGCTCTTGGAATAGAAGCAGACTTTAATGATTGATAGTTATTGTGCTGGCATAAAATCAAAAGGTTTAGCCGGTTTTAGAAGCTTTGACACATCTCCTGCATACACGTCACCATTTTCTACTGCAAGACTCAATACTGGAGCTCCTGAGGCGAAGTTTATATTGTTCAGATTAATCCAGAATGTATTGGGATAAGTTGATGAATCAAAATAATAAACCTTGTTTTTTTGATCAGAAATGGTACGCCATAAAGTAGAGGCGATATTCGGTTTAACAGGATCGGCTATTCCTAAAGGCACCGAAACCGAACGCATTACTCCTAATACTCCTGCAATAGCTTGATAAGTATAAGCTTGCTCTGGCACACCTTGAATGTATTTGCTATCTACTTGTTTGGGAATAGACTTAATCAAATAGGAGGCTCGGGCAAATCTATCCGCAGCTCTGCTTGTTCCTGGCAAAAATACAGAACCATTAATTTCTTGCCAATATTCATTGATGGCTAATTGCTTACTGTATATAGGTGAGTTAGTCATGACTTGATATTGTGCTCCGTGATGAATCACCAATTCACCCTTAATATACTCGAGAATAGCTGAATCGCCACTTGGATCTGATAAAGATAAATGCACGGTACTTGCTGTTCCGTCAGGCAGATTAGGAGCTATAATCTGGAAGGGATTTTTCAACATGGCCTCCACTGCTTCATTGACGGTTGCAAAATTATCCAGAGCGTATTGTCCCCAAAGGCTGATTGATAACGGGGCATGGCCTTTTTTAGCACTGCCATAATCTGATTCAGCCAAATAAAGCATATTCATTACCAAACCACGCTCATTCATTCCATCTGCAGTTGCCAGATTATAAACAGAGGTAACGACAGAACCATATTTTGAGGTCCATTCGGGAGATTCGGGGCCTGCCAAGCCATTGCGTTTTATGCCTTTGGGAAATACCCAGATGCTGGAATGCATGTTTTCCATCCAGTCCATAGAACGACCGGTAATGACCAGATTATCAGAGCCTAAATATACT
>NZ_CALMPD010000302.1 GCF_937871865.1 uncultured Legionella sp.
AAACAGCATTATTCCACTTTTTAAAATTATCATTGAGAATAATAGGGTAGATTTTGGAACGGCTATAACTGAGGTTTTTCAAGGTGGGGTATATTATGAACCTGATAAGCAAGCTGTAATTAAATTATTATTAGCAAAATTAAGCCTGAAGCAATTAGCTACTCATCTCCCTAATTTATTACAATCATTTTCTGATGAAAGGAATTTTAATAATGATTCAATTTCCCGTAAATTAGTCCAAACAGTAAGCATTTTTAATAAGCATCATTCAGAGCATCTAAAAGAAGACATACCTACGGAAATAGATCAAATGATAGGAGCCTTGATGGTCCGTTCTTGTTCAATGACTTAAGATAATTGTCGGAAAGCAGGGGGGCTATATTTCAAAACCTCTGCTGAAATAATTCATTCTAGATGGTTGCAAATTATTTAAATATTGCAACTAATTCTTTTACTGGTTGCCGTAGTTTTGCCTGGCAGTTGATCCATCTTGATACGGGAAAACTTTTAATTTCGGCAGGTTCGTAGTGTTTGCGAGTAAAAGGAGTGTCATGATTCGATATAATTACCGGGATGCCTTTGGCTGCAGTTTTCTTTGCTAATTCAGCTAATTCGATCTGGTCTTGTTCTGCAAATTTTTTTTGAGTGTAAGGCAGTGGTTTGGTGTTTTCTGATATGGGAACATAAGGTGGATCACAGTAAATGATGTCACCGGGTACAGCCAAGGCAAATGTTTTTCTGAAGTCATTATGAATAAACTGTGCCTGCTTGCTTTTTTGATGAAATAGCAACATTTCTTCACGGGGGAAATAAGGCTTGGTATAAAGTCCAAAAGGAACATTATAGATTCCTTTAGAATTGTATCGGCATAATCCGTTATATCCATGACGGTTCAAATAAAGAAATACAGCGGCTTTTTTCTGAGATTTATTCAGTTGGTTGAAGGTTTCTCGCAGACGGTAATAATGTTCTTTACAGTTCATTTCAGGTTGAAAATACTGATTGCAATAATCGATGAACACCTCTCCTTTATGCTGGAGGGTGGTAAAAATATTAATCAGATCAGGATTACTTTCAGCTAAAAGATAGGACGAATAATGGGTATTCATGAAAACAACTCCGGAGCCGGAGAATGGCTCAATCAATCTTTTTCCTGCTGGAAGAGAGGAGAGAATTTGATCAAGACAATTGTATTTGCTTCCTGCCCATTTCAGAAAGGGTCTTATTTTAGTCATGAAATTAACTAGTATTTGTTTTGCATGCAGTATCGCTTATTTTTTAAATAAAAAACAGAAGAACTCTTGTTTTAAAGCAGAGATAAGCTCATTTTTTGTCGGTTTTTCAATCAATAGTACATCTTATTGCTATGATATTGAGGCAGAATCCGATATTAATACAGATGAGCCATGGATACCTCCAGGCTAACGGAGCTCATCATAAGTAGCTCGGATTACGCGCGTCACACTTCATCTGGCTACTTGTGATACAGAAATTCCTTAGCAAAGGGGATATCAATATTTAATTGCGATAAAAAGTAAGCCTATGGCAATTAAACCAATTAAGGCTAAACTGATAGTACCACCGGGCACCATGTGGCCTTCTGAGCGTTCTAATACACATGTTTGCCGTCCTTTCCAGGCCATTATCGCTGGCATCAAAAGCAGTAATATAACGCAGCAAACTCCTGCATAACTTAATGCATGTAAGTAAATTCCTGGATTGATCAGGACTACGGCTAATGGTGGGAGAAAGGTAAGCGCCAAGGTGTATTTGCCTTGATTGCCTGATTTTTTCAATTTTAATCCATCGGCCAGAAAATCAAATAAACCTAATGAAACGCCAAGAAATGCAGTAACCATACAAATGGAGGTGAAAAATCCGAAAAATCCACTAATCCATTGACTTTGTACTGATTGATTCAACGCTTCTGTAAGCCCGCTGGTTGCGTGTTCAGAGCTCATTAAGGCCATTAAGCCATTATCTCCCTCACGAGATATGACACCCATAATAACGGCATCCCAAACGATATAGCAAAATAAGGGGATTAGAGAGCCGAACAAGATCACACGTCTTAAAGTACGGATATCATCCTCAAAATAATCCCGGAGGCTTGGAACTATGGATGCAAAACCAAAAGAAGTGATCAGTATCATCAGTGTGCCGGTAAACGCACGGGCAGAACCACCAACCAGACCTTCTGTTGATACATGAGGACTGATAATGGCTACCAGTAAAATATAGACACCTAACTTGCCGAACATTAAACCACGATTTACATAGTCTACTGAACGTATGCCCTTATAAACAATCAGGCTAAATATAGCAGTAAAAATTAATGAAGTTAGCCAATTAGGTAAATCTATATTGATTTTATGCAAAAGACTGCTAAATACATCACTTCCACCAGAAATATAGGCAGACAGCAGGGTGTATAAAAGAAACAGATAGGTAATCCAGGCAATAATTTGTCCAGGTAAACCAAGAGTTGATTTAGCCATGGAAATCATGTTGCTTCCTGCGGGAAGCCTCACGTTTACTTCTAGCACTAATAAAGCGCCTGCAGTCATTATCAGCCAACAGAAAAACAGGAAAAAAATGGAGTTACTAAATCCTACTTCAGCTGTAGACACTGGTAACGCAAGCATGCCGCCGCCAATGGATGTTCCAACGATGAGTAATACACCGCCAATTAGTTTTGAATTGAGCACTTATTATTATCCGAAACAGTATAAATATAGAACACAATGATACATTGTGATTCGAAAATTGTCAACAGGACCTAAGGTAGAGCTGGTTGTTAATTTTCAAGTCATAATCCCCCAAAACTCATGGATCAACAGGGCTATTGATGCAACAACTACAACACCCTGAGACATTGTGCCACCGGGCACCATGAATACTGATTTATAGTATTTTCTGCCAAAATAGCACATTAGTGCCGGCAAAAGTAGTAGTAAAATGATGCAGAATATCCCCGCATAATTTAGGGCATGAATGTAAGCACCGGGATAAAAAATAACAATGATTAATGGAGGGAGAAAGGTTAATAGGAATAAACCATATCCATGGGCTCCTTTTTCACGTAATTTTAATCCATCCGCGAGAAAACTAAATAAGCACAGAGATACACCAAGAAATGCAGTCAGCATGCAAATAGAGGTAAAGAAATTAAATAATCCACTTATAATGGGATTTTGGACCTTATCTGAAAGCAAACCGGCTAATGCACTGGTGGTGTGCGGGTTACTCATTAAATGTTTAAGACCTTGGGGGCCTTCTGAAGGAAGCGATCCGATAATCACTGCATCCCAGGCTAAATAACATATTAACGGTATTAAAGAACCAATAAAGATTACCTTTTTTAGGGTTTTGATATCATCATCAAAATATTCTCTTAAATTGGGCACGATGATGGCAAAGCCAAAAGAGGTAATCAATATCATAATTGTCCCTCCAATATATTTCATTTCTCCATGATTAAAATGATGTAGCTCAACATGGGGGGCAATTAAAACAACGAGTAAGACATAAACAGCTAATTTACCAAACATCAGGGCCCGATTGGCAAAATCTACAGAGTAAATACCACCGTATACTATTAATCCAAAGAGCAGAGTGAATAGGGTGCTTGCCTGCCATTCATTCAGATGAACTCCTGTTTTAATCAGCAAACTGTTTAGCACATCTGATCCACCTGAAATATAAGCCGAGAGTAGGGTATACAATAAAAAAAGGTAGCTTATCCAGGCTGCGAGCAATCCGTATTTGCCCAAAGTAGCTGCAGCCATTGAAACCATATGTTTTCCTTTAGGCAAATACAGATTTGCTTCAAGAATGAAAAATGCACCGATGGTCATAAAGGCCCAACAGATGAAAAGGAATAGGGATGATTGCCAAAAACCAGTAGCAGCATTTGCAACAGGAAGAGCGAGCATACCGCCACCGATAGACGTTCCTACAATGAGTAGAACACCGCCAATAAATCTTGAACGCATTAATTAACCTTATTTTGTATAAACAATTTGTGGTTCTGCTTGCGCTACCAAGCCAGTAAACCATTGAATTTCAATGCGTCTGTTTTGTGCACTTCCATGAATCAGTTTGTTATCCGATACCGCATTTTTGTCTCCATACCCTTCGGCTTTCAGCTGGGATGCTGAAATGTTATTTGCCCATAGAAACGTGAGCATGGTTTCTGCTTGAGCCTGGGAGAGCATTCTTTTGTGATAACGAGAACCAACATTATCAGTAAATCCAGCCACATATATTGGGCTTTTCGGATAAAGTTTTAATAGTCTGATTATGTTATTTAACCCTGGATAACATAGTTCATTAAGTCTTGGGCTGGCGAACATGAAATATTTGTCCGTAGGCACAATAAGGGTCATCGTGTCGCCATATTGAATGAATTCAATATCCTGTTTTTTTAAGTCTTTAATTATTTTAGGCTTTGAATCTTTATAAGCTCCTGAAACTGCTCCAATTGCTCCTCCAATGCCTCCGCCAAGCAGAGTACCTGCTACTGTTCCGCTGGCAACAGCGCCTACAACTCCACCTGCTGCAGCACCTGTTCCTGCCCTGCGTGCCATACGCTGATCGGGTTTGAAATTATTATATGGTGGATGAAAGCAACTGCTTAAAAAGCAAATCATTAATCCCAGGCTTAAGATTCGTGTATTAGTTGCACTGAGTGTCATTTTCACTCCTAAAATCGGTAATCTAATCATTATTAAGCATCTGATTTAATTTCGCAATGCAACTTGAGGTTAATGTGTAAATTTGATGGGATTTATGATTATTCGTTGGAATTTGAGTTTATTGTGCTTGGATTCCAGTACAGAACCTGATGTTTTCTCTGTTTTTTCAAAGTAAATACAATTGTGCCATCAATTTTTTACTATTAATTGGTGTTTGTAAAAAACCGATGTATTTATCTGGCCTGACTAAGATCAACGTTGGTTTTGTTAGCTTAAACAATTTATGAATCTGTTGTTGTTCATCTATCCATTGGTTACTTATCGTATGGGTCAGATCCGATTTGTTGATAAAAATTAAATGAACTTTTACTGAGGAATGGTATTTGTTCATTATAGCGTTAGCAATTTTAATTAATTTGTTTGTTTTTTTATTGTTCATTCCAGCAAATAAAAAAAGATGGTGCTCGGTTCCTTGAGTGATCGTCGTACTGGTTGTCAGACGATTGCTCATAGGATTCATTAACTCAAATGTTGGCAGATATTCCCCTGGTATTAAATGTCTGGCATTCCCTGAATGATGTACTATAGGGCTTTTTGCATAAGAAATTAAAAGCTCTGCTGTATCTCGGATTATAAAATTTCTTATTGTTCGTACAGAAAAGAGAAATTTAATCAATAAATTGCGGAGTCTCATTAATACAGGATTTTCCAGTTCAATTAATCGTGTCATCTTGTCGGTTTTTTTTAGTACGGCATGTCCTATAGGGAAGCGCTCTTCATGATAGCTGTCTAATAGCTCGGGTTTTGCTTTACCTTTTTCTACCAATGCTAATTTCCATACCAGATTATAAATATCCTGAATCCCGGTATTTAATCCTTGCCCTCCCATCGGGCTATGGATATGAGCTGCATCTCCAGCGAAGAAAATTCGATTATGTCGGTATTGTTGAATTTGGCGGTGGTGAATTGTAAATTGGCTCAGCCATATAGGATCTGTAAACACCACCGCATCTGAACTGCGTTGTTTGAACTCATAAGCAATATCATCTAATGTAGGATCGTCCTTAGAGTTTTTCGGAGCCGTCATTACCAGCCGGTAGCGTTTGTTTCCCATTGGAAAGCAAGCTACGGGACCGCGTTCATGAATGTATATCGACATATGTTTATCGGATACATTCCAATCCATTAACACATCAGCCAACCACCATGCTTTTTTATACTCATCCCCTTTAAATTCAGCATTTAATTGATGTCTTACTTTACTGTGTGCTCCGTCACAGGCAATAAGCCAATGGGCATTAACTGATTCAATTTCATTATTTGGTTTTTGTATTGTGGCAGTTATTTCAGTGGAGGTCTGTGTTACATCCGTTAATTCGTTATTCCATTCTACACTTACTCCCTTTTGTTCCAGGCTTTGATACAGGATGGCTTCTGTTTTATTTTGTGGAAGATCAATTAAAAAATGTCGGTTTGCTTCAATATCTGCAAATGAAGCCGTTGCCAGAATTTTGGCATTTGATTTCAATACCACTCCTTCTACGGGGTGACCTTGCATCAGTATTTCTTTGATAAATCCACTATCTTGCAGAACATCTAGTGTACGAATATGGATGCCCAAAGCTTTTGATTTCTCGCTAATATGGTTTTTTTTATCGATTATGCGGCATGTTAATCCATGCCGATTTAGCTCATTTGCACAGAATAAGCCTACCGGACCTGCACCAACAATAAGCACATCAATGTTATTTGGGGACAAAATGTTACCTTCCTTGGTTTGTATTGTATCAATTCATTTGTACCATGTTCTGCTTACTTCTATAAATATAGTATATTTTCATATAGTAAAGAAAGGCTCGTTGATTAAAACATAATTGGATTCATTTTCTTCGAGTTTTGTTCTCTCGGCGTTGATTTTCTTACGTATGGTTTTTGCATTAAAAAAGGATATCAGATTTTGCTCTCGTACTTCTTCTTTGTCTATTTGTTCAAAGGATTCTATGCGCTCAAAACATTCTATCGATGATGTTAACCCCCAATTTCAGGAAAGTTGTCGCCTCTGAATTAAATTAATTGTGGGAGGC
>NZ_CALMPD010000303.1 GCF_937871865.1 uncultured Legionella sp.
GCACCAACATCGTCAGTAACGGTGTAGGGAATAGTAATCACTTGCTGCTGACCAAGGCCTAAATGCTGGTAAGCAACATTGGCTGGATCGAAACTGTAACTGCCGTTGCTATTGAAGATAAATCCGGCTGGTGCTGCAGCATTTAGACTGTAACCCAACACGGCATTGGCATCAGCATCAGTCGCCATCACTTGGCCGGTCACTATGGCAGCATCTTCTGCCACACTAAAACTTGAGGCCTCAGCTACTGGCACATCATTGGTGCCTGTTACCGTAATGAGTACTGTTTTAGGAGCACTTACTCCTCCATCGTTATCAATAGCGGTATAAGTAAAAGTTACCGTTCGAGTTTCACCTGGTGGCAAATTGTTAAAATCTTTACCGGGATTAAAGGTATAACTTCCATTAGGAGTGAAGTTTAAATTACCTAGTGTCACATCGGTGACCAAAGTATAACTGGCAATAGTACCATCCACATCTGTTGCTTCGGGAACCTGGCCAGAAAGTACTGAATTTTGTTCCGTGTCTACATCCATATCAGAAGCTATTGGAGCATCATTTGATCCTTGGATAGTAACGATAATTTCCTGAGCCGTTCCGTCAATAGAATGTATGGTAAACGAATCAGTAATAGTCGCCGTGCCTTTTAATGCCTGGATAGCAGGGTTATTATTATCCAAATGATAAACCCATACCCCATCCTCAGTGATACTAAAAGTACCATAGCCCTTATTACTATTTTCCTGGGAAATTTCTTGAAATTTATTATTTGGATTATCGGGATCTACTGCGAATAATTGGCCACTAAATTCAGGCTCTCCCTGAATAAGATTATTTATTCCCCCAGCCTCAACAACAAGGCCGCTGGTAGCACCAGAAATGACTGCCGCATCATTCGCGCCATGAATCGTAATTTGAACTTGTCGCTCGACGCCATTCACAGTGTCCACTGTAAAAGTTACAATTTTGGTCTCACCATCTTTCAGCGCATTGAGTGGCTGGGCATTATTATCCAATTGATAAGACCATTTTCCTGAAGACTCAATAGTAAAAGTACCAAATGAATCGCTTTTAGTCGCAGCAACAAAATTATTTGCCCCCGCTAAATCACCACCTACAGTTGAAACACCAAGAATTGGATTATTAACACTGCCCCCTTCCTCTGTAACAGAGCCAGAAAGAATGCTGTTATCAATAAAATCGGACGCGCTAGATGAAATAAATGTGTTTTGATTATCTGAACCCGAGTATACAATCCCCTCAGGATTGTAATCGGTTATATAATTAGATATAGGTCGAGTATCAATGCCTGAAAATACCAGCCCGGAACTGTATAGCGGATCGATATAAAATGCGTCCCCACCTGAACCGATAGTATCAACTCCGGCAGCAGTGGCTCCTAAAATATCAAGAATCAGTGCAGGATCTATTCCTTTGGCCAAAGCTTCTTGTATTATTTCTTCATTCGCATCAAAAACACCGGGCTTTAAGACTGGGGAGATTCCATCAAGCCTCAATGGTTTATCAAGAGATAAGACTTCAGGAAATCCATTAATAAACTGAACGTAAGCCTTTCCACTTAATAAAGTAAGTACATCTCCCTGATGCAGCGGAGCTCCGGTCTTAACCAGATGTGCCTCTCCTGCAGAGTTTACTTTCTCGAGTATTCCATTCAGGGCTCTTACTACTCCAACAACCGCTTGCATTAACATGAGCCTTCCCCATAAAAGTGCAACTTCCCAAGTAAAGCATAGCTCAACCGGGAATCAAAATGCATAATTCATTGTAACAATGTTGTTAAAATTTGAATCATGAGCAATTACGAAATACATTAATACTTGGCCATCCAGGATAAATATTAACAAATCATCGATAAAGTAACTCTATTAATTTACAACATTTTATTAATAGCTTACAAAATAATTTAATAATATTAATCAGAAATAAAATAATTACGAATATGTAAAGGGGCGACGTCTCACCCACCAAGTTTTAGGCAAGACGTTTGCAATAAATCGTAGGAGTGTAATAGAACTAAATATGAGTGTTCTTTATGAATGTTTTTAGAATAAAATGGCTAATACAGCTTCGGTGCTAGCCATTGACATAGAGTTAAGCCTCAGTAATTAAATTACCGTTAGCAATTAAATGATTAAGAATATCCGTTGAGCTAGCAGTCGCAAAGGTAGCAGTTAAATCTACTCCAGATAATATGATGGTTAAAGCATTAGCTGAATTAAAATTACCGGCTCCATTTGGATCTACTGCAATAGTGGTATCCTCGCCAGATTTAGCCACATGCAAGTAATTATCCAGAGTATTTTCATTAAAATATTCATCGTCCAATATATCAGACAGATTCAAAATGCTGGCATCCTTATAATCATGTATGGAATTAGCCTTAAAGTCAGTGATGGTATCTTTTGTGCCCACATTAACATCACTATTATTCCAGGCAAAAATATCCAGCCCTCCGCCTCCAGTCAGAATGTCATTACCTGAACCACCGACTAACAGATCATTGCCTTCTCCACCATTTAGAATGTCATCTCCTGCCATCCCAAATAAAAGATCATCACCATTGCCACCAGAAAGAATATCATTACCATCGGTACCATGCAGTTCAATACCTACTGCTGCAACTATGTGTTCAGAAACAGCAGGCTCAGGTACAGCAACTGGTGCATTCTGAACATCCGCATTATCCGAGATTGTACTTGCTAATTGTTCAGTAACTGGTTGTTGTACTCCATAATAAGATTCAGGAGTAATATCATTTTCCGTGGTAAACTGATGTATAAGAGTATCAATGTTAATAGTCAGTCCACTATCCGGATTCGAAATTAAGGCTGTATCCAGTTTATCCTGCCAGTGCTCCAGAACAGTTGTAAGTTGCGTATTAAATGCAGTCAGTTGCGTTAGATTTATATCAGCACAAATATAAGCAAAAACAATCGCATTCAAATCATTCAATGTTTTCATTGATACATGACCCTGCAATGCCAAATCCATCATTTGAGCATAATTGCCTTGAGTTATATGTTGCACTTCACTGATTACGCCTAAAGCATTCTCACCGGGAGCTAATGTTGCAAGGCTTGTCTGCAAAGCCTTCTGGCTGTCAGACATAAATTGCAGCATAGTTGGATTGGCAAGCTCACCTAAACCAAGATATGCGGAAATTGATTGAAGAAAGTGTATATCGCTAAAATCAGCAACCTTACCCTCCGGAAGATCCAGTAATGCCTTGCTGATGGCTCCAAATACCAAGAATGAAACCTGTGCCTCATCAGCGGAAAAATGTACGGCAGCCAATTCAGCAAACTGAACCGCTGCAGTCATTACTGCGGCATTCTGTGCAAGTATTTCATCAGTGCCAGTAATTGGGTTTAGAGCAATCAAACCGGTCCCTTGCGGTAAACCAAGATGAGATACCAACAGTGCATTAGCCGTACTGTAGTCTATGCCAGCTTCCAGTAGAGGCTGTAAAAGACTGGTAAGAGGTGAGATTACTTCTGAGCCCACGGGACCAAAAAGATTAATCTCATAACTTAAACCGGTGTCAATATCCAGTCCACCAGTTTGTACTGCACGAGCTTCACCAAGCGTGAATAGCCCATCACCATTCACATCCAGTTTTGCAAGATCAACCACCCATTGAACATGCCCGGATTGATCAGAAAAACCAAGGAGCTCACCTTCATCCTCCTGATTGTTGCCATTAAGATCAATGTAAACAGTCGCTCCAACAATTGTGCCATCAATAGTTGCAGTGCCGCCAGTAATGGTGATCGCACTGTTCGCGTCATTCAATGTGCCATTTGGCAGAGTGATGTTAAAATATTCTGTAGTTCCACCAACGTAGCTCACGGTGATAAGGTAGGTATTTGCAGAGTCAACGGTAGTGGCAGCAGATACTGTTACCCCGATGATTGATTCTCCGGAAATAACAATACGATCGCCCTCTATTGCGTTAAAATCAGTAATGATATCGGTAGAAGCTGTTGCTATTGAACTACCTCCGTCCCCTCTGACAAAGATAAAACGATCAGCCCCTGTGCTTCCCGTCAGAATATCATTTCCTGCTCCCCCGTAAAGTCGGTCATTTCCAGCACCACCATCAAGAATGTCATTACCACCCTGGCCATAGAGTTGATCATCCCCATCATCCCCAGAAAGAATGTCATTACCTTCCCCTGCATAAATGATATCCTGAGCACCTGTTCCTGTAATAGTGTCATCTGCTGCTGAACCAGAAGATAAAAGAGCATCCACAAAAGTAACAGTCACACTTGAAGAGGACGAATCCCCATCAAAATCAGTCAAAGTAAAATTCATGACTTCAGAGAATCCGTTTATTACTTGTGAGTTGATAGGTCGGTGATAAATATAAGTACCCTGATTTAGAGCTATCTCAAAGACACCTCCACCAGAAGTATTAATACTTAAAATGCTGTTTGCTACATTAAACGCACTGCGGTCGGCACCTGTGACAGTGATAGAATTGGAGACATAATTAAATGTGTACGTTGTTCCTTCAACGGTAATCGAACTGACATATCCGCCATCAGCACCGAATACATTGTTTGTATAAAGTGAACCACCACTGACAAGATCACCACCAACAGCTCCATCCAGCAAAGTCGTATCCAAAGTGGCATCCAGATCAGCAGTATTTCTTACTAAAATCGCATCGGTATTTACTCCGGTACGCCCATCATACGCAATCGGATGTAGGTATGAAATATTAGTTATTCCAGTTCCCATACCAATTGCAAATGAATTAATGTGATTATTCTTCAGAAAGTTGAGCCAGATGCTTTCTTCGGCTGCCTGAATCCCAACATCAGCTCCTGTTTGGTTAGTTCCAGTACCATTTGGACGAGGACTTTCAGTGCCATCTGATAAAATCAATGGAGTACCGGAGCCAAATGTTGGCTCTCCATCTGAAAAAAAGTAGCTGACATTTTGTGCACCAGCAATTTTACCATTCGAATCAAATGCATTGATGGCATCAGCAAGGGCCTCATCATAATTTGTGCCCCCCTCAGCCCTCAATGCATTGAGCTGAGCTTTCGCTTGAGCAACGGTCGTCCATGCAGAACCTAATGCATTGGCATTAGTTGAAAAGGTCACAATTCGAACACGCACATCACCAAGACTTTCGTATTGCTCTAATAAACGGGTAATTGATGCTTGCGCATTAGCAAGACGTGTAGGACCTCCAGCAGTGTCTCTCAAAGCCATAGAGCCGGATATATCCAATACGATTAATAGATTAGTACTAATCAAGCTAAGAGTTTCGGTGATAGGAGTGGAAGCCGAATCTATTGGAGGAGGAGCATCATCTTCAACGCGAATGGTTAATGTACTTGTAGTAGTTGAACTGCCATCAGAGACATGTACTCCAAAAATGATGTCTTTAGTGTCTTCTACACCAGACTCAGGATGATCAATAGGGCCTGTTAAAGTAAAGACATAATTGCCATTGGCATCCACAGATACTGTCGCAATAGGTATCCCATTTGCAGAGCCTGATAAGATGCCTGTGTCACTGAGACTCCATGTGATTGGTACACCATTCGAAGTCAGAAGCTCCTCTGGCGCAGTCAAGATAAATATAAACTCAGTAGAATCGATATCAGTTACGTGGATAGTGCCGGTCACCATAGTGCTATCAGTAGCATCAGAAGTGCCAATAGAGTCAGGTATTCCTAAGGGCAACCCTTCTTCAGAAACAGTGCCAAAAGCAGGCTCAACAATCGGAGGACTGTCAACCGGATTAACAATCACATTTACTGTACCAATCTCGGTTACTCCACCTGAAGTTACTGTATATGTGAAACTGTCTGAACCACTGTAGTTAAGATCAGGAATGTATTTTAATGTACCATCTGCACTAAAGACAACTTTACCGTGTGCTCCTTGAGTGACTGCAGTAACCATACGGTCTGAATTCTCAAAATGATCAGCACTTGCACCATTGGTTCCGGTAATAACATTAAAGCTTATCTCAGTATTTTCCTTGGTCACAACTTTGTCATCGACGACATCAGCCTCAGGTTCAACTGTGATGTTTATTGTCGCTGTAGTAGTACGGTTACCATCCACTATAGTGTAGGTTATCAAAGGAACAACACCGTTCCAATCTCCAATTGGAGTAAAGACACAATTACCATTCGCATCGAGATTTAAAATACCGACACCGTTTATGTAGACTTGTTCGCCTGCTTGAAATACGCTGTCCATACCCGCTATTGTAAACGTAGTCACCCTTGTGTCGGGACCGCTGTTGCTGTTATACAGCACATTGCCCCGAATCTCTGTGTCTTCATACAGAGTTGCAAAGTCATCACCATCAATTAGAGGATCTTGTACTGGCTGCACTGTAATAGATACGGTACCAGTTTCCGTTACTCCGCCTGAAGTCACGGTGTAAGTAAAACTGTCTGGACCAGTGTAGTTAGGCTCAGGAATATAGGTTAATGTCCCATCTGAATTAAAGACAACTCTACCATGTTCCCCCTGAGTGACTGATGTAACCACACGGTCTGGATCACTAAAATTATCAGCACTGGCGCCATTGGTTCCAATAATAACATTAAAGCTTATCTCAGTATTTTCATTGGTCAATACAACGTCATCGACGACATCAGCCTCAGGTTCAACTGTGATGTTTATTGTCGCTGTAGTAGTACGATCACCATCTACAGTGGTGTAGGTAATCAAAGGAACAGGGCCGTTATAATCAGCAATTGGAGTAAAGGCGTAATTACCATTCACATCGAGATAAAAGGAACCCACACCGTCTATGAGCACTTGTTCGCCGGCTTGAAATTCTCCAGCGATATCGGCTATTGTAAACGTAGTCACTCTTGTGTCGGGACTTCCGTTGCTGTTATACAACACATTGCCAGAGATACTGCGGTCTTCAACAACAGTAACAAGCTCATCTCCATCAGCTAATGGCTCTTTAACTTCCACTACAGTAATGGATAAAGTAGAACTGGTTTCAATAGCGCCATCAGTTACCTTGTATATAACAGTGGGAGCGGAACCATGGTAGTTGGCACCAGGAATAAAGGAAAATAATCCTTTTTCATCAATAGTCAATTCGCCTACACCTTCGATATTGGCCATTTGTCCAGATTGATATTCGACGTCATATCCCTCAATCATGAAACTGGTAATGGATAGAGCATCTCTTTCTGGATCACTGTCATTTTCCAATACATTACCGAACGCGCGATCACCTTGCATTATCGATATAAAATCAGCTTCTGCTGATGGAGCATCATTACTTCCTACTATTATTATTTTAATTTCAGTTTTATCACCCTCTTGAGTTTCAGCAATGAAGATCAACTCTCGTTGCTCTCCTTCTTTCAGAGCATTAACTATGGGATTCTCATTATCTAATGTATAAGACCATGAATCAGCATCTACCTTGAATGTTCCCATATCGTCAACGACTGTTTGAGTTTTAAAACCGCTAGCACTTGTTAATTGCGCTTCAAATCGTGATACTCCACCAGTTGAATTATTGAAGCCGCCGGATTCAGTTACTTCGCCCGAAAAAGTTCCTCGGATTGGTTCTGGAAGGTTGGGTTTCTCAACGAGAACGGGGCTCTCAGTAGCAACAATTGAGGTTTCTGATATAGGTTGATAAACAACGCCGTCTAGCTCTGAGTGATCATAATGGAAACTCAACGACAAAGTATCAAACCCGGAAGTAATTACTCCTGAACCATAGATAGGATTAACATAAAAAGAATCGCCGCCAGAACCTATAGCTTCTAGACCAGAAGCCGTTGCTTCCAGAATATCCAGGATTAATGCAGGCTCTATACCTTTAGAAACGGCTTCTTGAATTATTTCTTCATGTACATTAGTCGGATTAAATTTTAAAGACGGTGAAATATCAGCAAGAAGAAGAGGTTTATACAAAGCCAAGGCTTCAGGAAAGCCATTAATAAATTGCACATAGGCCTCCCCGCTTAATAAGGTAAGCATGTCACCTTGATGCAATGGAGCTCCGGATTTTACAAAATGTGCCTCCCCTGCTGAATTAACTTTTTCTAGTAGACCGTTAAGTGTTTTTACTACTCCGATAACTGTTTGTGCTAACATACGATACACCTCAGCCAGATTACAACGTCACAGCTATCTCCTTGCCATTAGCTCCATCCCCATTAGTATAATAATAAACCATACTGACCAATATGTTGTTACAAAAGTGTTAAATGTGGGATAAAAGTGCGATTTAATGTATTTTTGATGCCTTATTTATACGAATTATTTAAATATTGGCTTATCGCAATATTCAAAGATAAAAATAATGACCTATTCTGTCCGAATTAAAGAAACCACATAGAGCCTGAATTACAGATGTGTAAAGATCTCACCAAAATGAAGAATATAATGACCAAGAGCTTTGCTTTTAATTAATTTTTTTACAAAAAAATTAAACGATGAATCTCTCATTCACTACTTTCAGATAAAGATGTATTTCAACAAAACTAGAGTCTTCGAACGATTCGCTGCTCTGTTAAGCCTTCCTCTGATGGAACATGAATATTGAGAATATCTTTTATAAAAAATATGGCATACGCTATATACTAAGACAATAGAAGAAATCAATGAGTACTCATGAACTGGAAGGCACGATTAACGTATCATTTTTATGCCTGCGATCGCTTTGTACGTTTTGTTATCCAACATTTTATTAAAGATGATTGTACTTATATCGCATCCGCTCTCGCTTTTACTACGATATTAGCAATAGTCCCCTTAATGTCCGTGGGCTTATCTGTATTCTCTACGTTCCCTATCTTCCAAAATTTGGCAGAACCTGTTCAAAATTTTATCTTTGATAATTTTGTGCCCGCCTCAGGTAAAATAGTACAAGCCCATCTGCAACAGTTTGCATCACAAGTTTCAAAGCTTTCAATTTGGGGAGCTGCTTTTTTAATAGTTACCGCCCTCTTGGTCATGTTTACCATTGAACAAGCAATGAATAAAATCTGGCGGGTAAGCTCATCACGCCGTGGAGTTCCTGCATTTTTAATTTATTGGGCTATTATTTCTTTGGCTCCCGTAATTCTTGGTTTAAGTCTGGCAGCCAGCTCCTACCTGATTTCAATGCCCATGTTAGTTGCACATCATCCTCCCTCAATACTGCTCCATTACGCCCCGGTATTACTTTCTCTGGTAGGTTTTACTTTTTTATACGTCATTGTCCCTAATTGCCCAGTTAAAATTCATCACGCATTATGCGGTGCCTTAATTGCAACCATTTTGTTTGAATCGGCAAAGCAAGCCTTTGCTTATTATTTGATTCGCTACAATACTTATGAGCTACTGTACGGTGCCTTTGCTACCGTTCCCATATTTTTTATCTGGGTTTATTGGGTTTGGATTATTACCCTATTAGGAGCTGAAATCAGTTATGCTTTTTCAGTTCATCATCAACGCCGTTCTGGTAAATCACTGGATGGATTTTCACATGCCTTGCTCTGGCTGCATCAACTTTGGTTAGCCAAGAAAAATGGTCAAGGCTTAACCTATAATGAATTAATTGATGCCAGTAAACAGCCCTTCGCAGTAGATGTGGATGAAATGATTAATTCATTGATTAATAACGAATTGATTCATGCAACAGCCGACGGCCACTACATGTTAAGTCGTGATCTAGGGCATGTGAGCTTGTATGATTTAACCCAACTCCTCCCCTACCGTCTACCGACGCATATGGAATTAAATTACCCTAAATCATCGCTGGCAGAACAATGGAAAGTTGCATTCAGAAAAAATGATGAAGATTTACAAAAATCGTTAAACATCAAGCTCGAAGAGCTATTTAATAATAAAAACCAAAAACAAGAGCTTAAATAATTCTCTCTATTTTATAAAAATATGAGGGAATAGACGTGGCGTAATGCAGCTCATCTCAGAGGAATACTGGCCTATTTGTGTACAATCAGCAGGGGTGTATGGTATTGAACAAAATGAAGTGTGTAAAAAATAACAGGATCACTCCGAGCTCAGCGTAATTAAGGCTACTCGTTGTTTAATGGTCAGTGACATATTTCGTTCACGAAACCTCGTATATTAAATAAAACTTGGGCAGGGGCCAGGAACAGGAGTGGATGCAGCGTGTTCATCTAAAGCAGGAGCAAGAGCAACCCCAAGCCCTACTTCCACATCATCAGTTAAGTCAATCACTCCAATCTGGGCAGTGGCCTCATTAATACATTCAGTATTATCTGTCTTCAATGAATTTAAAAATCCGAGTAAGTATTTAATGGTCTTTAGTTGATTAGTCACTCCATCCAGTTGCTCTGGTGACATATTATGTTTTGATTTAAAAAAAGAAACTTCCATACTTAATTCAGATAATATTGCTTTATCTAATATTTTTTTCTCCACTAACTTAAGGCTACTTTCAAGGCAACTCAAATGAGTATTTTCAGCAAAAGACTGATAATAAAATACTGAAAATAAAGATAAAAGCCCTTTTTCTCTAGCCCAGGCACAATTGATACAGGCCATTTTTAATTTGTCAGCCTTATCTGAGCCATTATATATATCAAGTAATTTAATAAGATTGGTGCTATCAGTAAATAAGCATTGAAAGAATGTAGAATAAAGTGTTTTCAATATTTGTGCTCTGCTGCTTGATGACGCTAATGATTTATTCCAGATATCTCTGACATTACCCAAAATTCGAGTATCATCAAATGGCCTTTTTGGATTGATGCCGCCCAACATCCAATACAACAAAAATTCATAAGCTTTTGTGCCTTCCAACCGCTCAAAAAAAATGTTTGCTGAATACACATCTTTTTTATTCAGGAACTCGCTTAGGACATTGTAAGCCCCTATTTGTTCATCCGAGATTAATGAATCACTGTGTATAATCAGAATAATCCGCATACAGGTTGATACTTTGACGCCATTGCACTTTCGCTCAAGGTTTACCAAAGGATCTTGCTCCCCCTTAGGCTTTATATAATTATATAAATGCAAAACAACTAATTTATTAACATCAAATCGAGGCATGATAAAACTAATTAAGTAATAATAAATTAAATACTACAGATATAAGTCATGATGAACAAGATAATATCGAACAGAATATTAAAATTTCATTATGTAAATAAAACTCAGCATATTCCCTGAAACATGAGCACCATCTCCAATGATCAATTTGAGTACATGCGATTATAAAAATCAACCACAGACTGAGCCACAGAGCCTCTTTCTCGGATAACACCTCAGGACATATATCCATGTAGCATGCATTAGTAGCAAATAGCCCCATTCCTGAAAGAGCAGCTGCAGCACTCCCCTCCTCTAAAACCATCATACTGCGAGTACTCATTAATACATCAGGGTCTTCTGTCAGATTCTGTTGCACAAATAGTTTTAGATCTGACAGAGAAGGAGAACTATCGGCAAATGCCCACTCCTGCACTTTATTCAGTGTATCGATAGACATAAGGGATTTTAAAGATAAATTATTCTTTTTAGCATACTTACAAATCTCTTCTATACCCGCGTTATTTCCTTGCATAAAGGCAATATCAAGAGCAGTTTCACCTTTATCATTTTTATGATACACATTAGCCCCCTTATTTAATAACAGACGAAACAACTTATGATTGACATTAGAAGGAGAAAAGCAAGCAACAAGTAACGGAGTGTAGTGTTCTATACCAACGCAATTCACATCAATATTATCTGATTGCAAAAGCATCTCAACTATAGGTAAATCGCCACATTGGGATGCAATATAAAGCGGAGTTGAGCCATTGTTCTTTGCTTTATTAATATCAATATCCTTATGAGCCAATAAAAGCTTAATCGCTTCAATATGTCCCATAGAACATGCGATATAAAACGGAGTTACTCCCTTCTCATTTGCCGCATTTATCTTTATATCCTCGCGAGCCAACAAGAGTTTTATGGTTTCAATATGCCCTTCTTGACATGCAATATAAAGTGGAGTGGCTCCGTTCTTATTTGCTTCATTTACCTTTATGTTCTTGCAAGCCAATAAGAGTTTTATGGCTTCAATATGTCCTTCTTGACATGAAATATAAAGTGGGGTGGCTCCATAATTATTTGCTGCATTTATATTTATATCCTTGCACGCCAATAAAATGGTTATAAGTTCAGTATACCCATCTTGGCATGCGATAAAAAGCGAAGTTCCACCATTTAACATTGCGGTGATCTCTATATTTTTGTGAGCTAATAAAATTTTTATAATTTCAGTATGCCCATTGAGGCATGCGATTAAAAATGGGGTTACTCCGCGTTCATCAGCTTCATTGATGTTTATATCCTTACGAGCCAGCAATAGTTTTATGACTTCAACATGGCCATATTGACATGCAATATAAAGTGGAGTTTCTCCACATTCATCAGCTTTATTTACCTTTATATCCTTGCGAGCTAATAAGAGCTTTACGATCTCAACATGCCCATTTTGACATGCGATATAAAGCGGGGTTGCTCCATCATATGTTGCTTCATTTATCTTTATATCTTCATAAATCAATAACTGCTTAATGGCTTCAACATGTCCATTCAGACAGGAAAGATAAAGCAGTCCAACACCATGTTCATCATAAATAACGGTCTGCTCTGGGCTTATTGGATGTAAGCGTCTTAATTGTTCCAGTGCACTATTATCAAAGGCAAGTGGGTTTTGGTTAGTGACTAATGTGACATTAAAGACTATATGTTCTGAATTTTCGCTTAATGAATTAAATAAACTATGAGCCAGCTCTTCGGTATTTAATTCGCGGTAATAATTGCTAAGCTTCGAATATCTATGAAAATCATTCGTATCAACATACACCCAAGGCCTTTCTGAATGATGCTTATTGTATTTTAATAAAACACTGTGATTGCAGCTCATCGCCAGAATAGGAAGACTAGGATAACTACTCACGCCTATTGCTAAGTCGTTGAGATAATTCACTAAACCGGATTGATTAAACGCATAAGCCCTATCGAACAGTATCCTAAGAGGATAATGCTCCAGTTTTCCAGGATGGGTTAGATAATAAATATCATCAAGATTAGTATGGGTAATAAATCGATTGTTAAATACATCCTGATGAATATCGCAATCTAAATATAATTTAATTCCGTCATAAAATGCGAAAAGCTCAAGAAGTTCTATGTCTTGTTCACTTAATTGCTCTTCTTTCTTTTTAACCTTGAGTTTAACTAATTCTATCTTACGAATTAGCAAAGAAAAATTATCTTTATAGTGCTCAACAAGCTTCAGCCGCTTCCAAAATTGCCCTTCCTCCTGAGCAAGAATCGCTTGCATCAGCATACCGGAAAATCCTTGACATAGGCCGTCAGAATCTAATGGATAACCCAGCTGTTGTCCGAACTCAATCAAATCGAGATGATCCAATTTTTGCACAAAAACACCCCAAAAAAGATAGAATATACAATATTTTACCATTGGATCTATTTTTTTTTCAATGTATTAAAAAATGTCTCTGAGCAGTGCTCACTGCCATTAAGTTAAGGATTAATCCGTCATACTGAGGAGTTGGCTACGAAGGCTCTCTCTGGATTCAGGAGGTTCGCATATGCTCAGGATGACGTACTATTCTTAACTTAATGGCAGTGAGTATGGGGCTGGAGTAATGTTATTATAGCCGCGGGATTCCGTCCCTGATGACAGCTCAGAGCCGGTATTCCTGTTGTTGCTTACGCCAACAGCAAATAGCCCTACTCCTGAAAGGGTTGCTGCAACACCCATAGCTCTTTTGGTATTACTTAACGTCGTCGCGTAACGCACGGAATAATCCAAGGCAAACGCAGCAAATCCTACTGCAGCCAGAAGACCTAAACTCCTCATACTCACGCCACCGACTGATAAATCAGCAGGCAAATTCTGTTGCACAAATTGTTGTACATCAGCCATAGAATTAGAAATATCAGCAGACGCCCAATCTCGGGCTTTATTCCGTGTATCAGGAGACATGAGAGCGCTTAAAGATAAATTGTTCCTTTTCGCATACTTAAAAATCTCTTCAATCGCAGCACTGTTTTGTTGCTGAAAAGCAAGATCAAGAGCTGTTTTGCCCATAAGATTTTTATGGAACACATTAGCCTTGTGCTCTAATAACAGATGAAACAACTCATTGTTATTTACATTAGATGAAGAGAAACACGCCGCCAATAAAGATGTGTTTTGTCCGGAGACTATGCAATTAACATCAATATGCTCTGATTGTAAAAGCAAAACGAGCATGGATAAGTATCCATTTTGACATACAATAGACAACGGAGTTACTCCGTTATTCATTGCTTTATTTACTTTTATATCCTTGTGCCTTAATAATAATTTAATGACTTCAATATGTCCTTGTTGGCAGGCGATATAAAGCGGAGTGGAACCACATTCATCTGCTGCATTTACCTTTATATCCTTGCAAGCCAATAAAAGTTTTACGGCTTCAACATGACCATTCTGGCAAGCAATATAAAGCGGAGTAGCTCCATCATTAGTAGCTGCATTTATCTTTATATTTTCGTATGTCAATAACTGTTTAATGGTTTTAACATATCCATATTGACAGGAAAGATAGAGCAGTCCAACACCATATAGATCATACATTACAGCCTGATCAGAACTGATTTGGGGCTGGTTGCTTAATTGTTCCAGCGCACTATTCTCAAATAGGAGATGATTTTTGTTAGTGACTAATATGATATTAAAAACTATGTGCTCTGAATTATTACTTAATGAATAAAACAAACTGCGAGTCAGTTCTTTACTATTTAACTCACGATAATAGTTGGAGAGGTTTGGGTATCTTTCAAAGTCGTTCGTATCAACATACATCCAGGGTTTTTCTGAATTATGTTTGTTGTATTTTAATAAAACGCAGTGATTTGAGCTGTTGATTAGAATAGGAACATTAGGATAATTACCCACCCCGGTTTCTAAATCTTTGAGATAATCAGTCAAGCCTGTTTGGCGAAACACATAAGCCCTATCGAACAGTATCGTAAGATGATCATCTCCCAGTTTCATCGGATGAGTTAGGGCATAAATCTCATCAAGATTCATTTGTAAAAAATATCGATTGTTAAATACATCAACATGGTTGTATGGAGCTAAATATAATTCAATTCCCTCATAGAACGAGAAAAGCTCGAAAAGTTCTATATCTTGCTCGCTTAATGGTTCCTCTTTCTTTACCCGGAGTTTCACTTCTTCAATCTTGCTGAGCAACAAGGAAAAATTATCTTTGTAGCACTCAATAAGCTTCAGTCGCCTCCAAAACTCTTCCTCTTCAGCAAGAATGGCTTGCATTAGCATACCGGAAAACCCTTGACATAGACCCGAAGAATCTAATGAATAACCCAGCTGTTGTCCGAATTCAAGTAAATCAGTATGAGTTAACTTTGACACAACAAAGCCCCCAAAAATGACCCAATAGACAATATCTCACTATTAAGCCCATTAATTCAAGACGGATTACATGAAGAATTGCCACTGCTCAATACAGATCAGGAGGTAGTGCAATCATGGAAGTGAGCAGTAGTCTCTGATGATATCTCAGAACGTGTATTCTTGTTGCTCCAATGACTAACTGTTTATTCATGCATCGAACAACACAAAAATCAGTGGAAATAGAGAATGAACAGGAATGACAATGAATTTCCTGGGCTAAGCTTTGCTTTCACCCAGGATGTATTAAGTTGTTACTGATAATTAAAGGATATAACGTGCTAAATCTTCATCTGCCACTAACTGACCAAGATTTTTATCTACGTAAGCTTTATCAACATGAACTGATTCACCTGATTTATCAGTAGCTTCAAATGACACAACTTCTAATAAGCGTTCCATCACGGTATACAATCGGCGCGCACCGATATTTTCCATCCGCTCATTAACCTGCCAGGCCACTTCAGCAATACGTCTGATGCCTGTTTCATCAAAACTTAATGTCAGACCTTCAGTATCCATCAAAGCGGAATACTGTAATGTCAGTGAAGCACTGGGCTCAGTCAGAATGCGGACAAAGTCTTCAACTGTAAGTGCAGATAACTCCACACGAATAGGCAAACGACCTTGCAATTCGGCGATAAGATCAGAAGGCTTGGCTACGTGAAAAGCACCAGAAGCAATAAACAAGATATGATCGGACTTGACCATGCCATATTTCGTTGAAACGGTAGTTCCTTCAACCAGTGGCAATAGATCTCTTTGCACCCCTTCACGAGAAACATCACCGCCACCGCTTTCAGAGCGTTTCGCTACTTTATCCAATTCATCAATAAAGACTATTCCATTTTGCTCGACACTTTCTATTGCCCGGGCTTTAATGTCTTCTTCATTGATGAGTTTTGCCGCTTCTTCCTCACGTAATATCTTCATCGCTTTAGCGATAGTCATTTTACGTGTTTTGGTCTTTTGGCTGCCTACTTGTTGAAACATAGACTGTAATTGACTGGTCATCTCTTCCATGCCTGGAGGAGCCATTATCTCTATCCCAACAGGTGAACTGGCAATATCAATTTCTATTTCATTATCATTTAATATTCCTTCCCGCAGCTGCTTACGGAATACTTGCCGTGCAGCACCATCCCGCTCCCCTGGAGTCAAGGTACCTCTAGCTGGAGGCAATAATACATCTAAAACACGTTCTTCAGCCGCATCTTCCGCCAGATGTTCCACTTTTTTCATTGCTGATTCGCGTTCTTGCTTAATCGCGATATCAGTCAAATCACGTAGAATCGAATCAACATCACGCCCTACATAACCTACTTCGGTAAATTTGGTTGCTTCTACTTTAATAAAGGGAGCCTGGGCTAATTTGGCCAGACGACGGGCAATTTCAGTTTTACCCACCCCTGTTGGACCTATCATTAATATATTCTTAGGCATTATTTCGCTGCGTAAAACGGGATCTTGAATCTTCATTCGCCGCCAACGGTTACGTAATGCTATGGCCACTGCTCTTTTCGCATCATCCTGGCCAATAATATGTTTATCTAGTTCCTGAACAATCTCTCTTGGAGTCATTACTACACTATTATTTGCTGTCATCGTTCAATTCTTCTATGGTTAAATGATTATTGGTATAAATACAGATATCGCCTGCAATCGTTAAAGCCTTACGAACTATCTCTGCCGCCGATAGTTTCGTATTATCCATAAGCGCTTTAGCAGCAGCCTGAGCAAAAGGCCCGCCTGAACCGATAGCAATCAGACTTTCTTCCGGCTCGATTACATCGCCATTACCTGTGATGATTAAAGAGGATTTACTGTCTGCAACAGCAAGAACTGCTTCAAGACGTCTTAGCATTCTGTCGGTTCGCCAATCTTTGGCAAGCTCTACAGCTGCCCGAACTAAATGCCCTTGATGCATTTCCAGTTTGCTTTCAAAACGTTCAAAAAGAGTAAACGCGTCTGCGGTGCCCCCGGCAAATCCGGCAATCACTTTATCTTTGTATAATCTGCGCACCTTACGGGCATTGCCTTTCATCACCGTATTACCCAAGGTAACCTGGCCATCTCCACCAATAACTACCTGATTACCACGTCTGACTGAAAGTATTGTTGTCCCACGAAATTGTTCCAAGATAAAATCCTCAATTCATGCATAAAACCTGCAAATGGGGATGATAACTAAAAATTCAATGGGAGAGTGATTAAAAAAAGTAACATCACTATAAGTGTACCGAATTACCGCGCGTGACCACGGTATCCAGAAATTTCGCGCCATCTCTCAGAGTCAAGTAGTGATAATGCGAAGTAAGAACAATTTCCAAGGCTTTTAAGGAGTTACAAAAAAGAAACGCCATGGGGCAATGGATTTATTGCAAGATATTCTGCCAGACTTTGGCCTATATCAGCAAAACTGTCTCGGCGCCCAATAAATCTGCCCTGTAAGCCAGGCCCATAAGCAATAACAGGGATATGCTCTCTTGTATGATCAGAACCGGGCAAAGTAGGATCACACCCATGATCAGCAGCAATCAGCACAATATCCTCAGGTCTCAATAGCGCGGCCAATTCAGGAAGACGCGCATCAAACTCTTCAAGAGCATTTGCGTATCCTGCAACATCACGCCGATGACCATAAGATGAGTCAAAATCAACAAAATTCGTAAACACAAGGCTTCCTTCAGGAGCCGTCTCCATAGCAACAAGAGTGGCGTCAAATAAAGCCATATTACCATCTGCTTTAATTTCCTGAGTTACTCCCTGATGAGCGTAAATATCAGCAATTTTCCCGATAGAAATCACTTCGCGTCCAGCTTCTTTTAAATAGTCAAGCAATGTCTTTTCTGGCGGAAGAGTAGCATAATCCTTGCGATTAGCTGTTCTTTTAAACGTGCCTTTATTGCCAATAAATGGGCGGGCAATTACGCGCCCGATTTGATATTCATCCACCAATTTTCGAGCAATATCACAAAGTTCATACAAGCGTTGCAGCCCAAATGTTTCTTCATGTGCTGCAATCTGAAAAACACTGTCAGCAGAGGTATATACTATAGGTTTGCCCGTCCGCATATGCTCTTCACCAAGCTCATCAAGAATGGTAGTACCTGATGCATGTTTCTCACCCAGAACCCCGGGAATTCCTGCCTGCTGGATAAAATCATCGATAAGTTTTTTCGGGAAACAGTTAGGTTTGTCAGAAAAGTACCCCCATTCAAACGTAACGGGCACACCAGCAAGCTCCCAATGGCCACTGGGAGTATCCTTACCTAAACTTTGTTCCACCGCATAACCATAACAAGCTTCAGGCTCTTGTAACGTTGCCAGATCAACAAATTTTAATCCGGAACTAGCAACCGCTGCATGGTAAAGACCTAGCCTTGCAAGATGAGGTAATTTTAAAGGTCCTTGCCGTACACCTTTAATATCGCCCTCGCCTCGTTCACAAGCTTCATGAATGTGCACAAACGTATTAGCACCTTCATCACCGTAACGAGCAGCATCAAGGCTAGCACCAATTCCAAAAGAATCCATTAATAAAATACAAACACGTCCCACGATTAATTCTCAACTTGACGACAATGTGTTTCTTTTAACCCAAACAGCAATAGAAATGCAATAAATAATCCTATCGGCAAGATGATTGCAGCATGTTGGTACGCCTCTAAAAGATAAACCGGCACTCCATTAATAAGGTGCATACCACCATAATTAGTCAATAAAGAGCTAAACAGATTTTGATACACAAGGTAGCCGCCTTGAGTCAATATAGAAATAACACTCACCGCGGTTGCAGTCATCATGGGTGAACTGCTCTCTGCAACAAGTGCATAACTGATTACCTGAGCTGAAGTAAAAAATCCAAGCAAGAAAAACAAAATGGCCATAGTGCTCAACGACACAGGAAGATACAGAACAGCTAATAAAGTTACCATAGATGCCAGTACACCAGCCTTCATCGGTAAAATCCGCACGCCCATTTTATCTGAAAGCCAACCAACCAATGGCGCTCCAACTATAGCACCAAAAAATAACATGCCATTCACCATGGAAGCCTGCTCAGAACTCACCCCAAGTCGTTGCTCCAAATATAAAGTACCCATCATAGCACCAAATACGGCAATTGCCATATTCATCAGGCTGGTATAAAGAGCCGCGCGTAAATACTGGGGATTTAAATAAGCCTTTCTGGCAGCTGTTCTGATTTTAATGGGTTGACCTTCTTTTTTTATAGCGACTTCTGGTCGTTCTTTTATCCAGAAAAACATAACAATCAGCATAGCAAATCCAAGAATACCTACATTCTGTACCGCCTGCCGCCATCCGACGTAGGCAACCAGCTTGGTTAAAGGATATTGAGCCAGCATGCCGCCAGTCATTGCCATAGTAACAATAGCTCCAGTCACTAAGGCCATACGTTTTGGGGGAAACCAATGTGATGCCAATCGAACCGGGCCTAAAAAGCAAAATGCACTTCCGATACCGGTAATAAAACGGCAGAATAAAGCAAGATAAAAAGAATGGGAATAAGCCAAAATAAATGTGCTGACGACACAAAGTGACATGGCAATCAGGATGGTATTTTTGATAGAAAATCTGTCCAGAACCATACCAGCTATAAAGAGAAAAAGAACATTAGACAGATAATAAATACTGGATAAATAGGCCATTTTATCAGCCTGTATTTGATAGTCCTGCATGATGTTTGCAGCAATGGATGCAAACATATTTCCCTGTATGAATTCATAGAAAAAAAACAGCGTCGCGGCAAAACACACTACCCAGGGCAATAAAGCTGATTTGATATCAGCACATCCTCTAAAATCACCAACTGTCTGCATTTTTTCTCCTCTAAATTATCGTTTGCAGTATGTTTCACGGGTCATTAACACAGCAACTAAAGCTGCAACAACAGCTATGGGGAACATCCACATGGCAAATTGAAAATCTGCAACGGTATACTGTGTAACAGAAGTTCCAGCATGATGAGACATCAGATAGCCAAACATGACCTGCCCTACGCCCCCGCCGCCCATAATAATAACAGATGCGATACCAGTAGCAGCACCAGTATTTTCGGCATGGTTGCTTTCAGCAATTAATGGATAAGATATAACCTGAGTACTGGTAAAAAATCCAAGTGCAAAAAAGATAATACTCAGCATAGTTTGAGACAGTGTCACATGCATGAACAGGGGGATAACAGTAATTAAAGTTGCTATAGCCCCGATAACCATCAGCGGCTTTCTACGTCCTTGCGAGTCAGAAAGCCAGCCAACCAATGGACAACCAACAATGCTCCCCATAAAAATTAAGCTTACAACATTACTGGCTGCGATGTCGGGCAAATGATGAACCACTTGCAAATAACTGGCTCCCCATAACGCGCATAACACCATAATAGGTAAATTTAAAAATGAAGTAAAAATGCCGGCTAACCAATTTTGAGAATTAGATAATGCGCTGATAAAACTTGAAAGAATCTGGCCTTGATTTGTTCGAACACGAGCAGGAGAATCTGCCGGTCTGTCTTGTACAACAAGATAAATCCAAATCAGGAGTAAAGCACCAACAGCACCATCGATTAGTAAAGCACGGCGCCAACCAAATAGATCGTAAAGGTAAGCAAAAGGAGTATGAGCCATCATACCGCCGATAAAGGCCATAGTAACCAAAGAACCAATGACCAAAGCCTGTCTTCGTGGCGGAAACCAATTAGAGACAAGAACCACACAGGATAAAAAACAAAATGCGTTACCAATGCCTGAGAGAAAATGGAAAAATGAAGCAAGAAGAAACGAGTTGGTCAGAGCGAAACCCACGGTTCCAACAACACAAACCAACATGGACGTCAAAATAACCTTACGTGTGGAAAATCGATCCAAAATAATTCCTGCTGGCAACAAAAACAGAATATCTGCCCACAGATACGCACTGGACATCCAGCTTAATTGAGTTGCATCTATTTGAAATTCTTCACGTAAAGGCTGATTTATTACGTCGAAAATATTTAACTGAAAAAACTCATAGAGAAAGAATAGACCGGCTGATAAGCAGACGATCCAAGCCATTAGGTCACCACGAGGTACAAATGCTCGCGAATCTACTGCGACAGAATGCGACACTATAACTCCTTATCCAGGCCGAAAAGTTGCGGCGGATTATAACAAAATTTAAACGGAATTGGTATCTTTATTGAACAATTTATTATTATTTTCTAAAAATCCCGCCTCACCGCGTTTAAAATGCAAGCGACACGTGGAAACATAAGATTCATTTCCACCAATTAAAACCTGTTCCCCTTCTACTACAGCTTTGCCTTCATCATCGATTCTCATATTCATGATGGCTTTGCGCCCGCAATGACAAATCGTTTTTAATTCAATCAGCTCATCAGCCCAGGCTAGCAAGTGCTGGCTACCAGGAAATAATTCACCTCTGAAATCAGTTCGTAAACCATAAGCAAGTACCGGTATAGACAGATTGTCGGTAATTTCGGTTAACTGATGCACCTGTTCACGAGTCAAAAATTGTGCTTCATCAATAAGAACGCAGGCATACTTAGTCCCTTGTTGCTGGAACTCTTGAGTTATTACATGTAAATCATCGCGGTCGCTGAATGCGAACGCTTGTTCTGTGAGACCTATACGCGAGCTGATAGTACCAAATTGATAACGCGTATCGATTAATGGGGTAAATAACAGAGTCTGCATGCCTCGTTCTCTGTAATTATGACTGGATTGTAACAAAACAGTGCTTTTACCAGCATTCATTGCAGCATAATAGAAATATAATTTCGCCATGTAATTTTTTATTAATCTGGATTGGGGCGCTACTTTACTATGAGTTGCATCGAGAAACTACCGCTAGCTTGAATTAAATTCTATTCAAGCCAAGCCACAACCACTGATGCTTACAGTTAATCCTCTAACAATTCAGTACTGGGCTGTGCATCAACAATAAATTAACTTTTTTATGACGAATGATTTTAATCTGGGTAAATTTTGAAAATAATTCAGAGGGAATATCGCCAACATTACGTGAATCTATCACAAAATAATTATCCAGATGATTAGAAAGTAAAGCGCATAACTGATGCAAATCCCGCGTCGCTTTAACTTTTCCAGACGAATAAAATTGTGCCGAAAACCAGACATCAAGATCCCAATAAACAAGATGGCTTCCAGGTGTCGGGTGCTGATTCAACCACGCAGTAATCATTGGCTTTTGTGTTTTGGCCACAAGCTCAGGTTTTAACTCAAACACCAAAGTGGCGGCAAGAAAGCCCACACCACATAATGCAGCGGAACGAAGGAGCAGTTTACCTTTCACAAGGGATTGATTCGAGCGCATCCAGACTTCAGTAAAAAACAATGCAAAAGCAGGTAAAGAAGGAAACACATAAGGATAGATTATATTGCTGGAGAAGGTAAAAAAACACAGTGGGCCTGCCATACAAATGAAAATATAACTCATCCATCCATCATCATCACGAAAAAAAGAGGGTAACGATGCAGCATTTTTTAAAAGCCATACTCCTCCCAAAATACTCCAGGGAAGAATACCAATTAAAGCATAAACCCAGATCATTCCTAGAGGTTCATGATGCACCATCCCATATTTGTCTCCGGTCCAACCTGGTATTAAAAACCGATTTAAATGCTCACCAATGATAAAATAATTCAGGAACCCAGGAGTTCTTAGTTCAGCAAGTACATACCAAGGAAGTGCTATGGCCAAAAGAATCAAAGTACCTTTTATCCAAGGAAGTCTTTTCCAAAGATTAATCCATTCATTACGCAACAAAACCCAGAAGAATATCGGGAGAGCCACCAATACTACTGCAACAGGGCCTTTAGCTAATAACCCCAATGCCAAAGCGATAAAGAACCAATAAGACCAGATTTTACTGTTATTAACCAGAGCATGCCAAAAAGAAACCAATGCCAGAGTAGTGCAAAAGACGAGAGACGGATCCGTCATTACTGTACCCGCATCAAGATAAAAATATAAAGAGCCAGCAAGCACTAAGGTGGCAATCGTGGCGGCCATAGAACCGCTTTGTTTTTTCGCTAAATCCCATATAAGCCAGAGTACCCCCATTGATAACAATAAACCAGGCAAGCGAGCTGCGAATTCATTAACCCCCAATAATTTCATAGAAATGGCAGATAACCAGACAGACAAAGGAGGTTTTGCCCAGAAAGGAACCCCATAATCATGCTGCGGTGTAATCCAGTTACCGGTTTCGAGCATTTTACGCGCTATTTCACCATAGCGTGCCTCACTAGGATCATTTAGAGGAATCAAATAACTGACGATTATTCGACACAGCAACAGAAAAAGCAGTACAAATAAGGCATGGGTAAAGAATTGTTGTTGCTGTTGCTGATCATCATTTTTTATATTCAAAATATACCTCAAAACCTGACTCTATTTAAAATTCATTGCCAGCAAAAAGCTGCACCCGCTGGACTGCACTTCGTTTAGCACCAGCCTACAGAAGATGGTGCACTTCAGCCCGAAACAGACCTGAATGTAGGCTGGTGCTGAGTTTACGAAACTCAGCAATAGAGCACCTATAAAAACCATATGATTCTAAAAGCGCATTATGCTACTCCTTATACAAATTAGATCAATGCTATTTTTGTTTCAGCCTCTCATTAAATCAAAAAAACAGACTTAACTAATTGATATAAAGTAATAATTTATTAAAGCACGCAGTGTATAATGAAAATACATGACGTAAAGAAAAGTTTAGTTTACACTGGGTGCTGTAAGTGTTTCTTACATTATATCGTTTTGGAATTTATGGAGAATAACATGACGTTTGCTTTAAAGGATTTTGAATATCTTAAAAAACATTTTAATGATTGCGTTGAATTTGTACTGAAACGTGACCATAAAGAAAAAATTGCAGATCTGCCTAGCAGAAGACGAGATGAACTGCAATTTTTAACCACTGTAATTGCTGAACTGGATAAGCAGATTGCAGTTCTAAACATCGACAAGCAACTTGAGCGCGTAAAAATAGAATCCCGTGCAGATAAACGTGCTGAATTATTAAAGCCTTACGTCAATATCCTTTATGGTGCGATGTTAATTACCAATCAGGATATTGTGAAGAGGATGCATAGTGGTGAAAGCACCAGTAAAGTGCTTGATCGTTTGAATATTGCTATGGGTCTGGACAAAGGCAAGCCCAGCGACACACAATTTGATACATTTTTTAAATCAATAAATAATTTTTTAAATCTTATCTATGCGGACAATGATTCTCGCAAAGGTTTTAAAAAAGAACATATTTTGCAAACAGTACCAGCTCTTAAGTTAGTGCAATTCGCAAAAATTGGTTTCGAGCTCGAAGAAGCCACCCAAAAAACCATTCACGTTGCTTTGCCATTTGATGGAAAATCTCAAACCGATGGCAGTTGGTATAAACCAGCCCAATCAGTATCAGCTTTAATAGTAGCCCCCTTTACCTCTTTCGCAGCTTTAAAAAAATCGCTTCATCAATTAATTATTGCCGAAACAGCAGACAAAAACTCAGCAGCCATTAGTGAACTTGATACAAAAAGAGCAGCCCAGCTCCAATTTCTGGACAATCTGGCACAAAGCCTTTCAGAATCTAAAGCTGATGCGATTCAAGAAACAGAAAAAATGGCCATCCTTGCCGGAGCAATGCATATTGTACGCGGACAAATTGCCATAGAATATAAATACGAACCATTAACTCATACCGATTTTAGCCCAACTATGATGAGTAATGGATCAATAGTCCACACCGAATTAACTAAAATTCTAAATGCCAAAACGACCAGTGTACAGGATATTGAAGCATTGATTTTTGCTGCAAATCAGTACATTCACCATCTGACTATTGAAAAAACTGTAACTAAAAGCGCATCTGTTGAAGCAATAAGAACCAAACATTTGTTTTCTGAGATCTCTGGTTTTTCTTTAGTGACCATCCTGGAATTAGCACAAAACATGATTAGATCATGCCGTGATAAAGCCATCGATTTCTGCTTAGGCGAATTGAACAAAGAAATTAAAGAGCAAGAAGCATTATTACCTCAAAAGCCCTCTTATTTTGCCAGTATTTATAACATGTGGGGCACTTCTAAGAAACCAGTAGTGGTAGAAGATGATAATGACGTGGAAGATCAGATTGCTGCAACTATAGAGACCGAAGCAAATTCAAAAGGCCACTTTCAACCCAGTTAATTGAATAAAGCATCTGAGTTATCCTATTAGTATTCTTTAAAGCAGCAGAAATTATTCTTTAATTATCTGCTGCTTAATAGTACTTATTATGATTATTTATCTATAATATCAATTGGCATAAGCCATTGAGCATAATTTTTGTTACAATAACATCACTAAATTAATCGATTCACTTTAACTACAGTCAATTTCTAATGAAAATCAAATCAGTTACCAATAAGATCATCCTAAGCTTTACTTTATTAATGCTCATCACCACACTTTCTTTTGCACACAAAAAAGAAATAGCCATCACGATTGATGATTTACCCTTCGTCGGTGAATACAGAAACTTTCATTTGAATATGATGTTGGAAACACTGAAAGAACAACAGGTCCCGGCTACCGGATTTATCATTGCCAAAGAGGTTAGAAATGATAACTGGGACATACTACAAAAATTTCGTGATGCGGGATTCGGATTAGGGAACCATACCTATTCTCACGCGAATCTGAACATACTTGACACTAAAGACTACATCAACGAAATTAGAAAAGCCGATAAGATTTTGTCACCAGTGATGACTGAACCTAAATATTTCCGATATCCCTACCTGGCAATGAGCAATGGTGAGAAAAGAAATAAAATATTATGTTATCTTGCCAAAAAGAACTATCAGGTAGCTCCTATTACCGTAGACAGTAAAGATTTTGTGTTTAATCAACGCTTGTTATCAGTACCTGAATTAAACAGACGTAGTTATCTTGGAGAAATGCAACCTCTTTACCTGGATTTTATCTGGCAGCAGACACTAAAAGCAGAAGCACACACAGCGTATCATCATAACCCGGATCAGGCACAGATTCTGTTGATTCATGCCAATTTACTTAACGCCTATGTTTTGCCCGATATTATTAAGCTATACAAAGAGAAAGGTTATACTTTCGTAACCTTGGAAGACGCTTTAAAAACATTTAAAGACTCTGCTCATTGCCCTACTACAAACGCAAAAAACAACGTTAGCGTAAAACCTAAACTGGTTGCCCAAAACAAGCCGAAAGTTAATTCAGCGCCACAAGCTGACAACAATATAGAATCCTTTGTTGATTGGGATTAGCGTTCCTTTATTTTGAATGAACTGATTGCATCCAGGCTCTCTGCCTGGATGCAAAAGACAAGATCTCACTTAGTTGCAATAAAATTACTGTACCGAATTACCATGGCTTGACCACGACATCGAGATATCCCAACCTGAGCGTTTATCGCTGGATACCACGGAATAAGCCGCGGTAATTAGCTAGAGGCAAAAGCTCTCAGATTATCGATGCGTAGCCAAAGAAGTAATTACGAAACCTACTGTGGTGAGAACTCTGTGCCTTCTTTAGAGTTAGTCTCACTACAATCCTCACTATTGGTTTCTTCTGCAGATACAACTGCTGCTTCATTTGATGAATTCCCCTGAGAGAAAAACATAAATTTATTCAAATCAGCAACGTTCAAACAAGGAGATGAAGGATAGATAAGACCAGAAACGTTTAATGCTATCGTGTCTGTATCATCATCAAACGGCTCCTGCTCCATCATTAATGATGCCTTTGCCTCCTGAATTGATTTAAAGAAGGCAACCAGTAGTTCATAACTTACTTGCCCCATTACCAGGTTTACTTTACTTTTCATATGAATAAACCCGGCGTCTTTGCTATCAATTACAGGATCATTATGCTCAAGAGCATTCCTTAAACTTTTAAATTGAGACATGCAGGTTAATAAATGAGGATCCAGAGTATTTAACAGCTTTAGCTTTTCCAGTTTACTGAGTATTGAAACAATTTGGGCAGTCAGGTAGGAACATGCCAGCTGCATCTCTATGTCTTCACATATAACCGTTTGAATGGACTTAATACATTGAATAGGGTTACCACTTAAATCAATTTTAGCATCAACAAACAAGTAGTTTAAAAGAGTCATGCGTGATTTTAATAAATTCAATAACTCAGATAAACCCATTTGTTTTTCTATATCTCGATGAAGAGAGAGATTTGCTTCTCTACCTAATTTACGCATATTAGGAAAATTTGAACTTGTGAATTGTATTATGTCATTTTTATTTTTTTCTTTTTTCAGGTTATTCTCCGCAGCAATTTCCTTTACAGCAATGCTTCGTAACGATTTATATTGTTTAAATGCTGTTTGCATGATTTTGAATATTACTTTTTCTTTTTGCCCTGGGTTTAAATATTCTTTCAATTTATTTCTATCGACCACCTCAAAAATGGCCTCTCCTTTTATCATACTAAGAAGCTTTTTGGACTCAGGTAAGTCTGGATTCAGGCCGTTCTGTAATGTCAATAACTGGCTATCTGTAACTAATAACTTGTTAGGTATGTACGTATCTGGATTAAAAGCGTGCTCTTGCTGATAATGTTTTTTGACTGAATCCCAATAAACACATACAGGCTCATTCCAGCCTTTAAATGGAACGGAGGTATCAGGCCATGGAGTAAAACTATTCTGCCGTTCAGCGATTAAATCATAAATATTAACGCGCAATTTAATAAAATCCTCATAAAGAGCACTTAAACGCTCTGTATCACTTTCAAGGTTATGAATGAATGCAACAGATTCAAGATCTTCTGGATGACATAATGCATTCCTGATGTCAGAAAGCATTTCAGAGTCTATTACTTTAAGATCTTTTAATTGTGAACCCCAGTTTCTTGGTGTAAATATCTCTCCTATTAACTGAATTCGTCTGATAAATGCAAGCTTGCTTTTTAGGCTATCCATATGAGAGTCAAGCATGTATAAATTCAGTAATGGCGTTAATTCAATATTTTTACGGCCATCAAGATTAACGAACTCTATGGCTGGTTTAGGTTCTTTGGGCGCTAGAGCGGTGAGCCGAACCAATTGATAAGTATGCTTAAAATACCACAGCAACGTTTTTAAATTAGTCATTTCTCCCAACCTGGCAATAGGAGTACCCGGGATTAAGGCATTGCTCCTTACCGAAACAAAAAAACTGTGTAATTGAGGAATGTCTTCTGTTAAAAGAGTAGGAATGACCGCTTTAACCAGACATGAACTATCTTTCAATGCATCATAAAAACGATCCAATTGAGTATTTGCCGCGTTTATCTCCATCTTAGGATTTTTTAGCGATTTCTCAAAATAAATTGGCTGACTATCCTCATTGGAGTCGAAAAACGTACTGCAAAATTCAAGAAAATACCAAGAGTTGGTACCCCAGGGTAAATATTCAAGCAAATTAGCACGCTGCTTTCTTGAAAGTTGGTGTATGGTTTCAAAAATCATACGGAGGATTAACATGCTATCTCCTAAAACTATATCATCCAAAGCATGTTCAAATATAGCCAGTGCTTGTTTATCTACACTTTTTGCATATGGGGGAGTTAAATCTGTAATGATATAATTTATCCGACTTTCCAGTTTATTGAACCGCTTCTTATTTCCGGCTGCCGAAGAGTCAAAATATTCAGGATTAACAAAGACCATCGGTGTTTGCTTTCTATCATAGTACTTAAAAGAAAACTCCATCAAAAGAATGATCCAATTGATCTGTTCCATATAATTAAAAGTCTTTATATTTCGATGCTTTTGGCATAATTCATTGAGTTCAACTTGATAACTATGCAAACAAAGATCCGTTCGTAAATACTCATCGAAAGAAGCTTTTAGGATAGTTAGTATTTCCGGAGAAATTTGCCGGGATAATATGAGAGTATTTTTCTTTGCGAAACCAGTTTTCGGTGCAAGCCTGGGATCCAGAATTTCAGCTTGTTCGAAAGCCATAATCGCGCGAGCATATTGTTTCATTTCTAAAGAAGCTTTTCCCTTTTGGAAGAAAAAATCCGCCTTATTGGCAATTTGTTTTAGCATCGGATCAAAATTAAGAGCCTTCTCAAAAGCTTCACTTGCACTGTCATATCGTCTCATTCCCATATAAGCCATTCCAAGTTGACATAAAAGATAACTATTACCAGGTTCAATTTTAAGTGCTTTAGTAAAATGCTCTATGGCCTTTAAATATGCCTGCTTTTTTAAAGCTTTCTCGGCTATTCTGACAGTTCCATTTGGTTTTTTGCTGTTTAAAGGTTCTGATTTATGTTGCATGAGTATCCCTCGAAGAATTGATGAATAAATACCAAAATACAGCAATCAAAAAATTCACAGATACGAATTATCAGAAACCGTAATCAACAAATCAGTGACGTCTTTTCTGAATAATTTTTAGATTTTTTATCATTTTTTGCTGGACTTTATGCAGGCAAGTATATCCGCTGATTATTAACTGAAGGTTAAGGGCTTTGCGTAATAACCGCATCTATAACCAACTGATTATTCAAAGAAAAAATTAGATTTCTCATATTTGATGAAGTTGTAATGCAAAGGAAAAAAGAACCCGGCATACCTGTATTACGAATTCCTCTAATACAACTACATCTTAGGTACAACAGTACTATATGCGAAATATGAAACTCAAAAAGAGCATTCAAAACGTCATAGAATGATTGAACGGACAGATTTGAGTGCCGATTGTGCGCTCTCGCTTAGTAACAAAAGCGAAGCATACATAAGTATGTGAGCATTTTTTACTAAGCGAGAGCGCTCAAGATGTGCCAAATATGCCCGTTCAAGTGAGGGGCAGGAAGAACTGATCCAGATCTGCTTCCGTCAAAGTCATGGTCTTGGATGCATCCGAAGACAAGATTCCATCAACTAATTGACGTTTTCTTTCCTGCATCCCAAGGATTGCTTCTTCAACGGTTCCTGAGGTTATTAACTTATACACAAAAACCGGGTTTTCCTGACCTATACGATGTGTTCTATCTGTTGCTTGATCTTCTACAGCCGGATTCCACCAGGGATCATAATGAATTACGGTATCTGCGCGGGTCAAATTAAGTCCTGTTCCACCAGCTTTCAAACTGATTAAAAAGATTGGCGTTTTACCTTCCTGAAATTGATCAACTAAAGCCTGTCGGTTTTGTGTTTGTCCGGTTAATTTCAGATAGTCATAATTCTTTTCAATTAATTGTTCTTCTATTAATTTCAGCATGGACGTAAATTGAGAAAAGACCAAGACACGTCTGCCCTCTTCTACCAGGTTGTCCAACAACTCCATCAACGCTTCCAGTTTGCCTGATGTCTCATGAGCCATCGCAGCCTCAGGCAAAGATAACAATCTGGGATCGCAACACACTTGACGCAGTTTAAGCAACGCATCCAATAAAAGGATATGGCTTTTACCTAAACCCTGCTTTGCAATAGCATCCCGTACTTTTTTCTCCATACTCATGCGAATAGCTTCGTACAGATCGCGTTGCGCCCCTATTATTTCTATGGTGCGCGTTATTTCTGTTTTTGGCGGCAACTCACTTGCAACCTGGTTTTTTGTTCTTCTTAGCATGAATGGTTTAACCCTTCGAGCTAAGAGCTCCCTTCTATCCAGATCAGCGTGTTTTTCTATAGGTGAGCGAAACCATAACCTGAATTGTTTTGCATCACCTAAAAGCCCCGGCATTAAAAAATGAAATAAAGACCATAACTCGCCTAAATGATTTTCAAGAGGCGTGCCAGTCAAACACAAGCGGTGCGATGCTTTTAATTGTTGAATAATCTGAGTTGTTTTGGTGCGTGCATTCTTTATAAATTGCGCTTCATCAAGAATCAGGTAATAAAAATTATAATTAATAAATTTCTCTTTATCTCGATGAATTAATCCATAGGTTGAAATCACCAAGTCATAATCATTAAAATCATCCTGATGTCTGTCACTACCATGATAAGCTAAAACGTTTAACTCTGGAGTAAATCGTTTTGCCTCCGCCAACCAGTTCCCGACCAGGCTTGTAGGCGCAACGATTAATGTCGCCTGATTCATTCGTCCCTGTTCTTTTTCATACAAGAGGTGTGTCAGAGTCTGTATGGTTTTACCCAAGCCCATATCATCAGCCAATACCCCGTTAAATTTACTGGAACGTAAAAATTGCAACCAATTCAGCCCATAGTGTTGATAATCTCTTAAATTAGCCTGTAAGCCTGATGGCATTGGAATTTCAGGCAAATCAGTCAATTTAATTAACTGAACCAATTCTTTTCTTAACGCTTCAGCTCCTTGCCAACGTGACTTTGTAGCAGCAATAGCCAGCTCCGCTTCCTGCATTAATATGAATTGGTACTTATTAATTTGAAGCTGTTGATTTTCATCAATCTGGCGCATGCCAAACTGAAATAATAATCGAATTAATGGTTTGATACGCCCCATCTGTAACTGCAGCATTCTTCCATCTTCTAAAGGAAGTTTAATTTGTTGCTCATCAGGTAAACTGTCCAGATCATTACCGCTGTATCGTTGAATTAAATCAGCAACCAAGGGCACGATGCTTACTGGCTTGCCTTCAACCAAGATACCTAATTGATAAGAAAAGAAATCCGTAGTGCTTTCCTGAATATCTGAAAACCACTCCACATCTTCAGCACTAATCACTTCCTGATATAAGGAGCTCGCAAACTCGACTTGCCATCCCTGTTCTTTTAAATACGGCAAAGCGCTGGCATACAGATATTCCAGATGAGACAACGCAGATATATTTTGCAAGACAAAAACCGAATGTTCTAAATTCCAATTATAATCTTCCCACTTAAAGCTAGGCCGTACATTAATAGATTGGCGAAGCTCTTCTATTTTAAGGCGTTCAAACTCAATATCGCGTTTGTACTCAACCAACACCCCATCCTCTTGGCGCATTACATTAGAATGTTCATCAGAATGAGGAATAATGAGCCCATCATAATCAAAACCTGCTTTTGCGATAAAGACGGTATTAATCTCTTCATCACGCTCGAGGAACAAAGGAGCCTCATCGTCAAAATCATTGACCGTATCAAGAACCAAAACAGGTTTTGGAATAATCTCCCTTACCTCTCGTCGCTCAAATATTTGTGGTGTAGGAAATTCAGGACAGGTTTTAGTCATCTTTTTGGTCAACAATTCTGCCTGATCTATGGATATAGGTGGTGCCTCAAGCAAATGGCGTAATTGCCTTACAGGATATGGAGTAATCAAACGCCCCATGACTGACTCAGAAAAATCAAAATACCAACTTTCATCCAGCAGTAACGGATCCAAAATAGTATCATCATGCATTAATTTTAAGCTTTGATTTCCATTCGAAGCGAGCACCCATTCACATGTTCCCTCGACTGTTTCACCCAATTGAATAGGTATCTCTTCATCTTCAGTAAAAAAAGCACGCCCTGTTGCTATAATTTTTTCTAACAGTTCGCTATTGCGTATGGTTAAATTATCGAACCAACCAGACACCCCACACTTAAACAACAACTGCGCAACAATATCATCGTCATTATCAATAAAATGCTGTTTCTTTGATTCAGCCAAACTATTAAAAACGATTTTTTTACCGTAACCACCACGCTTCAAGATTTTTGCTAATGCCAGTTTGATAGAAACTTTATGTTCATGTCCTGTTAACTTTATACTAACCAGGTAATTTAAATGATGAGTTATATCTTGTTTCTTTACCTGTGTTGCTTCCTGAGCCCGTAAATTTTTCAGCCAAACATCCAGTTTTTTATCTAATTTATTAGATGACTGTTCCTGCAAATTAATTTTTTCGCGGTCCCGTAAGGCAAATAAACAAGCAGCAGCATGTTTGCAGTTACTTTGATAAGGGCAAGAGCAACGCGCTGGTTTGCCGGGCCAGGTCTTCAAATCCATGTGAATATCATAAATCTGACTGGTACTGCCCTTCACCCGCCCTTTTAACAAACCATCACTCAAGCGAATATTAAGTACTTGCCCATTTTGAAAGTACTCGAATCCCCGGAGCAATATTTTTGGCTCAAAAGCCTCTGGCATTTTGGATATTGCTTCATTTAGCATAAATAGGATTTATCCAGGAAAAAGGATCTATTGTAGTCAATTTCGAGTCGAATTGACAATTACCACTTTGAATAAGCTGTATCGGTGCATTTACCATGCTCAGATTTAAACCAAAAATAGCGATAAAACTCCAAAAGAGCAGAAAACAAAATGTAGTTACTCAAAAAATGAAAATCATTTAAAATTCAAATGGTTGGATGAATCAGGTATGATATGCCTTACAATTAATATACGAGATCGAACGCAACTGAATTGGGACATTCAATTGCAAATGCCAGATTTTGTTCGATTAATATGCTTTTTAAAAAACTCATACTTAAAGGATTATAAAAATATGGATGTCAAACTGAATAAAATCGCAACGTGTTCATGTATTTTGCTGATTTACGCAAGCCTTGGAAATACCAATCAAATCAATTTTTTTATTGCCGGAGGTCCGGGTTTTTCAACCCTTAAAAATACTCGTTTAGTTGAAATTAATGAGGAAATGACCAATGCCTATAATACCATTCCCCACACTAACAGACAAAGTTTTTGGGCTATAGGCGCACACCATGCTTTAGAGCATTTTTCGTTACCATCTTATCAGTTATCTCTGGGCTTGGCCGGCTATTTTTTCCACTTGGGTCAGGTGAAGGGCACTGAATATCCGTTTATCAATGAAGGTTTTTTCGACACATTGGATTATAGCTTTCACGCAAAAAGTGTTTCATTGATGATGGAAGCTAAAGCGGTTTTCTCTCCCTACGCATTAAAGCCTTATGCATTGATTGGCATTGGTTCCGGCTGGAATAAATTTTATGCATATAATGAAAAGCCAACTGACCCAACTTTGAGCGCGGCTCCGGCCATGTTTTTTAACAACCATACACAACAAATTTTTTCTTATGAGTTAGGAGCTGGTATTCAATATCTGCTTAAGGATGATCCATTACGGCATGTCCAATATTATGCTTCTGCTGGCTATCAATATTTTAATTTGAACAAAGGTTCTTTAGGACCGTCACCAGCACAAGCATCATCAGATCGCATAAAAGTCAAAAACCTTTATACACAAGGAATTATATTTACCTTAGCGCTATCGTTAGGTTAACAAGGAAAAATACACTCATGAAAAAACATACTTTATTTCAAATCTGCTGCGGCCTCTCATTAACGGCAATAACTCATGCGGCTTCTATTATTGAAATTATTCCAAGCAGCTCAAGCCCCATTGCAATTTCCACAGCAGGTTCCACTTATGTGACTTATAGTGCTAAAAACAATACCTCAAGAAGTTTAAGTGGACTTACAATAAATGCGGATTATGGGGTGACAAACGCGCTGAAAGTATCTTTAATCAAAAATACCTGCTCTACCTTAGCTGCCGGAGCGAGCTGTTCTTTTATTGTATCGATACAAGGAACAGGCCAAAATACTCACTCAACACTAACGCCCCGCGTTTGTGCCTTCAATGGAGCAACATGTTCAGTACCTGAATTAAGCAATCGCATTGAAACAATAGCAACCGAAGCACTTCCTGGCAGTGCATTCCCACTTCCATATGCAGGCACTTTTTATCCAATTTACAATTCAGGGGCTGGTCAATGGTTACCACCAAATCAGTCTCCCTATCCTCCATTTAATCGTGTAAGTGCTCTTTTTGTAGCATTTGCTCATACATACGCACAGCAAAATGGAGCAATTTTTACTTATGAGCAAGGACAACCTGATGAACCTGCTCGTTTGGCTTTATTAGTAGAAACAGCACGTGCAGCTAATCCGGATATAAAAATTTTGATCTCATTAGGATGGGGTAAAAATGATTGGACTCCGATTAATGAAGATTATTTGAATCATGCGAATATTTTCGTACCTAGCGTGATTCAATTTATTCGCAGTAATCATCTGGATGGTATTGATATTGATGATGAAAGTATTGGTGAATCCAGCGGTTCTATTCCGCAAGAGAACTTTGATGGAGTAATTGCCAATTTAAGAAATGCATTAAATTATGCATCGCTTCAAGATGGCAAACCCTATTATTTAACCATTACTCCTGCAGGTAATAATGAAGAACCTGGTGGCATCGAAGACACCCAAATTGATTTAATTAATGTCAAAAGTTTTGATTTAATCAATATACAAACTTATTTTGCAAACGGGAAATGGGGAATAGACTTTTTTAATGCGCTTGTGGCTATTGGTTATCCTAAAAAACAAATCGCTAATGGTATCGATGTCCAGGAAACTGATTGCTCTCCTGATTTCCCTCCTTATGTTAATTTGGCCGGGCTGTTTAATTGGAATATGACTAAAGACAGTACATGTAGTGATTATACCAACACCATCGCTATTGCCAATATGGTTAGTTATTACGGAACATTTAAGTAATATTGCTCCTCAATAGTAATGAACTGCCAGAGGAATTATCAAGGCTCCTTTGGCAAGCTCAGTTATCGTGTTCTCCTTCGATAACCCTCACTGCCATAAAGTTAACGAAAGACATAAAGTTAACGAAAGACATAAACATGTAGGTCGATGCCCCAGCCCTATAACAAGACCATTCAATGAGCGCAAATTTCAAGTTAAGATCAGATGTCAGGCCAGGGGCCGAATGGCAATTTCTATTCTCCTTCAGGATTTGACATTTTCCCCCCACTTCTCAGAAAGATCAAATATTGACCACAAGGAAAGTGTAAGTATCATATAAACAACATTTGATCACAAAAATTACATTAAGCCTGAGGAAGCCAAGCCTATTTGTGCATAATCAACAGGAGTGTATGGTATTGAACAAACTGACCTCAATTGTGTCGTCCCGCGTAGGCGGGAACGACACAATCAATATCATAATGAATCAATAAATAACAAAACAGAGTGTGTAAAAATGTCAGGTTCACTCAGCATTAAGCAAATTGAGGAGTCATAAAAGAACATGAGTATCTCATCCCAAATAAGCTCTGGGTTTAAAGTAGGAGCTATGGCTGGATTGGCACTAGGGCTCCTTCCTGTTGTAGGCTTTGGCAGCCTGGTGGGGATGTTATCAATTTTATATCTGAACGTTGCCGCACCAGGCGCCTTATTCTTTTTGGAAACACTATCCTATACAACTCTGATTTCATCTATTGGTATTGGCGGCTTTACTGGAGGAACGTTTGCCAGGAATACCAAAGATACGTGGATGTCAATTGGAATTGGGATAACCGTAGGAGCTATCACTGGTTTTTTCTCGTTCATTGGTATAGTGATGGCATTAGGAGCAGCACTAGGAGCAATGAGCAGTCTTGGGTTAGCATTTATTGCTATAGCAGCATTAGCTACCCTGACAGTCACCAGCCTAATTGGCAGCTTGATTGGAGGAGCCATAACGAATGGCCTTGGCAATGCTGAAATTGATGATGAATCACTAGCAAGGCAGCAACAAACGAAATCTAATATATCCCCCCTCTTTATAATTCGCAGCTTAATGACTTTATTAAGTCGTCGCCATCAGAAGCCCTGCAATCTCAACACAGTATTGAGCTTGCGATTCAAGAACCTCCCCAAACGTTTACATTGTTAGAGCATTTACAAGGAACGATGCGCGAAGGAAGTTCGTCGGAAACAGAATTGAACACGTGTTTCGAAGAAACTCCAGATACTACTGAATCAGATCATCATAATGGTTTAAAAATGTATTGATCAATTCGATAATTAAATTTTTATTTTCTCGATGAGGCACATGACCACATCCAGGAATAATAATTTTTTCAGCTCTTCCGGCTGCTTGATCACTAATCATATCTGGAAACCGATTTGAGCCATACTCATCCAAATCCCCATGAATGACTAAAAGATTACAAAAAACATGCGGTAATATATCTGACAAACTCCACGGTGCAAATTCTTTGGAAAGCCACACCTCAGTCCAGGCATCAAGCACCCATTTTGCTTTTTCACCATGATATTGTTCTATTTTTTTAAATAATTCATGGCGTTCAAAATCTTTTTTGGCTTTTAAAATTCCCTCTTTGGTTCTGTCTTCAACAAATGCCTGTGCTGATTCAGTTATTACTCCAATGACCCGGTTAGGGTAAAGCGCGGCACATACTAAAGCCATTGCTCCGCCCACGCTATGTCCAAATAGATAACACTGGTTAAGAGATAGGTGTTTTACTAGTTCCGGGAAATAAAGTTCCGCTTCCTCGTTTATAAAATTAATAGAAGGACGCTCATGTCGTACAGATGATTTCCCAAAACCAAGGCGATCATAAGCAATTACATTTCGACCTGTTTTTTCCGATAAAACATAGGGAAAGTCCCTCCATAACTCGACACAACCTAATGAATCATGCAGGAGGATGATTGGTTCAACATATTGCTTGTTCTTGGGCTTAAAAATTTTAACAAACATTGTCCCATCACAAACATTTAGATAATGTTCTTCTGTCAATTCCTTATTTGCTCCCAACATTCTCCCCTCGTTTGGTAACACATAGTAACATGCAATACGCCGCCAGTTCTCTATTCGCCCACTAATATGTCTAGGGTAATTTCAATGTCTCTTACCGATACAATAAACGCTCCGATATATCGCGGTAACTATCAGTAAACCGATGATAACTCCAGATCGCAATGCTAATTAACTCCAATGGGTAACGGTATCTTTTCAGCGTCCTTTTCATCATCACAAGCTTTCCTGAAAATAAAATACAGTCTAGACCAAA
>NZ_CALMPD010000304.1 GCF_937871865.1 uncultured Legionella sp.
AGCATGGGGTTAAATGGTTGGTTTTAGCTTACGCCAATTTGATTGTTATTGATGAGTTTTCTCCTTTTTAAAAGAATCAATGGTTTTTTTTGCGCGCCGAAGTTTATGTTGCACCTATGTTTCTTTTAGGTGCTCATAAATAACCCATTTGGGCTCAAACTAGTAAAATGTGAATTGTCCTTGCTAATTACAAGAAAAGTTTATTGAATTTTTCTCAAGTCGATGCTAGGGTGCCTCTGGTTAAAGATACTGAATTCAATTAAAATTCAGGGCGGTAGCGATGGGAGCTTCGCTGAACTGCCGAAATTAACTTAAATTATTGGTTAACCATTTATAAGGGGAATTGTGTGAAATTTACAAATTTATTAACTGCAGGAGCATTAGCAACCTCTCTGGTATCACCTATGGCTATGGCCGCTGATACTGACACTACCCCTATGACTGATGCTCAGAAAAAAGAAATTGAAAAAGTAGTACATGATTATCTGTTAAGCAATCCTGAAGTATTATTAGAAGCTTCGCAGGCATTGCAGGCAAAACAGCAACAGAACATGCAACAGCAAGCTCAGTCTGCTATTTTAGAAAATGCAGATCAACTGTTTCAAGGTAAATTGACGACTGTAGGCAATCCAAAAGGTTCTGTAACAATTGTTGAATTTTTTGATTACCAATGCATTCATTGCAAAAAAATGTCACCAACATTGGATAGCCTGATTAAAAAAGACAGTGATTTAAGAGTGATTTACAAAGAGTTTCCTATATTTGGCAAGAGCTCCGAGATGGCTTCAAAAGCAGCATTGGCTGCTGGCATGCAAGGTAAATACCTGCAAATGCATGAAGCGTTGCTAAAAATTGAAAAACGTTTGGACGAACAATCAGTAATGGATGCTGCCAAGTCAGTAGGTTTAAACATGGACAAACTTAAAAAAGATATGGACAGCAAGGAAGTAACTGATATTTTGGAAGCTAATCGTCAACTGGCTGAAAAACTTCATTTGATGGGTACTCCTGCATTTATTGTTGCTTCTACTCCAGATGGTAAGTTTAAAGCGGGCACTGAACCTTCATTTATTCCTGGTGCTGCGAGCGAAGATTCATTAAGAGAATTAATCAAGAAGGCAGCTGGAAACTAGATCTATTGACATTTCTGCTAATTTGACCAAAATGACCAGGCATTTCAATGTGCACATTTTGGCTCAAATCAGCGAAATATTAGTAGAGTAGGAACGTGCAAACAATCCAGAGAGTAATCTGGATTAAAAGAACATTAGAAGTTAATAGGCGTTACCCGTTATACGTTCGACTAGGCTGAGGCAAAGAATGTACATCAGTACATCACTGAAGCCGAATAAAAGTGCCATGAACTTAGAGGGGAATGCTATATGGAACTATATAAAATTCTATATAGTTCCATAATGATACAAGCAGAAGATTGTAATATCTCAATAATCCAGGGATTTTTCCTTCTTCCGAATTACCGTGGTCAAGTCACTTTAATTCGGTACAGTAGTTTTGCCACAATTTATTGAGAGGTTACAAGAGATCCTTTATTGCGATCTAAATGTGTAAACTATTATAAAACCTCGTAATCGATTATTTGAGACTTTCATGACAAAACCAACTACATTTCAAGAAATCATATTAACACTGCAGCAATACTGGGCTGCACAAGGTTGTGTTTTATTGCAGCCTTTGGATATGGAAGTTGGCGCAGGTACCTTTCATCCTGCTACTTTTTTAAGAGCAATTGGCCCTGAGCCATGGTCGGCAGCTTATGTGCAGCCATCCAGAAGACCTACAGATGGCCGTTATGGCGAAAATCCGAACCGAGTTCAACATTATTACCAATTTCAGGTAGTACTCAAGCCCTCTCCTTTAGATATTCAGGATAAATACCTTGATTCTTTACGGGCATTAGGTGTGGATCCTTTACTCGATGATATCCGTTTTGTTGAAGATAACTGGGAGTCGCCTACCCTAGGGGCGTGGGGATTAGGTTGGGAAGTATGGCAAAATGGAATGGAAGTATCACAATTTACTTATTTTCAACAAGTCGGTGGACTTGCCTGTAAACCAGTTACTGGTGAATTAACTTATGGCTTGGAACGAATTTCAATGTTTGTTTTAGGTGTTGATAATTTATTTGATTTGCCTTGGTGTAAAAATGCTAATGGCATTGTCACTTATGGCGATGTATTTCATCAAAATGAAGTGGAAATGTCGGCATACAATTTCGAGCATGCCAATGTTGAGGAACTATTCAAGCAATTTGATTACTATGAACGTGAAGCAGAAAAACTGATAGCGTTACAATTACCGCTTCCTGCTTATGAGATGGTAATGAAAGCTTCTCATTCATTTAATTTGCTTGATGCACGAAAGGCAATTTCTGTTACTGAACGACAACGTTTTATTCTGCGAGTAAGACAATTGTCAAGAGCCGTAGCTCAGGCTTATTATCAAGCGCGCGAAGCTTTAGGCTTCCCTATGCAAAAGGTGTGTGATGGTCAATGATTTTATTTTTGAATTAGGCTGTGAAGAACTTCCTTCCGCTGCAGTCTGGCCTTTGGCTAATGAATTTGCTAATTTTTTATTGGCGGCTTTAGATAAGGCACAATTAAGTTATGGTGAGGTAAAACGATTTGCTACCCCAAGACGCCTGGCTATAGTCATTTGTGATTTGCAAACCGAGCAGGCCAGTCAGACTGTAACTCGTAAAGGTCCTGCGGCACTTGCTGCTTTTGATAAGGATGGAAAACCTACTCCAGCACTTCTTGGCTTCGCTAAGTCCTGTGGGGTTGCAGTAGAATCTTTGATGCGCATCCAGACTGATAAAGGTGACTGGATGGTTTGTGAAACGCAAAGCACTGGTTCTAAAACAAAGGATCTTATTCCTTCTTTGGTTGCTCAGGCGCTTGCTGCGTTACCGATTGCCAAACCAATGCGTTGGGGAAATGGTGATGAAGAGTTTGCTCGCCCCGTGCATTGGGCTGTTATGCTTTTAGGTGATGAAGTAATTGATGCAGAGATTCTGGGAGTAAAAACAGGGCGCAACTCCAGAGGTCACCGATTCCACGCTCCTCATGAAATTGCTATTACCTCAGCCAGACACTATGAGGCTCAATTACATAATGCTTTTGTTATAGCCGATTTTGCAGCAAGACAGACTAAGATTCAGGAACAGGTGTTACAACTGGCACAACCATTACAAGCAACGGTAATTATGCCAGCAGAACTTATCGATGAAGTCACCTCTATAGTCGAGTGGCCTCAGGCATTAATTGCCAACTTTGAAAAAGAATTTCTTGATGTGCCTTCAGAAGCGTTAATTGCTTCGATGCAATCACACCAAAAGTGTTTTGCTTTAAAGGATAAAGACGGTAAATTATTACCTCATTTTATTACTGTTGCTAATATTGCCAGCTCTAATCCATCACAAGTTATTGCAGGTAATGAGAAAGTAATGCGCGCGCGTTTGAGCGATGCTGCATTCTTTTTTAGACAAGATAAAAAACATTCATTAAGTGAGCATATACCTGCAACGGCTCGGGTTGTTTTTCAGGTAAAACTTGGTAGCCTGCAGGATAAAGTGCTGCGCGTAAAAGCGTTGATGCAGTATTTAAGTCAGGCTTTGAATTTGTCATCAAATGATGCAGAGCGGGCAGCAGTTTTAAGCAAATGTGATCTGATGACTGGCATGGTTGGTGAATTTCCTGAATTACAAGGCTTAATGGGGTATTATTATGCACTGAATGATGGTGAAACGCCTGCTGTAGCGCAAGCCTTAAATGAGCAATACATGCCTCGTTTTGCGGCTGATCAACTACCTGAGACCGATTTAGGTATCGCTCTGTCATTAGCCGATAGAATTGATACATTGGTGGGTATTTTTGCTATTGGACAAAAACCCTCTGGAGTTAAAGACCCGTTTAAATTACGTCGACATGCATTGGCTGTGGTGCGATTATTAATTGCTACTTCCGCGCCACTTAATATAACCACTTTAATTCAGGAAGCTGTTGTACAGTATGGTACGTCGTTATCCATTGATCCCGCATTAATGCTTGAGCTAAAAATGTTTATTCTTGAACGGCTACAATCATATTATCAAAGTAGCGGAGTAAGTGGTGACTTGGTACAGGCCGTAAGAGCACGCCAGGATGAGTGGTTGTATGATCTGGATTTAAGATTGAATGCGTTGAAATCATTTATATCTATGCCTGAAGCCGCTTCTCTTTCTGCAGCATGCAAGAGAGTTAATAATATTTTAGCTCACGCACCTGAGTCGTTAGTCGAGCTAAATGAGAGTCTGCTGGAGGAGGGGCCCGAAAAGGCTTTATATACTCATATCAACAGCATGACTTCATCAATAGAAAGTTTATATATTGATGCAAATTATGGTCTATTATTAAAACAGCTTGCCAGTTTGAAAGAGCCAATAGATGCATTTTTTGATCATGTGATGGTGATGGTTGATGACGTGACTATAAAGAACAACCGTTTAGCGTTGCTATCACGTTTACAAGCTTTATTACAGGGTGTTGCGGATATTTCCATATTACAAATATTATGACACGTTTAATTGTATTGGATCGTGACGGTATTATTAATAAAGACTCTTTAAGTTATATTAAGAGCGTAGATGAATTTATCTTAATTCCTGGTAGTGCTGAATCAATCGCGCGTTTAACTGCCTCAGGTTATACAGTTGCTGTAGCAACCAATCAATCTGGGGTGTCTCGCGGTCTTTATACAGAAGAGGTCTTGAGAGCTATACATCAAAAAATGGTTGATTCTGTTCAAGCTGTTGGTGGGAGTATTGATGCCATTGAATATTGTATTCATCTTCCTTCAGAGCGCTGCTATTGCCGTAAACCCAACCCAGGTATGTTACTTGCGATAGCTAAGCAATTTAATTGCTCATTAAAGAATGTTCCTTTCGTTGGCGATCGAATTTCAGATATTAAAGCCGCTTATGCTGCAGGGGCAAGCCCTGTCATGGTGATATCTTCAATGACGGAGCTTCTTGGCTTGAAAGCACATCCTGATATTCCTGTTTTTAATTCTCTGACAGAATATGTCAATCATTTGTTGTTGCCCTTATGAGTTCTATAGTTACGGTGGGTTATGAGAGTGATGATCTTTTGGATTCGGCCCGAGTTTTAGCTGAACAGCTAGCATTTACGCTGGATAAAGATGCTGCAGCCTGTCTTTTTATCACAGCAACAAAACTAGGGCTGAAAATACCGGGCTTTTCGTTATTATATGCTGACTTTAGTGCGGCACATTGGAATAAAAGGCGAGCAGAAGGGAAACAACAAGGGTTAGTTCGCGCTTGTAAGCCAGCTAAAGGAATGAAAATTTTAGATGCAACAGCAGGATGGGGACGTGATGCTGCCATTTTAGCCAGCTTTGGTGCCGAGGTATTGATGCTGGAACGCAATCCTGTAATGGCCGCGTTATTATCTGACGCCTTGGTTCATCAAAGTGAAATGGACAGACAAAAATTAAATTTATCCATTCAACCAGGGGATGCTCACTCGATTTTAACAAACCTTGTTGAACCGGATTATCCTGATGTGATTTACATCGACCCCATGCATCCACAACGCACGAAATCTGCCTTGGTAAAAAAGGACATGCAGGCATTACAGCAGATGATTGGACCTGATAATGATGCCCTGGATTTAATTAAATTAGCCGTTAGCCGGGTTAAGCAACGAGTCGTTGTAAAATGGCCACAAAAAATACCTTCATTATTAGCTGCTGATATGAGTGTAGAAGGAAAGACTGTTCGGTTTGATGTTTATTTAAAGAAGATAGATAAAACGTTCTTGCCATTATAAATACTTTTGTAATTACATCTTAGTTCGCTGTACTGAAACAGGAACAATTCTGCAACTTATTCAAATGATACCTTTTGTATCGCTATCATGTGATTCAATAATTTAATATCATCTATTTACTCAACAATCCTGTTTAACATCAATAATTTAAGGATAGTTATGATTGTTATCTTTGTCCATGGCTGGAGTGTCACTCATACCAACACTTATGGTGAGCTTCCTCTATGGCTTGAACGTCAAGGCAAAGATGGAACCCTGGATATTCAAGTGGGCGCTATCTATCTTGGGCGCTATATCAGTTTTGACGATACTGTAACGATTGATGACATAGCACGTGCCTTTGATGAGGCAGTACGAGATGAAATTGCTGATAAGTTACAAGAAGGGGAGCGTTTTGCTTGTATCACTCATTCCACAGGTGGACCAGTTGTCCGAAAATGGATGGATTTGTTTTTTAAGAATAATCTTTCTAAATGTCCATTGAGTCATCTTATTATGCTGGCGCCAGCGAACCATGGCTCTGCTTTGGCCCAATTAGGAAAATCCCGTTTAGGGCGTATGAAGAGCTTTTTTGAAGGCGTTGAACCGGGACAGCAGGTACTTGATTGGCTTGAACTGGGAAGCGATTTGAGCTGGCAACTTAATGAAAGCTGGCTTGATTACGATTGTACGGCAAATGGTATTTATCCTTTTGTACTTACCGGCCAGAAAATTGATCGCCAGCTTTATGATGCAATTAACTCATACACTGGCGAAGCCGGTTCGGATGGTGTGGTGCGTGTAGCAGCTGCAAATATGAATTACAGTTTATTGAAGTTGCATCAGGAAGGAACTAACGGTGAAAGTCTAGTTACCTCCAAAATGTTGCGGACACAGCCTATGGCGTTTGGTGTTCTTCCAGGCTGCTCGCATTCAGGTAAAAACTTTGGAATCATACGCAGTATTACTATGAGCAATGCAGCTACTCATCCAACGGCAATATGGGTTTTGAGATGTCTGCAGGTAACACATCGTAAAGCTTATAATACATTATCAAAAGAGTTGGATAAGCTTACTAAAGAAACTCAGGAACTAGAGCATACAGAGGCGGTGAAGACGCTTATCTTTAAGCGCGAGTACATTACTAACCGTTACTCTATGATTGTTTTTCGACTTATTGATGATCGAGGCAATCATCTGGTTGATTATGATCTTTATCTCACTGCTGGACCTAAATACAGTGAGGATGCACTTCCTAATGGTTTCTTTGTCGATCGTCAGCGAAATGTGCGTAATCGCGGGAAGCTTAGCTATTTTCTAGATTACGATGTCATGGATGAAGGACTCAATACTCCTCAAATGCAAGGGAATCTGGGATTTCGCATCAGGGCATATCCCGAAGCGAGCGATCAGGCTCTAGCCTATTACCGATTGCTTGATTTTCATTCCTCACTTGCTGACATGCATAAAATTATTCATCCAAACGAAACGGTAATGGTTGAAATCATGTTACAACGCAAGGTAGATAAGGCTGTCTCTCGAATCACAAATAATCTTACCCCGGCAAAAATCAGTGCGAAACCGGCGGGTAAAAGAGTTGTTTGATATGCGCATTTTGCTTGCATCTGAATTGTATTGTTTCTCATATTCAGGAACAAATATAAAATTTTCCAGAGCATTATTTGGGGTTATTTGTCCGAACAGAGTGACTTGATTAATTTCATCTTGCCAGTTAATTTTCAAAGGTGATCAAAACACTTTATTTTAATTTAGTATTTTTCAAAAATCGTGCCAGTCAAGACTGTTTTTTAAATTTTTTTGTTGCTACTATACGTTGCTAAAATCCAAATATTTTATTCTTTGCTTGTGGATATTTTTCCCTCCCATCTTGATTGCTTTCCTTGAATTTAAAACTAATAGTTTAACTGATCCTTGCTGCACCTGCCTTATTTTCTTTTTATTGTTTGCTGCAACACAATTATTTATCCACATTTTCTGTGGATATCTCTGTGAATAGGCTCTTAATTTTAGTATAAATCCCGTATGTACACCGGATGATAATGAATTGTCCAGTGTGTTTCTTTGAATCATTTTAAATTATTAGAGCTCAAGTAATGGATGATAAATAATATGATAATGTCATTTATGGCGTTGCGGAAAGCTGCTCGGTTAATAGAAGGAATATGAGAGCCAATGGTGTTGAGCACCATTGGACTTCAAGTAGGTTTCTTTCATGACTTAAAACTTAGTGGATGGCACTATAATATTTTTCAGCTCAATTTCATCATCGGAGCTTATTTCTACTTTCGAAGATTGTGTTTCTGTTGTCTTTAAAAAAAACGCAAAGGCACTTGCTATTCCGGCAAGGCCTAGAGGCGGGTAAAAAAATTGCAGTTCAGGCTCTGTTGATCGAGTTGACCTTTTCGATTTTAACTGTGTTTTATCCTTTGCTTCCTGCATCATTAATCCCTCTGTTATTATGTAAATTATTGTAGCAACAGCATAAAAAATATTTTGTTGCTTTTCCAAAATTTTGCTCAGTATTTATATGACCATCATGTGATTTACGGAACACCGTTCATTTAGCTTATCCAAAGACTAGTGCTAATACTACTGTTTTAATTTTATTCTATTGAAATGGGGGCGACATTCGACGTTTTAATTGAACTTTAAGTAGATAAAACATCAAAGCGCATTTCCATCTATCCTTTTCGTCTTTCTGAACACGTATCTTTGCTGGACTTCAAACAGCAAGAGTTTGCGGTCTTCAGGGTAGATCTTTTTTAATACTTTATCTAAAAAATAGGCAATTCGTGTACAATTCATCCTTTTTTAAGGAATGCCATTATGCAACTCAAAAAGAAATCAAGAACCATTACCCGACTTGAATTAAATTTGCTTTTATTACGTTCTTTGGAAAATGATCCGTTTTTAAATCTACATGTTCGCGAAATTACCAGCATCCTTAAATTAATTGCGACTTTACCTATACAAAAACAAAAAGTACTTGAGCGAATTATGGAGCCCAAAGTATTTGTTCATTTCATAGGAAACGGATTTACATTACCTTTATTAAATAAAACCTATCCTGAATGTGAAAGTCAGTTCTTTAACCTATTATATGATAATATTGACCAAATGATTAATTATCCATTAAGTTTTTCAATAGTTGTGAAGTCTTTTCCTAATTATAAAGAAAAACTATATCAACTGATAAGGCAACCAGACTTTTTTGAAAAAATCGTTAAAGATAAGGGGGGGGTAAAGTGGATACAAGCTTCTTTTCCTGAAAAAGAAATTTTCAAAAATACGTATGAAAAAGTGCGATTATTAGTAAAACATAATTCGCCAGGCCAAAAAGCTTATACAAGAGGTGCATGTATAGGTATGTTCCGACAATTAAATGTATCTAGCGAAATCGGTGAGCTGATAGGAAAACATCTCGACAGTGCTTCAGGTTTGAACGTTACTCTAACTTGCAAGGAGGCATACCTAACTGCCCAGGAAGAAAGAAATCGATTAAATCAAATAAGATAAAAATGGAATCATGTTAATCGAAAAAAATAGACGTTTATGGTAACTCTTCGGGAACTAGTGATTGAGTCAGTGTGACCAACGATACGAGTGGTAGCTCTTTAGCGGAGCAAAATGCGGTTTCAGCTCATATCAAAACCGGTTCTCCACGCTCGTTAAGGAAAAATAAACTGTTGCTTTTGAATTTGAACGGAATCAAGCATAGAAATTGGTACTGTTTAAGGTGCATGCAGCCAACCATCGATGTAGGTAATGGTTTCTTCAATAGTACTTACTGCCTGATGATAGAGCGCATCAAATAAATCACGTTGCCCACTTTTCCAATAGCGCTCAACATACTGACAGGCGTATTTCATACGGGTTGTTCCTACATAAACTGCTCCTCCTTTAATTTTGTGGGCAGTTTTTTCAACCAGTGAGTAATCATGGGCGTTGAAGGCCTTTTTCATGCATTCCAAATCAGTGGGTAGTTCCTGAGACATTAAGGTTAATAATTCGGTTAACATCTCCAGAGTCCCGCAGTTTTTTAATGCTTCCTCACTGTTTAAGATAGGGAACTGGGTTAATTGAAACATCTCACCATCATTATTGGGTAAGTCTTTTCTTGCTGTAGTGGATGCTACTGTTGGTGCTTTATACCGTGTGGGAATAAATGATTTAAGTATGTCTATGGCATGAGCCTGGGTCAGTGGCTTAGTTAATACCGCATCCATCCCAGATTCAACGCAACGCTGTCTGTTCTCATCACTGCCGTGTGCAGTAAGGGCTATAATAGGTGTGTTTTTTAGTTCTGTGGAAGACATCCTAATACGACGGGTGACCTCATACCCATCCATGTCTTCTCCTAAGCCTATATCCATAAAAATCAGATCGTAGTGGTTTTTTTTACATAGCTCTAGCGCATCAATACCATTTGGTGCAATATCAACCGTACAGGATAATTGGGTTAATAATGCTTTAGCCACAGTTTGGGCAATATAATTATCTTCCACAACCAAAACCGTTGCTTTATTTTGTGGTACTGAGATGGATGAAACTTTAGATTGTTGGTGTTTTTTAGGAGCCATATAAGCTGTTTCTGATTTTAAATGTTCATTCTCATCAACTCCTGAGTCGTCATCGAGAAGCGGCTCCTGCAACGGAATAAGGCAGGTGAAGCAGGTTCCTTTATGAAGTTCGCTTTTAACGTAAATTTCACCTTCCAGTTCATCTACAAATTGCTTTACCACATAAAGCCCTAGCCCTGTTCCTTTATAAATCCCCTGGTAGGAGGGAATCAGGCGTTTAAATTGCAGATAAATTTCCTGTTGTTTGTCTTTGGGAATACCCATACCAGAATCAGTCACGGTCAATTTAATGACTAGTTGGCGATCTGCTTTTTTAGCTAGCTACATGGCCATTATCGGTGAAGTTAAGTGCATTACCAATTAATTCAAGAGCGATTCGGTGAACTCTGATTTTATCTCCAATCACAAAGCGGGGAAGTTTGGTATCCATTGTAAGGGAGAGGTTCAGCTTTTTTTCATGAGCTCTTGCCTGATTTAAGTCAATGACCTGTTCGAACGTCTGCATCAAGCTGAATTTACGTTTCAGCATGGGGATTTCACCAGAGCTTACTCTTACTGCTTCAAGAACCTCGTCCATTAAACTGAGTAGTGCATGGCTTGATGTGATGAGATTGTCCGCATATTCTTTAATACGAGCTTCTGTTGATTCGGATTTTAAAAGTTCTGAAAAACCTACAATTCCAGACAGGGGAGTGCGGATGTCATGGCGCATGTTGGTTAAAAACTCGGTTTTTGCATTATTGGCCGCTTCTGCGCGTTCTTTTGCGCTTTTTAACTCTAGTTCTAATTGTTTGCGCTCCGTGATATCTAAAGAAATACCAACCACGCCAATAATATTTTTTTTGTTATCAAATAACGGTACTCGATGAGTTAAGAAGTAGATGATTCGGCCATCATGATGAGGAATTGGAGGTTCTTCTACATTCAGTTTTGAGGTTCCAGTATGAAGGACGTCTAGAGTGTCTTTTTTAAATGATTGTATGGCGGTGTCCGTCCAATGCCCAATTTGCCCCATCTCCTCAAAACTTAAACCCTTGAACTGCGTAATGGAATCTAAACCAAACATCGTCAACACGTTTTTATTGCACCCGACCGTTTTACCGTGTTTATCGAGCCAATACACATTTCCTGGCATGCACCCGATAATGGTTTCATAATAATGAACAATGTGTTCCAGCAGTGTTTCGATACTTAAGTCGTGTTTATAACCAATATCTAAGAGGCGATCTAATTGTTCCAGTAACGAATTGGGTGTGGTGTTGTATCTTTGGTATTTCATTAGGCTATCTTTTTTATAGTGAGTATCCTAACTTTAGTACGTTTATAGTTTTTTTGTTTCAGAGGCCACTTCTTGGATGTCTATAGAATCTGGACGTGGCACGTTATCTGGTTCTGTGACTTCATTTTTATGCTTATTGGTGAAAATACCTATATTTCTTGACGCATGACTGGTGATTTTTGTATCCACCAATAAGGTGGATAATGTTTTAAGATTGCTCGCAAAATAAAATAAAAGTCCATTGGTTGTAGGGGAATAGGTGATAACCGGATCAAAGGTTGTAAGATTTACGGTTGGAGGATAAATATTTTTTTCGTCAGGAAGGAGTTTAGATGATTTATCACTATATCCTGAATAGTGCAGTTGAATTTGTTTTTCAGATAAGGGAAGAAGAGAGCAGGTTTCATAATCAGCTTTGCCTTTAGCCGCTATGGCCACCATCACAGCATTAGCTATTTTGAATAAGTCTTCAATTGTTTTTGGTGTATGTTCTTCCCCTTCTAGGCTTAGGAAGTCTTGCCAAATGGTGCGTTGTTCTATATTGATTTCGTTAGTCTTGAGTTGTGACACAAAAGAGGACACCAGCTCCTCTTCTAGTTGTTCTCCCATTTTTATAGAACTGGTATTTATTTTTAATTGCGCAAGCAGTGATTCGGTAGGTTTTTCACCATCGAGCACAGCAAATAGATTGTCAAACGGTGATTGAAAGATAACCTCTATCCCGTGTTGATGACACAACCCGCCAAGGTATATCTTATAAAATTCTTGTTTGGCGAGTACAGCTTTAATGAATGCATCCAAAGCGTCATAGGTCATTTGATGGCGAACAAAAAGCTCAATACCAAATAACATATAATCTTGAGAAGGTAGATGATAGAGCAATCGTTTTGCTTCATTATTTTTCGCACATGCTTTTATTATGAGACAACTTTTTTCAAACTCACTAAAAAGTACGTGCTCAAATGGGTTGACTGTACTGTCATCGTAATGAAGAGAAATGATTACTTGTCCTGGGCTAAGGCGTATTTGATGATTAATCAACTCCAGTGTTTCGCCTTCATGGGTAATTGCTTGCAAGCTTGCTCCAAACATACAGCCAGCAGTTACAAATTGACTAAAACCTGAGAAAGGAGACGAGTTTGCTTTAGTTGTCCACGGGTAGAGATAAAGGGCGTGTTCTGATGTATCGCCAAATGACAGGGGTAAAAATACTTCATCTCGTCGTCGGGTGTTAAAAAGAGCGACTGGTTTTTCAGCTAATGGATTAATGGACACCTTATGCGTTGCTGCAAAAGTGACTAAGGAGGACATTAACGCATAGGCCTTTTTAAAAGATCGAGAGTCTGGTTTGGGCGAGGAGGGGGTATTGGGTAAATGAAAAATAAACTCTCGTTCTTTGATCACAAAACGTTCTTGTTCGTTTGAAACTCGCTCGTCACTAATCGGTGTTGGTGACACTAGCAGAAGACCGCGTTTAAAAAAGAGTGGATTGATGTATAAGTCGTTAAATAAAAGCCAAGTGAGATTAGGTGCTCTCGATATCGGATGATCTTCTTGAGGAATTGTTTTGTCACACTTTCCTTCCATAAGTGCTCCTTGTAACGAGGGTGTATGCTAGAAAATAAACGTTGTTGATTGATTTTAAGTCATTTGCGAAGTTTTGTCGAAACAAAATTGATTCAATTGTTCTCAATGACTATTGGGGTTCTGATTAACTGGCCTTGAGTGAGAATTGAATGTGGTCGCATAACGCTCATAGGGAAAACCAGGGAGCTCCTTACGGTCGATACACACCAACTCAGTTCATCAACGTAAAATCCAATTTCAAAAATCCAACGAAATTTGGAATTTCCGCTGAGACTGAGATTCTTAGGGCCTAAAATTGAACAAGTACTCTTTCTTTACGTTATCAATAGTTAAATTGATCCTGTCCCTCTATAACCTTAAGTCCGCTAAGGAGGCGAAAAAGAAAGTGAAGAAAGGGATATAGAATCGTCCTCACTCAAATCGTATTCAAAATCACATTCTTCAAGTAAAACAGCACCATGAGTACCACTCATATGCGTTTTATAAGATTCCAACATTTTAATGTCTTCAGGAATGACTTGTTCATAAAATTCTAATAAAGTATCTTTCTCTTCCAAGTCCCCATTAATAAAACTTAAAGGCTTTAATACTTCAAAAAAGGAATGATGGCCTAAAGCAATAGTTGATGAAGCTACTAATAAGCCTAAAAGCTGGTAGTCCCGGGATGATAAAGACATCAAGGATGTTAATCCTGCAACAGTTAAACCAATCCCTCCCGATACGCCACTAATAACAGGCAAATAATGTTCGCGCAGCCAATTCGCCGTATTACTTTCTTCATTTGCTTCATAAAACCCTCTGCTCGAGGTATTTTTAAATTTTAATAAATTAATCAATTCAGGAGGTGTATCGCTAATCGATAAAATGCCCATATTATGGCTTTTATAACGACAGCTACTCTTCAGTTCTTTCACTCCTCGATGCTCTTCCGAGAAGAGGTATTGGGGGCGCATCTTTGCTCGCATTTCACTAAGACTTGGGGCCTTTTTCTTAAAAAAACTTGCAGGATGTTCTGAAGAAATAAATCGTTCTTCATTGATGAGTAGCTCCATAAAATATTTTAAAAAGGTATCCCAGGTAATTAAACACCGAGAAGCTTTTACTGCATTAAAATCCTGCAGCTTATATTCGATCATGGAAGAAAAAATAGTGAAATATAATCGGTCAAATTTCTCATTATTCTCATGCTTCGTTATAAACGATTCAATAGCTGTTGCAATTCTGTCTAAAAGAGGATTAAAAATGTCACTATTATCAATAAAATATTTAGCTAAAAAGCTTTCAAAAAGACAAACCTCAACAATATTATTTTTATCATCAAATTTCATAATACAAAGCCATCATGCCAGAGTTCTCCAGATTAAAGTCACTTTCATAAAATTTACTCGCAAAGTCAATTGTATTAGGAATGCATCGTCATGTATACATGTTAGTGAATGTGTGCATGATGATGCCATTGCGGCCATTAAATTCAACGTTGTATTATAAGAAGGCAAGGAGTATTAATTATGCCTAAAAATCTAATAGAAGAAGGAGGAGGCTCTTTGATTACTCCTAACACCGAATGAATTCCTAAAGACGTTTTAAGGGAGTATGACAAACAAGCAAGAAAAAATCATCAACGTTGGAGTGCAAGCCAAGCAGATTTCTCTGGCCATGTTCGTGTGAGCGAGGGGGATTGGGGAGATGTTTCTTTAAAGCAATCGAAAGCAACAGGTACTATTTATGCTGTGTTAAATATGGCTAATGCAAAACTTCCACGGAGTTTGTGCCTTGAAGGTAGTGGGCTCAAGAAGAAAATATGTACCGACGTACTAATTGCCATTTTTATGTGCTTGATGAAGAGAAGGATGAAGTCTATTACACTAAAGAAGTTACCGATTTTATCAATGGCCGGAGTTATAGCACATCTGCGCCATGATAGCCCCAGATGATTCTTGCATCCAGGGCGGGTATGACGACTCCCTGTTAGGGGGTTAAATCCATGGGGCTGATAGCAAAAAATGACGAACGCAAATCATCAAATATAGCAAAATTGCCTCCGACATACACGGTGCTGCCACTGACAGCAAGTTTTGATACTAAGTTGCTGGGAGAGGGGTTCCAGGCGTTTGGTGTACCGCTACTGGCATCGATGGCTGCAATGTTATTACGCGTTTGGCTGCCAATGGTGATAAAGCCGCCTCCGACATATACGGTGCTGCCACTGGCAGCAAGGGTGTATACAGAGCCATCGACGTTGGGGTTCCAGGTGGTTAGTGCACCGCTACTGGCCTCGATGGCTGCAAGGCGATTACGCACTTGGCCGTCAATAGTGGTAAAGTCGCCTCCGACATATAGCCAACACACGATAAATTGATTATTAGCAATGGCTCTGAAAAAGCT
>NZ_CALMPD010000305.1 GCF_937871865.1 uncultured Legionella sp.
CTTCCGATCTAAGCATTTTTGTTATTTGATTGAATCCAAAGTAAAAATTCCTCCTGAAAAATTAAAAACAGTGATTACTAAAGACAGCGAAGCTGAAACACACTTAAGAGATGAAGCTTTTCAGTGGCTAGCTTAAAATACTTTGTATTTTTTGCGTCATTTTATTTAATTCTGTCGTGTCACAAGTACAAAGAATGAAACGATCAGGTCTGATAATCATGATGTTTTGATCTCGAAAAACATCTGATTCTCCTGAAAAAAAGAGAGGTGGCGTGATGCTTCCTCTTATTTCTTTACTACCCGAAACAGTTGATAAATAAACATATCGGGTATCCAAACTGTCCCAGAATTGTCTTGATTCCTCTGATAAAACGGAATGGGGAGCACTATTTATTCCAATGATGGCAAATCCTTTGTCTAGGAAGTCATCCAGTAATCCTGAATGGCCATTTGAATCTTTTACTTCGGGTTGAGGCAGTAAATCGCCTGCAAAATCGGAAGGAATGACTATGCCATTTTCATATTTAGGCAGGGGTTTTATTTTGCGATAATAATTTGATTCAATACTTGCATTGCTCTGACCATTATCTGGTTCTCTTGCCAGATTTTGAGAGATTCGTTTGATGAATTCCATGATTTTTAGCATATGTTGTCGTCTTTCTTCTTCATAAGTATTGATAATGTTTTCATTCATTTTTCCTTGCAACACATAGGCTAGTTTCCAACATATATTGACTGCATCCTTGATTCCTGAGCACATGCCTTGACCGCCATAAGGGGGTACTAAATGTGCTGCATCTCCCAATAAAAATACTTTGCCGTCATTGAACTTATCAGCAATGCGAAAATGCAACGTATAGATACGTCGGCGAACGATTTCAGTATCCGTATTTTTCAATATGGGTTCCAGAATACCCCTGACTATAGGTTCATCTAAATCCCCCAGTGTGTATTCCTCGGTCTCGGTTAAAATCTCAAAACGTCTGAGACCACCTGGGGCGTTCAGAGAAGCCAGAGGCCTTTGACGGTCAGTTGCTTTTTGATATTCCTGCATATTTTTTCGTATGGCTTCTGAATCATTCAAGTCAACGACTAATGCTTCTCTTAGTGTGACTCCAGGCATATGAATGTCTGCCTGAACCCTGATGTCACTTTTTCCACCATCACAGCCAAGAAGATAAATGCAATGTACTGTTTCTCTTTTTTTATCGATTTCTATTTCGACAGCAATATTATTGGTATTTTTTTTATAGCTAATAAATTGAGAGTTTTTGATAAAGGTTACATGTGGGTATTGATTCAAGTGCTCACGTAATGCAATTTCCAGTTTAGGCTGTAAAAAAGAAGATAAAATAGGATAACCAAAACGCTTCATTTCAGGATCTGGTTCAAAGGAGCGGTAACCTGTCAAAGAGAAATACTCTACCTTGACCTCAGCCCGTTGCGACTGAATTTCTTCCTGGGTAAAGCCTGCTAATTGCACGCTGCGTAAGGCCTCATCATCTATACCTAAAGCACGTGGATAGGAGTAAGGAAGATCTTCTTTTTCTATCAGTAAGGTTTTTATCTGATATTGACCCAATAAATTTGCTGCAATCAATCCTACAGGTCCTGCGCCTACTATGATGACCTGCCAGGATTCGTTAAAAATAGCCATAACAGTCCCTTTGTTCGTGTACAATTGTTATTAATTATCAGCTCTGCGATCGAGCATAATTAACGTCTGTATTGCATACTCAACTCGAATAGTTTCGAGCATTTATTTTTGTGGTGGTAACAAAATATTTAATGTTCTGATAACTTCTTCCTCTGACATGGTTGCAATATTCGGAGGTAAATCTTCTTCTTTACCATTGATGCTTTTGTTCTTGGCAGCAATCAACTCCACGAAAAATCCGGCTATCTCTCTAATGGTCGGGTAATTAAACATAGTTGTATCCGGAATACTGATGCCCAGTTCATCCTCCAGCTCTTTTTGCAGTTTTATGGCGAGCAAGGATTCCATACCTAAATCGAAGAATCCTCTGTCGGGATCTGGTAATTGAGGCTCTGGGTAATTCAGGATGACAGCTACTTTCTGTTGAGAATAAAGCATCATTTTTTCCAGTTTGTCTGCCTCTGAAGCCATACTAATGGACTTGAGGAGCGTGGTCGCTGTGCCTTCTTTTTCCATCATGGCTGATGCCTGAGCCTTTAATGACACCGTAGATATAATCCCCATCCTGTATTGCTTGATCTTAAGACTTCAACACGACGGCTCCCACACCTTCTCCTGGCACCTCCCTCACCAAAAGCATGACAGAGACCATCACTGGCAAGAAATCCACCACTGCATAAGGTTGCATATTTGCTAGGGTGCAGGGTAAGGTTTGTTGCTCCAGCTATTGCCACAGAACATTCGCCACGTTGAATACTTTCACAAGCAAGATGGGCGGCATATAGTGATGATGAACAGGCTGTATCGAGGGGAATGCTGGGACCATGGAAGTTGAAAAAATAAGATACTCTGTTGGCTACTGAGAATATCTGGGAATCTACAACAGGCACCAGATTGTCATTGTGCATGGCTTCAGCACAAACGAGTTGGTAATTGTTAAAGGATACGCCAACAAACACACCTACCTGATCAGAACAGCCTTTTTTAACCAGGGTTTCTGGTGTATAACCAGATGCCTCTATGGATGACCAGACACATTGCATGAACAATCGTTCCTGTGGATCCATGAATACAGCATCTTTTGGGGATATATGAAATAAATCGGCATCAAATGTGTCAGTATTTTCTATAAATCCCCCCCATTTGCAGTAAATCTTGCCGCTGGTGATATCGCATTTATCTTTTATTTCTTCATAATATTTCTTATTTTCCCAGCGAGACTCAGGAATTTCAGTAATGCAATTTCTTCCTGCCTTCAGGTTTTCCCAATATTCAATAGCGTTTTTAGCCTCAGGAAACTGGCCGGAATAGCCTATGATTGCTATATCAGTTGATGTTTTATGCCTTGTATCTGTCTCAGGCATTGTCTGGGTTAGTGGATTTGTCGTTTTATTGCTATCAGATAAAAACTGCAGCGTGTTTGTATGATTTTTTATGGAATAATCAGCCAATTCAGAGGCGGTATGATAAGTGAAAAACAAGGTGGTGGGTAGTTTGCCAAAATGGGTTTCCAATGCTTGATTCAGGCGGGTTATCATGATGGAATCAATGCCGTATGCTTCAAAATTTGCTTCTGCATCTATCCGCGAGATATCAATTTTAGTGGCTTCAGCAATAATCTTTCGTACAAAATTGACGACTTGTTCTGAGAATTGATGTTCATTGTTCTCAAGGGAATGGGCAGGCTTGGTAAGCGTAGGTGTAGATAAAAGCCAGTAACGTTCTTTGGAAAAAGGATAGGTTGGCAGGCCTGTTTTTTTCGGTTTTTCATCTTCATAAAGTAACGCCCAAGTCCATCCTTGACATAACCCGATGCACACGCATGAGCACGTACAATAGTTGCATCT
>NZ_CALMPD010000306.1 GCF_937871865.1 uncultured Legionella sp.
TCCTCTCTTGGGTGTGCTTCTCGCTGTTGGGGGTTGCACCAGGCACAAAGGGGTATATTACCCCTCACACTTATTATACGCGCCATCGCTTAGTAGATGAGAAAACCGGTGAGCCAGCCCCAGAAGGCACTACGCCAGCTAGTATGGGGTATATTATCCAAAACAGTTATTATAAGCGTCATCACTTAGTAGATGAGAAAACCGGTGAGCCAGCCCCAGAAGGCACTACACCAGATAGTAAAGGGTATATTACCCATAGCTGTTATTATAAGCGTCACCGCTTAGTCGATTCTAATTTAACTGTTGATAAAGAGTCTTTATTGGGAAAAAGAACAAAAGACTTTCATGATAATAATGTCAATAATTGTCCTCAGAAAAAATCTATGTATGAAAATCAATCTTTTTTCTCTTCACAACAAGAGATTACGCATACTTCGACCAATTTAAGAGGAACTGAGAATAATTCTGAAGAGCGCCTTCAATTTAATTTTTGATTAAGTAAGGAAAAGAGCCTCGTTGCAAAAGAATTGCTTACGGGGTTTGAAGCTCAATGGTTTCTTTCCATTCTCAATTTTTTATGGTTTGATCACTGCAAGGCTACCTTCAGCAGCCCCTTAGGCGTTATTAATTAACAAGGAACTATCTTCGGGGTTCCTTTCTTTGGCTAAGAGCATCTCATCTTTCATCAATAGTCTGGTCAAGTTTTCTTCCCGCTTCGTTGTAGATTGGCTAAACAATACGGTGCCAGTGGCGCAATAACGCCCAGTCATAATTGCCAGACCTAAACCGCCAAATAAAATGCTAATCAACATTAAGGCATCAGCCAAAAGACGCTATTCTTTATGACGCGGTTTAAACTCTTCTCAAGCTGATGTAACTATATTCTGTGCCTGTGTCTTTATAGGAGCACCAGATAAACGAATTTCCAGTGCTCTTTCGTAAAAACGATGGATTGACTGATTGTACTCTGTGCCATAGTTCTTGTCGTTTTCTTTTCTAATTTTGTCTTGATGAAATTGCTGTAGTTTTAATAAATCATACGTCAACTCTGGTGTGAGTTGAGTTTTTCCGGATGATTCAATCGCCTTGTTAAGTCTCAAATCACTGAGGATGGCACATTCAAGTATTGCTTTAAGGGATGCAGGCTTGTTTCTAGCTAAATGTAGTACTGTAGAAGTTCTGATTTCAATGCCTTCCTGGGCTAATAATAGTTTCATGATTTCAACATGCCCTTTATAGCAGGCGATATGAAGAGGACTGTATCCATTTGTTGTTGTATTTATTGCAATACCTTCTTTGGCTAACAATAGTTTAACGGCTTCAGTATGCCCTTGTTGGCAGGCCATAAAAAGCGGGGTGCATCCATTGTTGTCCGTTTGATTTATTTCAATACCTTCCTGCGCTAGTAATAGTTTAATGACTTCAGTTTGTCCTTGTTGGCAGGCCATAAAAAGCGGGGTGCATCCATCCTGCATCGCTTTATTGATTTCTATGTCCTTATGAGTCAATAATAATTTAATGGCTTCAATATTATCTTGGTTACAAGCGATAAAAAGCAATCCTGTCCCCGATTCATCATACATTATTGCTTGCTCAGGACTAATTTTGTATTGGTTCTTCAGGTTAGCTAAAGCGCTAGCTTCATTGAGCGGATGAGTACTAGGGGCAACTAATGTGCTACTAAAGAGTATATGTTCATAATGCTCGCTCAATGAATCAAATAAAGCGTGAACTAACGCGTGACTATTTAATTCACGGTAATAATTGTTAGACTTTGGATCATCATTAATATCAACATACATCCACGGGTTTTCTACATTATGCCTGTTGTATTTTAATAACACACTATGCTTGGCGCCACGGATGAGGATGGGGAGATTGGGGTGGATGCTGAGTTCAGTTTCCAGGTCATTAAGATATTTTTTTAAATCACTTCTTTTTAATGCATACAGCTGATGAAGTAGTATGGTGAAGTCATTCTGTTTTAATTTCTCTGGATGGGTTAGAGCATATATATCGTTTAGATTATTTTGAGACATACATCTATTATCAAATACCTCTTGATGCGTGTCGGGTCTTAAATATAATTTTATACCGTCATAAAAAGCAATTAGCTCTAAAAGTTCTATGTCATCTTCGCTGAGCTCTTGTTTCGCTATGGCCTTAAGTTTAACTGCATCTATCATGTTGATTAGTAATGAAAAATTTGATTGATATTTTTCAATTAGCTTTATTCTTTTCCAGAACTGATCTTCCTTACCTACCAAAATGGCTTGCATAAGCATGCCGGAAAATCCTTGGCATATACCACCGGATATTGATGAATATCCAAGTAGTTGTCCGAATTCAACCAAATCAGAGTGAGTTAATTGTGCCATGGATAATATATAATTTCTCAGAATGTTGATTATTGTATCATCTGTTTATTAAGGGAGTATTATTTTTCGTTCGGGTTAATGTGGCTTGGCACAAATTCATATCAAACGCACATGTGGCAAAAAGCATTAACGGTTAACCATTAATTAAAGACAGCGTTTATTTATTTCAATGGCTCACGGGATTTAAAAATACTCTTCAAAAAAACTATTTTGTGTTATAAATCTTGCAATTAAATAAAGTGAAGATTTAGAGTGAAGTATCGTGCTGATATAGATGGCTTGAGGGCACTTGCTATTCTATTTGTTTTAGTTTTTCATAGTGGACTGAAGTTATTCCCTTCTGGTTTTGTCGGTGTGGATATTTTCTTTGTGATTTCCGGATTTCTGATAACCAGTATTATTCATGATGCATTGCAAAACCAAAATTTTTCCTTTATTTCATTTTATAATCGTAGATTATGGCGCTTGCAACCTGTACTAATATGTTTAATCGTTGTCACTACTTTGATGACGTTTCTTTTTTATCTGCCCGATGATTTAATTAACTATGGACGAAGTGCGAGAAAAACTGCTCTTTTTGTGTCTAATCAATTTTTTGAAAAGGTCACTACTGGATATTTTTCACCTAATAGCAGCCAGTTGCCTCTATTACATACCTGGTCATTAGCTGTTGAATGGCAATGTTATTTAATATTGCCTGTTGTTATTTTCCTGCTTCACAAACTGGTAGGAAAACAGCACATTGCCAAGTGTATTTACCTGCTTACCTTGTTTTTTATTTTTTTATCGCTTTATAGCTCTGCCCATTATCCAGAGCAAACTTATTATCAATTTTTGAGTCGCATTTTCGAGTTTTTAATGGGCTCTTGTGTTGCATTGAGCTCAAACCGTTTTCATTTTAATAAAAATATAATTAATTTATTAAGTACTGTAGCGATTGTGACACTATTTTATGTGGCTATGGACTCTAATGTCAGTCCTGGGTTTCCTAATGGGTATGCTCTTGTCTTATGTCTTGCTACAGGGGTATTAATTGCTACAGGCAGTAGTGAGTCTAAATCTGTGTGGAGTCAGTTACTTTCTGCTCGCCCCATTGTGTTCGTTGGTTTGCTTTCCTATTCATTGTATATTTGGCATTGGCCAATTTTGGTATTAATCCGTTGTCTTAATATTGAAGAAACTCCCCTTATCCTGACTTTGGCTTTTACTCTGATTTTTTTCGTGAGTTATCTTTCCTGGCGGTTTATTGAAAAACCTTCTGCAAAAGCAAATAAAACCAAATTTGCTTTTAGCTTGAGCTATTTATTTATATTGCCTGCTTGTTTAATTCATCTTAATACGTTTATCATCAAAGCGACTGATGGGTTCCCACAGCGTTTTGCAGAAACCTCACAAATTTATGAACTCTTGAATCAATATTCTAATCCACAAAGACCTCATTGCCTCCAGCAAAAAAACATTGAAGTAGATAGTGCTTGTGTCTTGGGGGCGAAAGAAGAAAACAAAAATAAAACTGGACTCATGATAGGTGATTCTTATTCAAATCATCATTGGCGCTTTATCTCTTCATTGGCTGAAGAAGCTCATGTTTCCATCCTTGCTCATGCAACGATAGCTTGTCTTGCTTTGCCAGAAATTTACCAGTTTGACATGTTTATCAAGAATGGTGTTTTTCAGGTATGTCATGATCAAACGATGCGCTATTACAATATGATTAAATCTAATCATTATGACTACGTCATAATTGGTGAGAATTGGTACGCTTATTTGGGTGATAAAATAATTGGCCAATTAAATGATGAGCGATCTAATGAATTATCAGAGCAACGTATTGAGCGAGCTTTGGATAGGGGATTGCAATTGATTATTGATTCAGGTGCAAAACCGGTTTTAATTAAATCGATTGCCTCTACCTATGGTAATCCTCATGAATGTTTTTTTGAACATATAAAGCGTCGTTCGCAATATAAGCCGGAGTTATGTGAGTTCCATTTAAAACCAGAAGAACAACAATGGTTTGATGATTTATTTATCCGGATGAAAAAGAAATACGCGCAATTAATTATTATCGATCCTCAAAAGGTCTTATGCCCAGGAGGTCGATGTAAGGCTGATATTAATGGAATACCAGTGTTTAAGGATGAAGGTCATATCACTGATTATGCATCTTATTATCTGGCACAAAACTATTTAAAACGTTACAAGAATCCTTTAGTTATCCAAGGGTAAGATACTCTTGAATAGGAGTTCTCGCAGCATACCGTATCCAGTTGTCGCCAAATACGACTGGATATTAAACATCCCCATTCGATAATTCAATGTCAAAGTGGTTTAATAAATTTAGAGCATCCGGCAGTGAGAATTTGCCTTTACGAATATCATTTTCCGTTGGATTTATAGTGTAATTTATCGCATCAGTAAAATTCGCAGCATAAAGTTTTGTGCGCATGAACTGGCTGCCTTGCAAGTCGGTGAGCAAGAAACACGCATTAGATAAATCGCATCCTCTGAAATCGACATCCTGTGCTTTACATTCTTCAATAACCAAATCTCTTAGTTCCAATTCAAAAAAACTTGAGTGGCTTATGTTTGATTTATAAATTTTGATTGGGCTGGATAATTTAATGAGAGGCCATTTTGCTAATGTCCAATTAATCCCAATCATTTTCGATTCATCAAACACCGTCTCACTAAATGAGGAGTTTTTAACCTGTATGGAACTTAAATTACATGACTTGAATTCGCAATCGATGAATTTACAAGAGAATAATTTTGTTTCGACAAAACTGGAATGAATAAACGTACATTGTTCAAATAGTTTATTATTTAATTCCATTCCATCGACGCATAGATCTGTAAAATTACAATCATAAAACTCGTCTTGATTCATGATATCCATAGCCATCGGATTGCTCATTAAATCATTCCTTCGTTAAGTATCTGTTCGTATTGAAGATAATAAGTCATTTTATCAGCTAAACTATAAGTAACTAATTAATAAAGGTAGGTATTTTGCTTTATGAACGAAATATCTTCAATCTTAAAATTCACTGTTTTAACAAAAGTTTTTGCTTAAAATGAGCAAAGATCATTATTTAGAACATACGGTTAAGTATAATTTTGTCGTCATCCTTCTTTATACCTTAACTGGATTTTTTGGCTTATTGCTTGCTGTACCTCCGGGTTATGCAACCGCTATCTGGCCACCATCCGGGATTGCCCTTGGTTTTGTTCTTATTTGTGGCTTGAGTACTTTGCCTGGTATTTTTATTGCTTCATTCACCCTTAATTTTTATGTGACCTACTCCATTTATGGCAATATTCTTGGTCTTGTCCCAATTGAAACTGGATTAATAACGGGGACGGGTGCTGTACTGCAAGCCTTGTTTGGATGGTGGCTCATTAAAGTTTTTGTCCGATTAGATAATCCCTTGCATCTCCCTAAAGATATTCTTATTTCAGCACTTTTAATGGGACCAGTTTCCTGTGTGATCAATGCGACATTTAGCAATGTCGGTTTGTATCTCATCGGAGTACTTTCTGCAGATAATTTTCCAATAAGCTGGATTACCTGGTGGGCTGGAGACAGCATTGGATCCCTTATTTTTACACCGGTTATTCTAATCGCTTTTGCCAAACCCGCTCATTTATGGCGATGCCGATTTGTCCCAATATTAATTCCATTATGTCTTACGTTTATCATCGTGTTTTTTGCCCATATGTTTTACAGCCAGTCTGAATTAAAGCGAGTGCAGTCAAAATTTATTGAGCTTACTAATTACAAACTGAATCAGTTGGCTGGAAAAATAGATTTAACTTCCGAAATTGGCAAGGTGGTTGCTCTTTTTTTTGAGATGAAACCAGAAATAAATAAAGACGAATTTCAGCGTTTTGCAACTTTGTTTCTTCAGGAAAACTCTATTATTCAATCTATTCAATGGACCCCTAAAGTTACAGATCCTGCTCAATTTAAAAAAAAATACGGTATTGATATTAAAAATACTGATATAAAAAAACGGACGCATTACCCTGTACTATTTTCAGTTTCAAGAAATGAAGATGTTGTTCCATCCGGATATGATTTAGCGTCCATTGTTAATGTTGATGACCTCTATAAGAAAAGCAGCAAAGAAACCGCCGTATTCCCAATGATTTTATCTAATAACGGAACTATGAATAAAGTCTTTAT
>NZ_CALMPD010000307.1 GCF_937871865.1 uncultured Legionella sp.
GAAGAATTTTAATGAGTTTTAGTTAGGAGGCAAGGTGCTGTGCGTAAGGTGAGTGGATAACATTAAATTGGTCAAATCCATTTGTTTTTCGATTGAAGATTAAATTGCGTAGGCCACCTATACGTGGCCACTCATGGTGGTTATTCCAATTTGGAACGGGGATGTAACGGGTATTATTTGTCATTATTTATTCTCCAAAACATTACGAAACGTAGCAAAATCGCCTCTTATCGCAGAACAGAGTAATGACATTAACGGTGTTTAAAAATTCCCGTTTAATGTAGAAAGGTACTTTTATAAATTCAACGGGTATTATTTTTTAGAAGAAGGACGTCCTGTTTTTTCATCTTCAGATCGGGGATCAACTTCACGCAGCCAATCACGAAGGGTATTTTTTCCTTTATATTGTTTGCCGTTCCCATATGTTTGAATTGCATGATGTTTTGTCATCTCTTCTATGGTCATATGCGGATAGATATCCCATAGCGTCCGAGCAATTGCTTGGCATATTAATTTATCCATTTGATTTGGACGCTTTTTTTCTTCCATCTGTGGAATATCTTCTTCACATCCCCCAATTAATCGCATTAAGTCACTAGGAATTTCTAAATTCTTTTTTTGAACCCACGAAAGAAAAACTGACGGTTTAACCCAATGCAACAGAAAATCTTTTTTGTTTTTCTCATAAATAATTAAGCTTTCATTTTGGGCCACACTTGCTTCAAACATTTGCTTATTTTTACTAAATTGCGAGCCTGAACTAATTGCATATTCCCACACATCATCATCCTCTTTGGGCTCTTGTCCTAAAATCAAAGAAATAGCTGCATGGACACGCCATAAATCCTGCTTCGTCCACCACTCATAATCCATACTTTTACTAGACATATAATAAATTCCTTAGCCAAAAATCGCTTCGTTCATTCTCGTCACTACCTTGCTTTTATGAGCTTCCGATAAATGGGCGTATCTCTTAACCATTTGTAATGTTTTATGACCTAGAATCTCGGCTATTTCAGCTAGGCTTGCACCATTCATGGCAAGATAAGATGCACAGCTATGGCGTAGGTCATGCCAGCGAAAATCGGTGATTCCTGCACGCTTTAAGGCATTTTCAAAAGGAGCACGTAGATCAGCTGGTTTATCTATATTTTTCCCAGGGAAAACCAAAGCGGAACTAACATGACGTACTTTAGCGTGCTGCTTCATAAGTTCAAGAGCATGACTAACTAGAGGCAAAACACGTCGTTCACCATTTTTTGTCACATCTAAAGTGATAACACCACGGTTGAGATCCACGCTTTTCCAATCAAGGCCAAAGATTTCCATACGACGGGCACCAGTTGAAAGAGCTAACACTGCTGTAATGTAAAGATACGGATGTTCGCTATTTTTACATTCATCTAAAAAGCGAGAACGCTCCTCGTCTGATAAAAATCGAACTCGACCGCGTGGTTCTTTTGGTTTTGTAACTTTACGAATGGGAGAGTCATCAAGCCAGCCCCATTCTTTTACTGCAATAGTTAAGGCATGAGAAAGAGCCGCCATATAGCGAACAACAGTTGAGGGTGAGCGCTTTATATGTCGCCTTGTTATACCGTTTGCTAATTTATCTCTTTTTTCCGCAATAAGGGCTGGTGATATTTCAGCTAGACTGTATTTCCCAAGTTCCTCCTTCCACCAATTGAGGTGTAATGTTCTATTTTTGCTATTTTTGGGTTTTGTGGGGAGAATATCTTTGATATAACGATCAATCAGCTCGCCAAGCGTTCTACGTTTTGCCTCTGTTGTTTTAAAGTGACGGCCTTCACGGATAGCAGCTTCAGTCTGTTGTGCCCACCTGCGAGCATCTGTTAATCGCTCAAAGGTTGCTTGCTGGGCAGGAAAACCTTTTAATCGCACTTTGACTCGATAACTTAATTTACCCTCTTTGCTTATTCTTTTTTCGATGTTTGCCATTAAAATATTATATGCAGTAAAAAGTGGCAGAAGGTTACAACAGTTGGCAATAAATGACAACAAGGGATGTATAATCACATGCAATGTCGTTACAATACACTGTTTTTAATTGATATTAATTCAATAATTTGTTATCAAGGGGCACTTATGGGGCATTAAGCCTGGGGTTCAAATCAAAATTGTTCTAAATATGATCCAAAAATCCCATATTTAGTTAAGCTGATCTATAAAATAAAACAGCAATTACACAAAAGAGAATTAATGTATGGAAATGTACAATATTTATTGTGATGAATCATGTCACTTGGAAAATGATCGACAACCTGTCATGGCTTTAGGTGCTATTTGGTGCCCTAAGTCAGAAGGTGCTCGTTTGTCTAAAGAAATCTCTGATATCAAAAATAAGCATAATGCTAAAGGAGAGTTAAAATGGGTAAAAGTATCAAGCTCACGTCAAGATTTTTATTTTGACCTGATAAATTGGTTTTTTAAAGAACCGGCTCTACATTTTAGAGCACTGGTTGTTTTAAATAAATCGCATCTTAATCATAAAAGTTTTAATCAAAATTCTCACGATACATTTTATTATAAAATGTATTTTTCATTACTAAATAAATTGCTAAGCCCAGACAATAAATATGATATTTATCTTGATATTAAAGATACACGTAGTCGCTTAAGAAATAGCCAGTTAAAAAAAATCCTATGTAATAATGTCTACGATTTCACTGAGGAAATGGTTGGCAAGGTTCAAAATGTACATTCAAATGAATCACATCTTATACAACTGACTGATTTATTTCTTGGAGCATTAACATATAAACATCGAAATCTTCATGGAAACTCTGCAAAGCTAGATATTATCAACCTTATAGAAACCAAACTTAAATATCCATTAACGTTGATGAAATCCACCCCATTAACTGAAGAAAAATTTAATTTATTTTTGTTTAGTCCACAACAAACGAATGGAAACCAGCAGAAGGAATAGAATTATGAATTTACCCTCTTGGTTGCCACCACTCTTTAATATAAACCCATGGAGTCATGATACTTACGAGCTACTTTATCAAATATTTCATACTGATTTTATTGCTAATAAAACCAAGTATAGCGGAACCCTTGTAATAGTCTCAAAACAAAAAGATGAAGAAAAAGAGCTCACATTTTGGCACATAACTACCCGAGAAGACGAAGCATGTGGACGACTCCCAGATTATAGGCGATGTGAAAGGTTACCTTGGTTAAAACCCATGCTAGAAAGTTATAATCATCCAGACATACTAGCTTGGGAAAATACAGAAGGTGATGGAAGCCTCAAAGTCTACGTGTGGCTAAAAGAACATGACTATATTGCCATAATGAAAAAAACTAGAAATGGTCAACTGATTTTAATCACAGCCTATTGGATAGAATATGAAAATGTAAAAAGAAAGCTCATGAAAAAATACAACACTAGAAATAAAGAAGCCAACGCATAACGTTGGCTCAACTCCTTCTGCCTTGGGCAGATGAGATATTCATATTATGGACGATTTTTCAGAAAAAAACAATGCGTTTAATTTGAACAACTTTAAAAAGTACGGCATGCCCTTCCATAATCAACCTTTAGTCATAGAGTGAATCAAATTAACATTCTCTTTTTTCGAGGTCGGAGAGGATTTTTTTACTTCGGGAGTAAACTTTACAAAAGCATCATTTCGTTGAACTTTATGATCATATAAACTTGCGCTCGCAACACTTTTTTTATTTATACTTTCATAGACTTGATTAATTTTGTCGTCATTCTTCATGGTTTGCTCCTTGCTCTTGAATATCTTCAACTTGAGTTGAAATAAAGTCAAAGCAATTTTCTCTGTCTTTAAGTATAGCACTTACTAAATACCTGCCATAATCCGAGATGGTACGAAGCTCTCCAGTTAAATTTGATACTTTATTAAATAATCCTCGAGTTTCCTCTCTATCGATAACAAAGCCATGAGATGGATAATCGGATATTAATGCATTGAGTTTATTATCTTTTAAGTTACCGTTATCTAGTCTAATGCCATATTCTTGAGCTATACGAAGAGATCTATCAACCTCTGCAACCCTTAGTGGGTCTATTTGCCCGAAGATAGGAGAAAATAAACCAGTAGTAATATCAGTCGATATTTGTGCTGCCATTTTTGTGGAAAAATTCATTCCTGACAATTTTAGAGACGTGAAAGTCCGTCTAAACATTCTTTCTGCTTCACCTTCCAAACAAAGTCCTTTTAAAGCTTTAGCTTCCCTAGGTAAAACCCTAACTACATGGGAAGAGGAAGTAGCTAGAATGTGGCGATTTACTAAATCAA
>NZ_CALMPD010000308.1 GCF_937871865.1 uncultured Legionella sp.
TGATTATTGAGACCTTACCTACCTCACGAGATAGCATGCACTACTTACATGATTTGATTCATTATATTCTTCATATTGATGTCTATTTGAATAGCTTTGTTACCACATACGGATTTTGGGCCTACTTAGCATTATTTGCCGTGATTTTTTGTGAAACAGGCTTGGTAGTAACCCCCATTCTTCCGGGTGACTCCTTGCTTTTTGCTGCAGGAAGCATCGCGGCTCAACCAGGAAACCCCTTGAATGTATTTATATTATTTACCCTGCTATTAATCGCTTCCATACTAGGAAATCAGGTGAATTTCTTAATCGGACGATTAGTAGGGCCTCATATTTTTACCTCAAAAAAATCCTGGTTACTCAATAAAAAGCATCTTCAGGAAACCCATGCCTTTTATGAGAAACATGGAGGAAAAACGATTATATTTGCACGTTTTCTACCAATAATTCGTACCTTTGCTCCTTTTGTTGCAGGAGTTGGGAATATGGAGATACTCCAATTTACGTTGTATAACATTGTCAGTGCCTTACTGTGGATAGGCAGCTTATTATTTCTTGGTTATTTCTTAGGCTCGCTTCCCTTAGTTAAAGATAATTTTGCCCTGGTAATTTACGTTGTTATCTTTATTTCTATATTACCTCCAATAATTGCCTTTATTGGTAGAAAAACCATACAGCCAGCAAAAAAATAAGATATTGTTCACAGCGGCGTGAATTACGCCGCTTTAATGAAACTCATGATCCATTGAGCAATTAAGCCATCGTCTTCATGCAACTCCAAGGAGCTCATAGCCTTTGCAAAGAGAGCCCCATCAACTGAATCTTCTCGGGATATCATCAAATCACGAGAATATTCTTTGGTAAATTCCGGATGTCCTTGAACACTGAAAAAATGAGAATCAATCTGCATCATATAATTAGGACAAAATTCACTACCCGCCAGAAGCTGAGCGCCGTCAGGCAACTCTACAACCTGATCTTGATGGCTGACTAGTAAATTAAATTCCGTTCTGGATGTACTCATCCATTCGGTTTGTTGCAAAATCTGATTTTGAGACATCCCTACCCCCCACCCTTTAGGTGATTTAATCACTTTCCCTCCTAAAGCTTTAGCGATGAGTTGATGACCAAAACAAATTCCAATTACTTTTTTCTGAGCAGAATGTAATGTTCGAACAAACTCTTCAAGATGAGCTATCCAGGGATACCCATCATTCACCCCGTGCCTGCTACCAGTAATAAGATATGCATCTGCAGAATGAATGTCAGCAGGTAAGACTCCATGCTCAGCATCAAAAATAATTAATTCAATATCTGGATCAACGGGATGTAATAAAGCAGAGAACATTTCCGGATATTGTCCATGTTTCTCCACAAAAACATCACTCACACTGTCGCATTTTAAAATACCTAGTTTCATTTTCTCATCCTTAATAATGTCACTATATGCACGTATTATAATTCTGATAAAGGTAAAGTTCGATGAAAAAAATCAATTTAATTGGTTGCTAGCAAGCGGGCCATTATGTCTGAATAACAGATTATCCTTCTGTTGAAAAAGCCCTCATCATTCTAGCTTAATAAGTATAGCCCTCTCCCCACCCCTCTCCCGCGAGCCAGTTTTAAGCAACAGTTCATACACCTTTCGCGGGCGAGGGAGCTTATTGAGCATCGCAGCTATTCCGTGAGAAGGTAAATAGCCTTTGCTGTTAACCTCTGTTTTAAGTAATACCCTGAACTAAAGCTCCCTCGCCCGCGAAAGGAGGCAGATTTGGAATTCTTACTTATTCGCGGGAGAGGGTTGGGGAGAGGGAAAGAGCTGGTATTATCCTTTGCCTATAGCATCTTGAAGAATAACCCTGTATTGCTCCTGAGTAAAAACCAGAGGATTTGAACCTGCTGCAGCATCCTCTGTTGCCATTTTTGCAATACGATCAATTTGCGCATCATCGATACCTAATTCAGATAACGTAGATTCAATACCTAACTCCTGACGCATTTGCAAAATCCAATCTAAAAAGCCATCAAATCCATTCGTAATAGAAAGATGATTCGCCAATCGAACAATTTTTTCCTCTATCACAGGACGATTTGCCAACAAAACATAAGGCATTAAGATCGCATTAAGCCTTCCATGATGTGCATCATATAACGCACCTAAAGGATGAGCGAGTGCATGCATAGCCCCTAGCCCACGCTGAAATGCTGTCGCCCCCATTGCCGAAGCAACCAGCATATTGGTACGTGCCTCCAAATCCTTACCGTCCTGATAAGCACGAAGTAAATATTCTTTAATCAGACGTATGCCTTCCAAAGCAATACCTTCTGCCATCGGATGATAATAAGTGGCGCAATAAGCTTCCAGACAATGTGATAAAGCATCCATTCCTGTGGCGGCAGTAACCGGAGCAGGCAAACCAATAGTTAATTCCGGATCCATGATAACAATAGCTGGCAGCATATTAGGATGAAAAATTATTTTTTTAATCTGATGTTCTGAGTCAGTAATCACCGAAGCCCGGCCTACTTCTGAGCCTGTTCCTGCTGTTGTTGGTAACGCAACTACAGGAGCCATAGAAGAAACCTGTACCCGTTTCCAATTGTCTCCCACATCTTCAAAATCCCAAAGAGGACGATTTTGGCCAACCATTAAAGCAATTGCTTTTGCTGCATCCAGAGCTGAGCCACCGCCAAAAGCAATGACCCCATCATATTGCCCTACTTGATAGGCATTCACCCCATCCATAACGTTCTCGCCAGTAGGATTGGCCTTAATCTGACAAAATACGCCAATATTCAACTCAGAAGCTCTGCATTGCTGGACGATATTACCTACCAACAAAGAAGCAGCTAACCCTGGGTCAGTAACCAATAGAGGGGCTTTCATACCTAATTCGTTACATGCACTTGCCAGCTCATTAACTCGACCGGCTCCCACACGAACTCGAGTTGGATAATTCCAATTAGCTGTTAAGGATTGAATAGTCATAATGTAATACGTCCTTTTAAATACTGGAGTCTGTTGGTATTTCATACTAAAACCTACGTCCCGAGCCATGAATGCGCATAAGCCATGGAACGCAGAGATTCTAATCTGAAATGTCAACCGACGCTGGTTTTTATATGAAATGATTTAGGTCGAGTCAAATGCTCATAACCAAGTGAAGACAAGGTACATCCTCTTCCGGAATTTTTCACCCCAGTCCATGCTAATGCCGGATCAAGGTAGTCGCAACGATTGATAAAAAAGGTACCTGTTTGTAGTTGTTCACCAATAGCAATGCCTTTATTGATATCGCGGGTGAACACGGCAGCGGTCAGCCCAAAAGCACTGTCATTCATTAGCTTAATTGCTTCCTCATCACCGGATACGGCCATAATACCTACTACTGGACCGAATGTTTCTTCTGTCATCAGACGCATCTGATGAGTTACGTTAGTTACAATCTGTGGCGCTAAATATGGGGAACCAGGCTTGTCCAATTTAAAATCACTACTATCAATATGGGTCACTGCACCCTGCTCTACTGCCTCGTTAATTTGCCTTCTGACAAAATCAGCAGCTGCAGCACGAACTACCGGCCCTAGAGTCGTTTCCGGATCATCTGAACGCCCTAATTTATATTGTTTGACGAGATGTATCGCTTTATTGACAAATTCTTCATAAATGTCTTGATGCACATAAATACGCTCAATACCGCAACATGATTGGCCTGAATTAAAAAAAGCTCCGTCTATGGCTGTTTCTACAGCATGATCCAAATCAGCATCGGCTCGAATATAAGCAGGATCCTTGCCCCCTAATTCTAATCCAACATGAATAAAACGCCCTGCAACGGCCCGCTCCACCATTTCACCACCAGCAACTGAACCAGTAAACGCAATGGAATCAATTAAAGGCGATTGGATTAGTTGTTCTGTACTCTCATGAGTCAAGTGTAGGTACTGGAATACCCCGTTGGGTAAACGAGCCTCTTTAAACGCCTCAGCAAAACGTTCTGCAACCAAAGGTGTTTGTGCCGAATGTTTTAATATCACTGCATTACCCGCCATTAGGGCAGGAATAATCGAATTGACGGCAGTTAAAAAGGGATAGTTCCATGGAGCAATAACGAAGAGCGTACCTAATGGCTCTCGTTTAATATAACGAATAAATCCGGCTTTATCAGGCAGCTCGACAGGTGCTAATACTGACTGTGCAGCAGCAATCATGTACCTTGATCTATCTTCCATGCCGTTAATTTCGCTTTGAGCATAACGTATTGGTCTACCCATTTGCCAACACAACTCTTCAGCAATAGCTTCTTTTGCTGCAACCAAGACATTTATTGCTGCAAGGCAATATTCTTCTCGTTCAGCTATAGAAGCTAATTGCCAGAGTTTTTGTGCTGATTGAGCGTTGAGCAGTGCCTTTTCAATCTCATGCTGACTGGCAAAGGGGCGCTCAACATAGAGCGAATTATCTATAGGTGAGTATGTTTTTAATGTTTCAGTCATTTTTAATCCCAGGATAATCCATTAAATTATTTCAAAATATCGTTCCAGTTCCCAATCGGTAATATGTTTCCTGAACTCCCGTTCTTCCCATTCCCGAGTTGCAGCAAAATGTTCCACAAATTCACTGCCAAATAACTGACGTGCGACATTGGAACATCTTAAATTTTGCGCAGCATCCCATAATGTGCGAGGCAAAGCTAATTCCTGACTATGGACTTGTTCATAAGAATTCCCCTTTATTTCAGATTCAGGTTCCAACTCCTGTTCTATACCGTGTAAACCTGAGCCTATTGCTGCAGCTAAGGCAAGATAAGGATTTGCATCAGCAGAACCTAAGCGATATTCGATACGTTGCGACTTATCACCACCGGGTATGACTCGTAATGCAGTAGTTCTGTTCTCCACACCCCAGGTTGCATCTGTTGGAGCCCAATAACCGGGAATCAAACGAGAATAGCTATTAACCGTTGGAGAAAACATTGCCAGTAGTTCAGGCATCAGCCTTTGCTGGCCAGCAAGAAAGTGACGTTGGATTTTGCTCATATTATAAGGCATTTCTGGCTCATAAAACGCAGATTGCCCACTCTCCCTATGCCTTAAAGAAATATGGATGTGTCCGCTCTGGCCCGGGCAATTAGGGGACCATTTGGCCATAAAAGTAGCCATTTTGTTATTGCGTTGAGCCAGAACTTTCATAAAGGTTTTGAACAACGCAGCTTTATCCCCTGCCGCTTCTGCATTATCGACAGCAATTGCTGCCTCAAGTACCCCAGGCCCAGTTTCAGTATGTAATCCCTCAATAGGGAAATCCATTTTTTGAGACATATCAAGAATTTGATGGTAAAACTCAGCATGTACCGTATTGCGTATAATCGAATACCCAAAATTATCTGGAGTGATTGTTTTTAAATTGCGATATCCTTTGGCTCGAACACTTTCAGGTGTTTCATCAAACACAAAAAACTCATACTCCAAAGCGGCGAACGCTTCAAACCCCATACTTGCAGCCTTATCAAGAACTCGTCTTAAGAGTGCACGAGGGCATATTAATTCAGCGGCATGGGTAAATTCAGCCAGAAACAATAACTGATTTTCTTCAAATACTAATTCGCGGCAAGTAGACGGAATAATTCGCACATTGACATCAGGATAGCCGGTATGCCAACCTGTGTATTTGACGTTATCATACAGTTTGTCTTTTGAATCCCATCCCAGAATCACATCACAAAAAGCAAATCCATGCTCTAAGGCAGAAAAAAACTTATCTCGGCTCATGTACTTGCCTAGCATCACCCCATCAACATCAAATATTCCAACCTTGACATGACTTAGTTGGCGCTCTTCAACGATGCGCTTTGCATCCTCAATGGAATGAATATCTCTCGGGTTCAACATAGAATATCCTTATTTTTTCAATAGATTACAAATTTAACAGGAAAGTAGTCTTGACATGATTCCTTGCTGAATCCAGTTTTTTAAAAAAGAGGCGGCTCTCATTGCTACGTCGTCAACCGCTATCCACTGACATAGACCTTCGCACAATTCTCCAAAAGATAATCCTTGTATTACCGCATCTAAAGCCCAGGCTTCTTCTTCAGATAAACTGTAATATTGAATCAAATTATCCTGAGATCGCCATAATACCCAGGGAGTAACTTTTGATGTATTGTCCCATTCCGGTAAATCACTGTCATTGGTAAGTGCTCGCCAAACAGGAACCGTATTCCAGGAGTAATTTAACCGTTGAACAGAAGAATGGAGAGCAAATTGCATGTTAGCCCAGGAATCCACTGGAACAGAAGCAACATCATTGATGGAAAGAACAGGATCATCAGCTGCATCAAAAGCCAAAGTCATCTTCCACTCAAGATCAGCAAGTTCTGCAACATAAAAATAAGCGTTGGTGTAATAATGTTTTGCATGTTCTGACAAAACATGACCATACCAACGAATAGAACGGTATGTTGAAGGATGAAACGCAATATAGCTCCTGCATAATTTTTGAAATTCTTCCGTACCTAAATAAGCATGTACTGCAGGAAAACTCGTTGTCAGGCTTTCAATCAATCTTAATTTATAAGCATCTTTATAAATACCCAGGCGAGTAGCCACTGCGACGGTCTCAGTTTCAATAACCGATTCATCGATACAGGTATCGCCTGATAACAGAAAATTTTGAAATTGTTGTTGTAACTCCATCAGTTCACTCATGCAGACACCTTCTCAGGGAGAACCTGTTTCGCAATGTGTCTGGCATGATTTAACTCAGCCAAGAGCTCTGTGATTGGAGGCATATTATCATCTCGTTCTATCATGGTAGAAACTCGGCCTAATGTTTGCAGGGCCGCAGCATAAAGATCCCAAACCGGTTGAATGACCGGAGCATCATGAGTATCTATTATGTAATCCCCCTGATTGGAATGACCTGCCAGGTGAACTTGAGCTACCTTTTCTGCAGGCATAGCATTGATGTAATCCAGAGGATTAAATTGATGATTTACTGAACTGACATAAATATTGTTTACATCCAATAAAATAAAGCAGCCTGATTTTTTTACTATTTCAGCAAGAAAGGCCCATTCAGTCATTTCTGATTGTTTAAAGGTAAGATAGCTGGAGACATTTTCTATTAATAATGGCCGGCCCAAAAATTCTTGTATTTGCTGAATACGCGACACGATGTGATCTATTGCTTGCATGGTATATGGAATAGGAAGTAAATCATGCGCATTCACTCCATCAACACCAGTCCAACATAAATGATCTGAAATCCAGGCAGGCTCAACTCGGGCAGCTAATTGTTTTAATTGCTGCAGATAATCAATATCAAGAGGATCACTACTTCCTATAGAAAGTGATACGCCATGCATGACCACAGGATAGGATTGACGGATTTTATCAAGGTAATATAAAGGTTTTCCACCAGGCACCAGATAATTTTCACTTAAGATTTCAAACCAGTCAACGTCCGGTTTTAAAGAGAGAATCTCTTCATAATAATTAGGTCGCAACCCTAATCCAAAGCCAAGATAGGGCATTTTTACAGCAGTACTCAATTCAGATACATCCTTATTTCCGCTTTAAGACATAAAGCAGGCATGGTATTCATGCCTGGAGTAAAGTAATCAAAAAAATTGCACTTATTGAGCAGCTACTGTTCCGCCAGCTTTATCGCAATCTTCTTTAGTCATTTCAACAACGCCTTTTCCTTTACATGCGTTTTGACCTTTACATGCATTATCAGCTGTTTTGCAAGCGCTTTGACCTTTGCATGCGTTACCACCTTGGCATTGAACCATTGGTGCTGTAGTTGCTTCTACTGCAAAAGCAGGAGCAAGAGCAAACATTGAAGCAGCACCTACCGCCAGAGCAGCACCAGTTAATTGTAATTTGTTCATTAAAGTTCCCTTTTATTTAAGTTGAATTTAGACATAAAATTCTATTATGTCCCCAGCATTCTAGGTAATGAAGTTCAAAATTGTCAAGGAGGCATTGCAATATCAATTGGTACATCAGGCGTCTTCTGTAGAGAGTTTCCGAAGGAGTCAATTATTGCTTTACCGTGCTTTTCTTTAACTTTTCAATCCATTTTTGCCTGTTTTCTTTCCCCATGTCTGCTTTTTTCATTGCATAATGAAGAACATAAATTCCATCTTTACTCTTTATTATTTTTTGAATTTCATCTTGTTGCAAGTTAGTCGGTACGGTTACCTTAAATTCGAAAATAATCTGGTTTGGCTGTTCATCAATAATATTCGTTGAATAGGTAATCCCGGATTTCTCCAGATTAGCTATAAATCTTTTTTTAAATTCTTTAGCACTGACATCTGCCATACCTGGCAAATATTGTGACGTAATCAACTCGCTCCAGTTATCAATAGTACCCCCTACCGGAATGTATTCTACCGTCAAAGCCGCATTGTTTTTTTGGCCCCAGGCTGCTTTCCAGGCACGGTTATCGAATTGAATATTTTGTGTTTCATAAGTAAGTATTTCAGGATCAACTGTAGTTTTACCAAGAGCCACCAGGCTGCAATACATTTGATTTTTGTAAGTAATGTATTCAACACACTTTGGATTATTCTTTTTAGTTACCTTAACCACATTGGAAGGAAGAGAAGTACTTGTTGATTCTGCATACCCAGGACCGACCAACAATAAAATCAAAGAACCACGAATCAGAACATTCATAAATATCCACTATTTAATTACTGTGTACTATAAAATATACATTAGCATTTTTTTATATTTTTGCATGGAGTATCACCTAATTAAATTCTATGTCAAGATAAAGAGATTAGAGCTCATAACGGGATTTGCAAACGCTCTAATATTATACAATACGCTATGTTTTAACTAATTACACATAAGGAGATTGTAATGGGTGGTTGCAAATTAAGTCCGTCAGGTCTTGGTCTTTCGTTCGGTGTTTTTTGGGGTGTGTCTTTATTAATGCTCGGCCTAACAACTTATCTCTATAGCTATGGAAAACCGTTTGTTGACGCGGTATCAGTATTATATCTGGGTTATGAGCCATCGATAAAAGGCAGTATCATTGGAGCAATACTTGGTTTTATTAATGCATTCCTCACCGGTTATATCATTGCCTGGCTCTATAATAAATTCAGTTGCTGTAAGTGTGCCTGTTGTGAAACACCGATGGCAGAGAAAAAGAAAGCAAAATAACGAACCACCTAAAGCTCATAGAGAGAATATAACCGCTCTATGAGCTTTGATGAAACATCAAAATTACTGACGTACAATGATGTTGTTTTGTACGGATTGAACTCCAGGAACTTTCTGAGCTATCTGTTCTGCTGTATCACTTTGACGAATTTTCTTAACATAACCACTTAAGATCACTACATTTTGATTTGTCTCAACATGTACTCGTGCGATGACAGGATCTGGATTGCTCATCAAAGCATCCTGTACTGATTGAGATAAAGTCATTCCCGAAGGATAAGAAGGACTGAATAGATTACCACCACTACCCGGATTAGGATTAGTGCTCATACAACCAGATAATAACAACAATAACCCAGCCACAACTCCAGTTACCAAATATTTTTGCATTAAATTCTCCAAAAGCGAGTAAGTACAGTACATCCAGTTTACAAAAACTGAAAAATATCAATTCTAACTTATTCTATAACCACATAAAACAACACAGCAAAAAAATGAAAAATACTACCAGCCAAAACAAATAAATGCCAAAGCACATGACTGTATTTCAATCGTTCCCATGCGAAAAAAATTACGCCGACAGTGTAACATACCCCTCCAGCAACAATACATTCCAATCCAGCAGCAGGCAGTGATTGATATATTGGCTTAACAACAATCAGACTCATCCACCCCATCAAAAGATAAATGACAGTAGATAATACTTCGAATTTATGGACAAAAAAGAGTTTGAAAATAACACCAACCAAAGCCAGTCCCCAGATAATGGAAAACATAGTCCATCCCCAAGGACCTCTTAGCGTGACCAGCATAAAAGGGGTATAGCTACCAGCTATGAGTAAATAAATTGAAGCATGATCCATAATACGGAAGAAATGTTTTAATCTTGGGTTCTGCATACTGTGATAAATCGTTGAGCTGACGTACATTAAAACCAAGGTGCCGCCAAAAACAATCCCCGAGAACAGTTTGAAACCGTCTTGTTGCGTGGCTGAAAAAACAATAAGCAAGGTGATCGCTGCAAGGCTCAATAATGCGCCCATGGCATGCGTTGTCGCATTGCCTATTTCCTCTGCTTTGGTTTGAAGTTTATCTGGTTTAATCCATGACATAGTGATCTCTTGCTACAAGGCTGTGTTAGAACATGGCTGATGATTTATATCTGGAAGAATAATAACACATGCACCAATATTTCTACAGACCAGTCGTTATTCTGGAATCCTGCTATACTATTTTTTATAAATCTGCCCCTACAGGATGTAGTGTATGAAAAAAGGTAACAAAACCATCATCTCGGATAAAAAGACACTACAAAAAACAACAAAAAGAGAATTAAAGAGCACAGAAAGCAAGAATCAAGAAGATGATTCGGTTTTTAGAATTATTGATAAACTCTACCAAGCAAAATTAGCAAAATTTACAGCAGGGATAAGCCCCGCAGCTTTAGCTACCGCTCATTTCACCTGGATGGCGCAGCTATTACAATCTCCCGGAACGATGATGCAACTCTCATTGTTCCCGACACTACAGCTTCAGAACACGCTAACGAATCTGGTCACCAAAGACCTCCCCGAAGACGGTAAAGACGTACGTTTCCATACTGAGAACTGGCGTTATTATCCTTGGCGATTCTGGGCTGAACAATTTATTCAATTAGAAAAATGGTGCTTACAGGCAACCTCCAATGTCCCTGGATTACCTGTGCATGTGAAACGTACAGTCTCTTTTCGCACCCGGCAAATCCTGGATGCCTTGTCCCCTTCCAACTTTATTTTAACCAATCCTGATTTATTTCAGGAGACCATTCGTTCTCAGGGACAAAATTTAATTCGTGGAACCGAGCTCGCGATACAAGATATTGTTGAGAAATTAACAGGTACACCTCCGGCAGGAGTTGAGAATTTTATTCCAGGACAACACGTTGCTATTACCAAAGGTAAGGTTGTGTTTAAAAATCACCTCATCGAATTAATCCAATACGAAGCTCAGACAAAACAAGTTTATAAAGAGCCGGTTCTCATTTTACCTGCCTGGATTATGAAGTATTACATCCTGGATTTGCTTCCAGATAATTCTCTGGTCAGTTGGCTAACCAAACAGGGACACACTGTTTTTATCGTATCATGGCGTAATCCAACCGAAGAGGACAGAAATCTTGGCTTAGAAGACTATTATAGGCTAGGAGCCATGGCGGCTCTCGATGCAGTATCAGAGATAAGACCCAAGACAAAAATTCATTTAATGGGTTATTGTCTGGGAGGAACTCTGGCAATGATAACAGCAGCAGCCATGGCAAAAAATCACGATGACCGCCTTAAAAGCCTAACTCTTCTGGCAGCACAAGGTGACTTCACCGAAGCTGGGGAGCTATTGCTCTTTATTACTAAAAGTGAAGTATCTTTCTTAAAAAATATGATGTGGGATCAAGGTTATCTTGATACGAAACAAATGGCGGGAACCTTCCAGATGCTTCGTTCTTATGATCTGATTTGGTCTAAAATGGTTCAGGATTACATGCACGGAACTCAAAGAGGAATGATTGCTTTACTGGCCTGGAACGCTGATGCAACGCGCATGCCCTATAAAATGCATAGTGAATATCTGGAACAATTATTCCTCAATAATGATTTTGCTGAAGGCCGATACGTTCTTGAAGGCAAACACGTCGTTGCAAAAAACATTCAAGTACCTTCGTTTGTAGTCAGTACTGAAAAAGATCATGTGGCGCCCTGGAAGTCTGTTTATAAAACCCATTTATTAATTAATGGCGACATTACTTTTGTATTAACCAATGGCGGCCATAATGCAGGGATTGTCAGCGAACCAGGTCACGAAGGAAGATCTTATCATATTAATGAGCGCAAAGAGGACGATCCCTATATTGGCCCGACGACCTGGCTCGAAGAAGCAAAGTATGAAAAGGGCTCATGGTGGATTGCATGGCATGAATGGTTAGCGAAAAATTCCTCACCGGATAAGATAAATGCCCCGAAACTTGATAAAAAATTTCCTGATGCTCCCGGGGAATATGTTTTACAGAAATAAGGATTAATCATGAATAACGAATACATGGATAATGTTACTTTTGATGAATTGACCTTAGGCCAAAAAGCCACATTAATGAGAACGTTAACACTAAATGACATTAATTTATTTGCGGCTATGTCTGGAGACATTAATCCTGCACATATGGACCCCAATTTTGCTCAAAGTGATATTTTTCATGGTGTAGTTGGACATGGAATGTGGTCTGGAGCCTTGATCTCTACATTACTTGGCACTGTATTGCCTGGCCCAGGAACAATTTATCTGGAACAAGATCTTCAATTTAAAATGCCCGTCCGGGTGGGGGATAATTTAATTCTGACAATAGTAGTTAAGAATAAAGAGCCGGTAAAAAAAATAGTACATTTTGACTGCACGGGAGTAAACCAGAAAAGCGAAGTCGTTATTGCTGGATTAGCGAAAGTAATTGCCCCCTCAAAAAAACTAAGGGTCGCGCGTGCCACATTACCTCATGTAGAAATTCTTAATCACGATCACTTTAATGCGACCATTACCTCCTGTCGTGAAGTACCCCCTATAATTACTGCTGTCGTTCATCCAGTAACAGCTAATGTATTAGAAGCTGTAGCAGATTCGGTTAAAGCAGGACTAATTACTCCTGTTTTAATTGGCCCGGTTGAAAAAATTAAGGCTGCCGCTAAACAAGCAGAAATAGAACTGTCGGAATGGAAGATTATTGACACCGAACACAGTAATGCAGCGGCCACTAAAGCCGTAGAACTGGCATCTGCCGGTAAAGTCGATGCAATAATGAAAGGCTCACTTCATACCGACGAATTGATGTCAGCTGTTGTTCCCGTCACATCAGGTCTAAGAACCAAATACCGTATTAGTCATGTCTATGTAATGGATGTGCCAACTTATCACAAACCACTATTAATTACTGACGCGGCCATTAACATTGCGCCTAATGCCTCAGATAAAGCTGATATTTGTCAAAATGCCATCAATCTTTGGCGTGTCTTATATGGTGACGAAACCAAACCCAAAGTCGCCATTCTTGCTGCGGTGGAAGTAGTTAATCCTAAAATGCAGACCACCGTAGATGCAGCGGTACTGTGCAAGATGGCTGATCGAGGACAAATTACAGGGGGTATTTTGGATGGCCCCTTAGCTTTTGATAACGCGATAAATAAACAAGCTGCAGAGGACAAAAATATTGTCTCGCAAGTAGCTGGAGATGCTGATATTTTGTTAGTGCCAGAAATTGAATCAGGTAATATTCTTGCCAAACAACTGTCATTTCTGGGGCATGCAGATGCCGCCGGCATAGTTCTTGGCGCTAGGGTTCCAATAATTTTAGCCAGTAGAGCAGACTCCTTGCGAACCAGGCTTTTATCCTGTGCTGTAGCAGTTAAAATTGCTGCCGCCAGAAAAGCAGGAAGAATAAAATGACCGCTACTGTTTTATTAATTATCAATTCAGGTTCTTCAAGCGTCAAATTTCAGGTATTTTCCTACACAACCCAGCTCGCAGAATTAGCCAGGGGACAAATAGCTAATTTAGGTACTGCACCGAAATTTACGGCATCTAATAATGCGCATCCGGAACAAAAGCTGATTCAAAACCTCTCTGCTGATTTCAATCATACTCAATCCATTCAGAGCATTCTCGATTGGATTCGTCAGCAGCAGAACTGGAACATAAGTGCAGTCGTTCATCGAGTGGTTCATGGAGGTACAGAATTTCAAAACAGTGTAAGAATCACCCCTGACATTGTACGCCAATTAAAAAAGCTAAACTCCCTGGCCCCTCTGCATCAACCACATAATCTGAAAGGGATAGAAATTATTGAGCAAATTAATCCAGACCTGCCTCAGATAGCCTGCTTTGATACAGCTTTTCATTCTCAGCATACTCCATTGTTTTCAACTTATGCTCTGCCTGAATCGCTACGGAAACAAGGGATAAGACGTTATGGATTTCATGGGCTATCCTTTGAATGGATAGCTCATACATTAAAAGAAGAACATCCCGATTTAGCCAGAGGCAAGATAATTATTGCTCATCTGGGTAATGGCGCCAGTTTATGTGCTTTAGAGAATGGTATCAGTATTGACACCACTATGGGTTTAACTGCCCTGGATGGATTACCCATGGGGACTCGTTGCGGCAGTCAGGATCCCGGTGCGATTATTTATATGATACGGGATTTAGGCATACCGCCCGCTGATCTGGAACAAATGCTCTATAATAATTCAGGACTGTTGGGATTATCAGGACTGACCAATAATGTCCAGATATTACAGGAGAGCCAGGATGAAAAGGCTCAATTTGCTCTTGATTATTTTTGCCTTAAAACGGCGCAATATATGGGAATGATGGCTGTTGCCTTAAATGGTGTTGATGGTATCGTATTTACTGGCGGGATTGGGGAACACTCGGAACAGATAAGGACACATATTCTGACAAGACTCGAGTTTTTAAGACCTTTTTCTGTATTGGTCATCCCGGCAAATGAAGAGAAAATGATGGTGGCTCACGCATTATCTCTGCTACGCAATCTGGATTAAGAGAATATTAATATGGATAAAGACTATTATAAAATAATGGGTGTAAGCTCGGATGCATCGGAAAAAGACATCAAAACAGCTTATCGTAAATTAGCAAGAAAATATCATCCTGATATCAGTAAAGAACCCAATGCAGAAGAACAATTTAAAGAAATGGGGGAAGCCTATGAGGTATTAAGAGATCCTGCGAAAAGAGCAGAATACGATCAGTACCTTAAAAATCGTGCATTCAACCAAAATACGCATCAATCATCAAGGCATGCGGGAGCAGGACAACAATACCATTATCAAAATCATGAGACTGAGTTTGATAGTGATTTTTTTGAATCCTTATTTGGACATTCTCGTTACCAACATCAACCTCAGCCTATGTCAGGTCCAAATTATCAAGGAAAAATCAATATCACTCTGGAAGAAGCATTTGATGGCACGATTAAAAATGTACAGGTTCCTGTCGATCAAGGCACTGAAACCAAATTGCAAACGTTAAAAGTCAAAATTCCTGCCGGAATAAAATCAGGACAGCAAATTCGTCTGGCAGGACAAGGTGGCTCGGGAATCAATGGCGGCCCCAGAGGTGATCTGTATTTAACTGTGGATGTATTGAAACACCCTCTTTTTGATGTAATGGATAACGATATTTACCTAACTCTTCCTCTTACACCATGGGAAGCCGCATTGGGAGCTACTATTGTAGTACCCACTCTCAGTGGAAAAATTGATCTGAAAATCCCACCCGGCTCTCAAGGAGGGCAGAAATTAAGGATCAAAAACCGTGGGCTACCCGGTGCTACGCCAGGCAATCAATACGTATTATTAAAAATAATTACCCCTCCGGCCTCCACTGAGGCTGCAAAAGAACTTTATAAGAAAATGGCAGAAGAAATGCCGTTTAATCCACGCGAACAGATGGGAGCCTAGCATGAAGAAAGATAATCTTTTAATCGGCATGCTAATTGAAGAAACAACTACTTATACCTTCGTTGAGGTATGTCATCGCTATAATATTCCTGAAGCACTACTCAATGAAATGATAGAGTATGGTTTGTTTCCTAACCAACCGACAGATCCTCAAAAAATAGCAATAGATCAAAAAGCCCTCCGACGTATTGAATCGGCATTTCGTATTCATCATGATTTGGGTATTAATCTACCTGGTGTAGCGCTGGCACTTGAGTTAATGGACAAGATGGAAAAGATGCAAAGCGAGTTGGAAATATTAAGAAAACATTTTTGAATGCACTTGGTGTTTATAACCCATGCTAATGCCATGTAGTACAGAATCGACTTCGCCTAATCCGGGCTAATAACGTAGCCCGGATTAGGCGAAGTCGTAATACAGGAACATTTGAGTCATTTGTTCTTCGGATGATAATCAGGAATTTCCTTGGGTTTGTACCCCTTAATTGTTCGGAAAAACTCAAGGATCTTGGGAAAATCAGCATCAATATCACCAGAAGGCCAAAATGGTTCCTGTATGCGAATTTCTTTAGACGCATAATCAGGCCCGAGCATTACAATAGGAAGGCCAGCCTTACATGCGATGTGATAAAACCCTTCCTTCCAACGCGTCACCGGACTTCGAGTTCCCTCTGGAGCTAATGCCAATCGGAATTCATCACTGTTTCGAAAAAGCTCAACAACCGTTTCCACCTTATTACCTTTCTTGGATCTATCAACAGGCGCGCCGCCTATCGCTCTTAATAACAAACCAAACGGGAAGAAAAACAACTGGTTTTTAGCCAAAAAATTAACTTTGACTCCCACAATAAATCGCGCGCACAAGCAAGTAATAAAATCCCAATTACTGGTATGCGGTGCAACAATGATGATGAATTTTTTATCTTTAGGTAATTCACCAACAATCTTCCAACCAAATATTTTATAAATAAACTTGCAAATACTCTGCATGTTCTCAATCCGACGTTGTTTTCTTCAGTATAATATACAAAATATCTCTTTATAGAAAATTGCAAATAAATTACCACACTGTACAATAAGCCATACAACATTCTTATAAAACATCTAATGCCTCAATCAAACTCTTCAGCGACCGAACAAACTATGAATTGGGTACGCTCTTTTATCATAGAACATAACGTATGTCCCTTTGCTAAAGGTCCCGTCAATAAAGGCCAGTTAAAAATTGCAGTTTCAGAAACGACGAAAAAAGCCCAGGCTCTCGAAGAGTTAATGACAGAAATTCTATTTCTGGATCAGAATCCGACTATTGAAACTACTTTGCTGGTATTCTCCCATGCCTTCAAAGATTTCTTTACTTATCTGGACTTTGTCGATTTAGCTGAGCAGCTTCTTGTCGTTCAGGGCTATGAGGGAACTTATCAGTTAGCGACCTTCCATCCAAACTATTTTTTTGCCGATACCGATCCCGATGATTTATCAAACTACACCAATCGTTCCCCTTATCCAATGGTGCACCTTTTAAGAGAAGACATGTTGGAAAGAGCCATTGCAGCTTATGGTGATACAGATAAAATCCCAGAGAAAAACATTGCCAAAATGAATGAGTTGGGATTAAAAGTACTACAGAAAGAATATTAAAAAATATGCCTGAATTACCTCCTATAATCGAAAA
>NZ_CALMPD010000309.1 GCF_937871865.1 uncultured Legionella sp.
TCTTGCGAAAAATGCCGAATTATCAATTAAGCTGAATAAAGAAGAGTTTCATGCTAACGAAGATATAGAAATACAAATCACTGCACCTTATACAGGCTCAGGTTTAATAACAATTGAACGAGATAAGGTCTATGCATCGCAATGGTTTAAAACAGACACTACAAGCTCAGTGCAAACCATTCATATTCCAGCAGATTTTCAGGGCAATGGATACATTAACGTAGCATTTGTCAGGGATTGGGAATCTCCTGAGTTATTTATCAGTCCACTGAGCTATAGCGTAGTTCCCTTTACTGTGAATCATGATGACCATGACATCAAAATTGATTTAAAAACGCCTAAAGTAGTAAAACCCGGTGAACAGCTGACTATTGATTATCAAACCGATAAACCAGGAAAAATCATAGTTTATGCTGTTGATGAAGGAATACTGCAAGTAGGCAGATACGACACGCCCGATCCCTTGTCATTCTTTTTCCAAAAGCATGCATTGGAAGTACTCACCCAACAGACGGTCGACCAGATCCTTCCTAAATTTATCCAGGATAGAGAGATCTCTGCTGCAGGTGGAGATGATGGAGAGGCAGATTTAGCTAGTCGTCTGAATCCGTTTAAACGTAAAACGGATTTACCTGTGGTGTACTGGTCAGGCATTATTGATGCAGATACAACTCCTCGACAAGTCACCTATCAGGTACCGGATTATTTTAATGGTGCGATTAGAGTAATGGCTGTAGCCGTTTCCACTGACTCAGTGGGTTCTAATGATACTCAGACAGAGGTACGAGGCGATTTCATTATAAATCCTAATGTACCTACCTTCGTAGCGCCTGGAGATGTATTCGAAATCAGTTCAAGTGTTGCCAATAACATCAAAGACTCAGGTGATCATACTAAAGTTTCAGTCACCCTGACGGCTTCACCTGAGCTTGAAATTATAGGTGACAGCAAACAAACATTAGAAATTAAAGAAGGGCACGAACAAACAGTCCACTTTAAACTAAAGGCAAAATCGCTGCTTGGTTCTGCCAAAGCCACATTTACTGCCAATGCAGGTGATAAGTCAGGCTCCATGGATGCAACACTAAGTGTCAGACCTGCAACTCCATTTGCTACCTACATTGAAAGTGGTAAAACTCAGGATGCCAACAAAACACTGGATATCATGAGCACTTTATATCCCGAATATCGAACTGTAGATGCAACAGTATCTACCAGTCCTTTAATTTTGGTATTTGGTTTGCAACGCTATCTTGAGAACTTCCCTTATGGTTGTACTGAGCAATTAACCAGTAAAGCCTTACCGTTGATTGCAATGAATAGCCAAAGCTGGTTTACAAAAGACAGTAGCCAAATCAACGAAAAAGTTAATGCGACCATTCAGATGTTGAGCCAAAGACAAATGTCTAATGGTGGTTTCAGTTATTGGCCTGGTCTAGGTGACAACCAAGGTAATACTTTTGCTTCTGTTTATGCAATGCACTTCCTGACCGAAGCAAGAAGCCAAGGCTTTAATGTACCGACTGAACTGTTCTTCAATGGCATTAACTACCTGAAAGAACTGGCGAGCAAAAATGTATCGAATATGGATGAAGCCCGAATTCAGGCGTACGCCATTTACATTTTAACTCGAAATGAACTAGTCACTACAAACTACCTGGCTAATTTGCAATTGTACTTGCAAAAAGACAACTCCAAAGCCTGGCAAAAGGATATTACTGCAGTCTATATTGCTGGTTCTTATCAATTACTGAAAAGCTATAACGATGCAACTCGATTAATTAATATGTATCAGCCGCAAAACAAAAAATCTTTTGATACTGATTTTTTTGACGCCAACATTGCTGATGCCCAATATTTATATATTGTCGCCAAGCATTTCCCCGAGCTTCTACCCAAAGTTGGTGACACATTATTAATGAATCTGGTTCAGGCTATCAGTAATGATGACATCAATACCATATTGTCTGGATACGCAAGCCTTGCGTTAGCAGCTTACCCTCAAGGTGATTCAACTGCCAACTCTCCTTCCCTGTCAATTACTGAACTCCTGGCAAATAATGAAAAGAAAGTGATTCCAGCGGAACAAGGTAATTATCAAAAAATAGGTATTGATACTAACGTTGTGCAAATTAGCTTAAATAACCCTGATAAAAATACATTTTTCTATCAACTCGTTCAGGCTGGCTTTGATAAGACACTGCCAACCACCCCATTGAAACAAGGAATGGAACTATACAGGGAATACAGGGACGAAAAAGGGAACGCGATTAAGTCAACACCATTAGGCAGCGAAATTGAAGTTCACATTCAAATTCGCGCTCTTGATGATAATTACTTCTCAAACATTGCTATAGAAGATTTGTTACCTGGTGGTTTTGAAGTCGTCAGAGAATCAGTAAAAACCGATACAATGGATTTTTCTGATGCAAGAGAAGACAGAGTGAATTTCTTTGGAAGCATCGATTCAACTGCTAAAGAAATTGTCTATAAAATCAAGGCTATTAATCCAGGAAAATACATCGTTCCCCCTGCTTTTGCAGAATCAATGTATAATCCATCGGTTAAAGCTCGAGGAGCTACTTCTGAAATAACTATCACAGAAAGCAATAATTAATTTTACGCCAGTTATGGATAAATATTAAGAAAATCGTCAGACCATCTACGTACCGCGGCGTGTCCGCGGTATCTGGTTTTCAGCCTATCATAGTGCAAATGATATTGTTTTTCGTTACCTGAAACGTAATTTTGCCATTCAGTTACTTCATTATGTTTTATTTTGAATCTATAGGTATTGAATGAATTATTTTTGACACCAGGAGCGTGTCGTATTGAAATTTTTTTTCGGCAAACGTAATTTTGTCCCGCTCAAAAATGACCATCGTCGATTGATTCGTTCCGTAGTGATGCTCTGGAATAGTTATAAATATAGGGCTTAGCAACTGCTCCAGAGAATGTTCCACTCCAGTTTGAGGGAGTAAATGCTCAGGAGACGGATGTGTATCGGATAAAATGGGAAAGAACAACTCTATTATTTGTTCAGACGTATTGGATGTAATAAATTGTTCGTTCAGATTATTTATAAGTTCCTTTGCTCTATTCACCTTATGCCATGGAGTATCAAGCAGGTGATTGCTTAGGCCATAAATTCCGCTGGATAATTTTTTAACTTTATTTTCGACATTAGAATAAAAATAAATCTGATCCATAGATCCTACAAGCAAATTAAAATTATTGTACTGCTGTGCCTCTAACTTGATTTTATTCAAATATTCTTCTGGTAAATATTGTTTACATTCTATTAAATAATTCGCAACCAGACGTCCTCTGGATTTCATCGAAGATCGATGCTCCACAGGGTTTCTGTAATTAGTGATTAATGAAAAATGCCCTGAACGATTCACACCTAGCCAGGTCCCTCCTTCCTGCAAATCTCTACCTGAAAATATATATGGATGTTCAATCCAGTAATCAGCAGGCGAACTGCTACGTTGATAGAATTCATCTCGATTTGATAAAATAATCAATGGAAATAAAGGGTGTTGATTTAAGATAATCAATGCAAGACACATAATGAGTCACAAATAATTGCAGAACAGTATGAGTTAAGCATTAGTGTAAACATAGGGAATGTCAATGTTTTGATAAACAATCAATATGTGGCCAACAAAGAAAACAGGCGGTCGCGATCGTTAAGTTGAAATGTTACATAGTCTCGTCGTATGAAGCAGGCGGCTTATTCTTATTCGTTGTTTATGTATTATGCGAGGTTCCTGTATTACGACACATATACTCCCCATGTTCGTAGTCCGCATTAGCATCGCCCTGGGAGAACCTGGCATTTTTTACAGGCCCGATTTTATTTTTATTAATTCATTATGGTCTTTATTATGTCGTTCCCGCGCAGGCGGGAAACCATTTTTCAAGTTACTTCCT
>NZ_CALMPD010000310.1 GCF_937871865.1 uncultured Legionella sp.
TGAATACGTCATAAATAAATGATTATAATCAATTTATTATCCGTTGGCTATAATTCGGAAAATGAAGAGTCCAAGAAACCGGCAAATAATGGAGATGATTTTGCTGAAAAACAGAGGCAAAGGAGAAAAAAAGAGTGGAGGATAAAATAGATACCAGCAAAATGGATCGCCATGATGGCGGCTATGTTGCAATTATATGCAAAGCTTGGGGCAACTCTTGATAGGTTAAACGATGCAGTAGATGATCGCCTTGCTCCATTACAGCAGCAACTATCAGATGCCACAGACAAATTATTGGACAAAATTACTGGAGGTGATGAAGCCCCTCCTGCTCCGAAAGATGACAACTCGCAAGCCAATCTCAATAATCCTACCCCAGAGCCAGATGCAGAGATTCAAGCATCACCAGTGTCCCAAGCAGCACCTCTAACTCCATTTCCAGATACACTGAAGCCACTTCAAGTAATCGACACAAGTGGTTATGATCAAACAGTCAGCCCTACACAAAATTCCAATAATGACAGCGGCCAGGTATAGATATTGGAAATCAGATTGGAAAGAGCTTATGAGATATTTATTAAACTCAATGATGCAAAAAGTAACTCTAAGCATTTATCATTGAGAAAATATTTTCCAATAAATTTGGGGGCATGACACTCCAAGTAGTTTCTTCCCATCTTGTCGTACCTCGCCTGCTGGGCTACATGTCGATACAATGTTTTTTTGGTGATTCCGGGCTCTTCACATTAATGCGATCATTATTTCCTAAGAACAGGCCATCTGGTTTAGCTAGAGCATTAATGAATTTAGATCGCATTATCAAAACACTATATCTGCTTAATTATATTGATGATGAAGAATATCGTCGCCATCGCACCCTATATCACTTGCATCCAGGTCTGGGTCCATACATGACGGCGCCGTATTGCGAGACAAGATTAAACTACCGACTTCATTTACCTTTTGTTTTTCTTCAAATTTATTGTTATCACCTTTAAAGAACACAAAACTTCCTGACGATTGATAACTAATAATATTGGCAACTCCCAAGCTAAGAACAGATAATAACAGGAATGCTATCATTGAAAGAACTTTTTGAATTCCACTGTAGCCTTGGTATTTGCTAATTTCTAATTGATTTATATTCTCACCTAATTTGTTACATGTTTCTTTTAAATTTGTAAAGGTTAATTCTCCATGGGAAAAATCTTCCAACGTTTGCTTGATTTGATGAAAAATTGTTTTGGTATTTTCTGTTAGTACATCATTATTGTCGTTTAAAGCAACCTCAGAAAGAGTTGCGGCTTCCATCAATCTTGAAACAACCAATACAGCCTCTTCTAGTGCTTGTTTAATTTCTATATCGTTTTTGTAAAAATTCTTTTTATGTTTGTTAAAAACATCCTTAACTATCGCTTTTTCTCCTTCACAAAAAAAACGTTGGGTCATTAGAGCAAGCGTATTATATTCTAATGTAGTGACTTTACTTTCTATTGCTTCAAATACTGTTTGATCTTGGTTTTCTTCTTTAGCCTCATTTAATAATTGTATTAAAAAAGTACCACGTAACTCACCACACGAAGGAGCCCTATTAGACACCACTACTTTTAATGAGCTGTCTTTAGAAGAAGAAATATCAAATACATTCATGCTATGTGTATTTATTTTGTCTGATGCATAGGGTTGGCCAAATATCATATCGCTTAATTTTATTTTTTTTAAAATCTTAATCTCTTGATCTGTTAAAACCGGTTTTCTATCTGTAATTTGAGATTCTGTAGTGAAGTCATAATTTTTAACTAATGACAAAAATTGCATTGTATCTTCTAAAAAAAATTCGCTAATCATAGTATTTCTCATAAAAAATTAAGATAACATTAAAAACTTATCCGAAAAACCGGAGGGATAGCTCAACAATTAAGCTTGTATTAAAGGAGGCTGTTCTTAGAGTATCTCTTCGTTCCAATGATCGTCACGCCCCTTATTAAAACAACTGGGAGGGCACTGGCATGGAATAGAATTTTTGTACTTCATCAAAATCACAACCAGAAATACAATTGACCGCTTCTTCAACGTCGTAGTGCCACTCATCTATCAACATATTCAAAACCGCCGTATGATGAGGGCCAAATTCTTTTTCATCTATAAACAGGTTTCTCAAATGTTCCCCTCTTAAGCCTCGTGAATATAAGGAAATCAAAGCATCTGCATGCTCATAATTCAGCCCCTCTAGTTCGGCACAGGCTTGAG
>NZ_CALMPD010000311.1 GCF_937871865.1 uncultured Legionella sp.
TTCTGCATCCAAAGACCGCTTTATCGATGTGCCAATAGTCACCTCTTTTGAAGAGCCCCGGCGATTTTTTTCGTCCCATTGTTCCAAACTCCTCTGCTTGGTTATCGCAGGACGACCACTACACTCGATATAATCGTCTACCCATGCGTCTAAATCAAGTCGATCAAATGCAATTCCCTGAATTCCCATTGGAACTTCGACCAAGTTAGGTCTGACATCTTTATTAAACCGATGACGATCCATACCTACGTAGGTTGGAGCATCTCTTAAGCGAATTAGTCGGGGGATTAGGTGAATATTGCCCATGATTTCTCAACTCCTGTAACTCATAAATCAAAATACTCGTTTCGAGTATTTATTAGAGCATAATGAGCACATCACTGCAAATATTTTTTTAGGCTATACCTGTAAGAATTTTATTTGTACAATGGCTATCAAATTCAATATAAGGAATATCAAATGAGTTTAATGGATAAACTTGAATATGCTGTGGGAAATGAGTATTTAATAAATAACAATGAGTTATTCTTAAATATCAATCAAAACAAACAAAAGCAGGCTAATGCCAATAAAATAGTTTCAATACAAAATTCCTACAAAGTTGATAGCAATACCATAGAGAATAAAAAACGAATTAATGCATAAACTTATAGTAGTAGGATCGGGAATAAAATCGATTTCCCATCTAACTGAAGAAACAAAACGTGTTATCCAAAATGCTGATAAGGTACTTTATCTTGTAAATGAAGATAATCTAAAACAATGGATTCAACGAGAAGCTAAAAACTCTGAATCGTTGGATACTATCTATTTTAGCTACGAAAAACGGGCTGAAGCCTATCAGGCACTAACAACTCATATCATTGAAGAATATAAACAGGCTTCAATTTTATGCGTTGTTTTTTACGGCCATCCTACCGTTTTTGCAGATTCTGCGCTTAATGCAGTGAGACAAATTAAACAGGATAACGGCGAAGCAATTATTTTACCTGCAATATCTTCCCAAGATTGCTTGTTTAGTGATCTAGAAATTGATCCGGGCGATCAGGGATGTTTTTCAATTGAAGCCACAGAATTGGTATTATTTGAACGGTGTCTTGATATTCATGCACATTTAATACTCTGGCAGGTAGCAAATTTTGGTAGAGCTGATGGGAAAAAAACTAATTACCTATCAATTTTAAAAGATTATCTGAGTAGCTACTATCCAGTAGATTACTCCATTTGTCTTTATGAAGCGCCCTCTCTTCCTACTTGCCCTCCCCGAATAGAATGGATACAACTTAGTAATCTCGAGCTATCCGCTATTTCTTCAATAACAACAGTATATATTCCGCCGCTCGAAAAAAAGGCCATTAGCAATAAATATCTGAAATTACTCGATTTGAAAATTGATGATTTAACCTTGAGTTGATAGATACTCTGATCGTTTTAATCTATACAAAACATGACCCATTAAAGGGCTACCTGTAGGTACTTTAGGGTTATCAAAATTATCTTCTAAATTGGTATGTAATCCAATCTTTTGCATTACTCGAATAGACGGCTTATTTAATTCGGATGTAAACGAGACAACTTCATCCAAATCTAGTTTTCTAAAAGCATAATCAAGGACTGCTTTGGCGGCCTCTGTTGCATAGCCTTGGTTCCAGTGTTTTGAAGATAAACGCCAACCAATTTCAATTGCTGGAGTGAAATGAGCTTGAAATGTTGCAGTAAATAAACCGACAAAACCTATCATCTCACTGGTATTTTTAATTTCAACAGCATATAGCGAGAAATTCTTTTCTTCTTGATGAGAGATGATTCTATCTATGAATGCAATAGTTTCTTCTCGCGTAGGTATGGCTGGAAAAAATCGCATTACATTTTGATCCTGGCTAATGCCAATTAAGGATTCCACATCATTTTCTTGAAAAGTTCGCATTAATAATCGTTCTGTTTCTAATATTCTCATCTGTATAGCCTTATTGTTTGCTTAATCTAACACACCCTCTAAATAACTTTGCATCGCTGGCAAATTGCGTTTTATCGCTACAATAGGAAAAAGCAAATCTGTTATCAGTACCTTCTAGTTCTTCAGAACTATTAATGCTCTTATTACTAGAAGATTTATAATGGTAAAAAGAAAATTCCGTTTGTTTACTTACATGATAAAGCAGACTTCCAAAAGCAGAACTGTTATCTGCAGTAAACTCCGATTGATAAGCCAATAACACATTTTTTAGCATTTCCAGTTCACTGTAAGCACTATTACTTTGATTGGTTTTAAAAGTATTAATCTTGGCAAAGGGACACTGTAAGGGATAGTAAACACTATCGGACTGTCCATTCAAGGCTGACGGAACCATAACCGTTGCGGTGTATTCTAAGTCGTAACATTCATTATAAATTTTCTGGATCGTCTTAACCGGAAAATATTGCTCGTCAATAGCTGGTTTCACACCAATACCTGAGCCCATGCAAATATTAAAAATATATTTTGCTGTATCCATGATAAATGGTGTAGGTCTGAAACGGTTAATACTTTTGGCACTGAGGAATAAATCGTTACAAGAAGCATCGTAAGTATTTTGGGTCAGCTTTTTCCTTAGTGACTCCGAGAAGTATAATTTCAGCTTAAGCCATTTATCATTATATTTAACTTCATTGATAAACTGCTCAGAAAAATAAAGAATCTCACTATGCCAGTTATTGGTGGTACTTTTATCCTTTAATATCTCTTTGAACACTAGGTAATGTTCATACGGAGACTTGGGCGCGGGAACAGCAACATTAAAATATTTCTGAATTCTCGCATGCTTTCTTTTGCAACCGATATTCGGTAATAGAAAGGAGGAAAGCGCTCCAGATGAGACAGAGAGCACATTATTATCTACAGTCTGATCCTCATCAAAAATAACCTGCATATTAAAAATTGCACCAGGCCCCTGGACACAGTCTGGAAAAATGCGTTCATCTTCACCAAAATAATGCCACTCACAAAATTTATCCAGAATTAACCCCAAAGGTAAGCTATTTTTGCCATAGCCCAGATGATTGAATAACTCGTTATCGGTGTGCTTGCTGTCAATTTTTTCCATTTGACCACTACTGGTGGGCAGATAAGCATGATTTTTAATACCGAAATGTTCACCAAATTTATAGCGAGCTACAAAGAATGGTATCTCTTTGTCAGGTTTAATTTCTTCAATGACACGATATATCGATTCGTTGACTTGTTTTACTTGAGGCTTAACTTCATCCCATGAAACTCTAGTAATTTTGTTCATTCCTAAACACCTATACAGCAATTTCAATTATCATCCATTGAAACTCAGGATAATTGCAAAAAGGGATTAAGTTTATCCATTTTTAATGATAGAGTCACCTTCCAAAATAGCTTTAGGGAAAAAATATGCTGTTATCAAAAGAAATGCCAAAAGGAATCATGCCACTATATCTAATACAGGCTTTTTCAACCTTTTCCTACGCGATTGTCATTCAGCACTCTAATAGGACCACTTAGTCATCACCTAAAGGGACCACCC